>JAZNJH010000001.1:0-46290 GCA_045577925.1 Eubacteriales bacterium
GCGCATTGAAAAGTGTACTCTTTCCTACGTTTGGAAGCCCCACTATACCGAGTTTCATATCAAATTAACTCCTTTATTCTATTATGTTAATATTCAAAATTTCTATTTTTAAATATATATCACTTTTCAGTATCAGCAATATAGTCGCTGTAAAATCCGAAAGCTCCAAGCTCACGCCAATAAGACTGATCGCAAAGATCGTTTATCGTGTGTATATAAACGGGAATATCAAGTGCGCAGACCGCCGATATGTCTTCCCCGTTTTCTCGATAACCAGCATACGTTAGTGCGATCAGCTTTTCAGAGCCCACGATAAAGCTTTCCAAAAGCTCTGTATCGTAACGCTTTTCGGGAAGCTCCCTGTAAAGCGTATAAATTATTCTTTCAAATCCGCTCTCTGCCATCACCTGATATTCATCACGGTTATATATCTGTATCACGAAGCGGTTTTTCATCTGCGGATAATTGTCGCTGACATATCGCGCAAAGCCCTGATTGTTCTCCTTAACGTCGGTTACGATCACAGCACTCGGATGCTTCTCCATCCATTGTATAAGCACGTCAAGCGTTGGGGTCTCATACCCGTATGCCGACTTGCGATGTTGCTCAAAGGTCTGTGAATCGGGAATCTTCATTCCCGTAACCCCAAAACTGTAAAATGCATCCCAATCGTGCAAGCACACCCACGTGCCGTCCGCTGTTTGGTTAAAATCAAGCTCTACCCAATAATGACCGTTTTCATACGAGGTGTTTAAAGCATCGATACTGTTAGTTTCCGTGCGCCCGTCATTCATAACACCTCCCGCATGCATTATATACTCAGGAAGCGCAAAGATATCTTCATCTTGCTTTTCGGCGCACGCGCCAAGCATCAAAACAATTACAACTGCCAAAACAAGTCCTCTAATGATCTTTTTCATTTTAGTCCTCCAATTTGGCAATCGTTTTGATATTCATTATATTATATAATAATTTTAAAACAAAATCAATATACAAAACAACATTTTTTAACGTTTTTTCTTCCTTTTATTATTTATTTTAACTTATTCGCATATATTTCACCGCGAGTTCACCCGATATTCACGGTAATTTCAAACACCTCTATTGACAACTATTTCAAAGCATGGTACAATATGAACATAGGCATGTTTTTGTCAAAGTTAACAATTTGCACTATCATAGATACAAAAAAGAAAGGAAAAACAAATGGCAACAAAAATTCTTGTTATTGACGACGATCTTAATATCTGCGATCTTCTCAGAATGTATTTTGAAAATGAAGGTTACGAGGTAAAAACGGCAAATGACGGTGAACAGGGTCTTATTGCTTTTAAAACCTTTGAGCCTGATCTGGTACTTCTCGACCTTATGCTTCCCAAGAAGGACGGAAATCAGGTCTGCCGCGAGATAAGAGAAATCTCCTCCAAGCCGATCATCATGCTAACTGCAAAGAGCGAGGTATTCGACAAGGTTCTCGGCCTTGAGCTTGGAGCTGACGACTTTATCGTCAAGCCCTTTGAAACGAAAGAGCTTTCCGCCAGAGTTAAAGCGGTACTCAGACGCTGCAACTCACACGACAACAAAAATGAATTTGAGGTAATAAAATTCGATAACATCGAAATAAGCCTTGAAAAATACGAGCTCAAGCTTAACGGCAAGAGTGTAGATATTCCCCCGAAGGAACTCGAGCTTCTCTTTTTCCTGGCTTCAAACTGCGACAGAGTTTTCACTCGCGATCAGCTTCTCGACAAGGTATGGGGCTTTGATTACCTCGGCGACTCAAGAACTGTTGACGTTCACGTAAAGCGTCTGCGTGAAAAGCTTGAGGGCGTATCAGACAAGTGGACTCTTCGCACCGTATGGGGCGTTGGCTACAAGTTTGAGCTTTTACACAACTGATTTTATACAAAAACGGCACAGCTATCTGGCTGTGCCGTTTTTTATATTAACTTTTTTATAATATCAGCAACACCGTCAGGCAGATACTTACCTAAGTCCTCTCCTGATTTTATTCTCTCATAAAGTGCCGTTGAGCTTATATATTCAAGTCCTGCTTCAGCAGGCAGGATCACCGTATCAAGCTCGGGATTGCGCTCACGGTTAAAGTGCGCCATTTTCACTTCATATTCAAAGTCGGCTGCGTTTCTCGCGCCTTTGACTACCGTCTGTATACCTTTTTCCTTACAGTAGTCTGCCAGCATACCGTCATTTGTATCGCATATTACGTTATCAAGGTGTTTGCAGGCTACCCTTAGCATTTCAAGGCGCGCTGACACGTCAAAGCGAGGAGTCTTATCAGCATTTATAAACACCGTAACGTAAACTTTATCAAACATAACCGATGCACGCTGTATTATATTAAGATGCCCCACTGTTAGCGGATCAAAGCTTCCGGACACAAGTGCAGTTTTCATTTTATATTTCCTTTTACTTAAATCTTTCTTTTTAAAAGAGTCAGGTAAATCCTTCCGTATCTTGCTTCTTTTATTATCTCATAACATGACCGAAGCTTATCATCCGTGAAAACCTCACCGTCCTCGCTTTCGCACACTATAACACCGTCTTCGCTTAATATATCAGCATCATAAATTTTTCTTAGCACGTCTGGTATAAGCTTCATTGCATACGGCGGATCAAGGAAGATGAAGTCAAATTTATACTTATCCTTAGCCGCACGGATATAGTCCTTATAATCCATTGTAAGCACACGGCATTTTTCAAAAAGCCGTGTTTTTTGTGCGTTAGCCTTTATTATAGCAGTTGCTTCGCTTGAAATATCGGTAAATACCGCTCTTTCTGCTCCGCGGCTGAGCGCTTCGAGCCCAAGCTGACCGCTTCCTGCAAACAGATCAAGCACGTGCGCATCCTCAAGCTCAAACTGTATCATGCTGAAAAGCGCTTCTTTAACACGCTCTGCCGTCGGACGCGTAGCATCGCCCTCGAGAGTCTGAAGCTTAACCCCTCTTGCAATTCCTGTTATTATTCTCATTTTTATTTATCCTTTCGATCAGAAGAAAAGTGAAGCACGATGCGCTCAGCGTCGGCTTGTGATATGCCCGTAACCTGCGAAAGCTCATAAACTCCCGCCTTTTTTATTGCAGAAAGGCTTCTGAAGTGCGCAAGCAGTCTTTTCGCCTTGGTTTTTCCGATACCGGCAATATCCTCAAGAGTTGAAGTTTTGAGTGTTTTTCTCTTTGCGTTTTCCATTCGCGCAAGAGAATAGCGATGCACTTCCTCTTGAATTTTATAAATAAATACGAACACGTGCTGCTCTCTGGCTATGGCAATCTCGTTTTCACCGTCTGTAAGCGCGCGCGTTTTATGATGCTCGTCCTTGACCATACCAAACACGGGTATATCAAGCCCAAGTCCGTCTATAAGCTCACGGATGACCGACACGTGCGCCCGTCCGCCGTCAAGAAGTATAAGATCGGGTATCGAAGCAAACGATCCCTCGGGATCGCTCAGGTGAGCAAGTCTTCTTGAAATCGCCTCGCGCATAGCGCCGTAATCGTCCTGAAGACCTGAAGATATTTTAAACGTACGATAGTCGCTTTTTTTAAGCTTTCCGCCCTCGCAGACTATCATTCCTGCCGTTATATTATCGTTTCCGAAGTTTGATATATCCCATGCCTCTATACGTTCCGGCACCACCTCAAGTGCTAACAGAGATGCGAGCTTTACAAGTACGGAATTATCGTGCTCATACTGCTTTTCGTAAAGCCTTGCGCTCATAAGCGCGTTTTCGTACACCATATCGCAAAGCGCCTTTTTCTCGCCCTTTTGAGGTATATGGATATATATACGCTCGCCCGCTCTGCCTGTCAGAAAGTCCTCGACAGTCTTAACTTCTTCCTCACCAAGCGGATAGGAGATCAGTATTTCTTTGGGTATATACTCGCGTTTCATATAAAGCGCGCACAAAAACGAAGTGATCGTTTCGCTATTTAATATCTGATCGGCATTGAATATATGGTTTTCGATGTCAACAACTCTGCCGTCACGAACAAAGAATACCGAAAGTGACGAGCACGTATCGCCTTCAAAAACCGAGATAACGTCCTCTTCAAGCTCGGGCGCGCCAACCACCTTTTGCTTCTGCCATAAGCTTCCAAGCGCATTCAGACGGTCGCGGTAGCGTGCCGCCGCCTCAAATCTGAGCTCTTCGGCAGCCTCCTCCATTTTGCCCCTGAGAGATGCTTCAGCTTCTTTGTACGAGCCCTTTAGGAAAGTTATTATTTCATTAAATACCGCCTTGTATTCCTCCGGTGATACGTTTCCTGTGCACGGAGCCATACAAAAGCCAAGGTGACTGTTAAGGCAGGGTCTGCTCTTGCCTATATCTCTCGGGAACTCCTTTGAGCATGACGCCACGCCGAAGGACTTCTGTATCGTTTGTATGATAGAATACACGGCAGAAGCACTCGAATACGGGCCGAAGTATTTAGCATTATCGCTCATGCGTCGGCGAGTCATCGTTATTTTCGGATAGGGTGAGTTCATGTCTATTTTAATATACGGATAGGATTTGGAATCCTTGAGTCTGATATTGTATTTGGGATTATACTGCTTTATCAGGCTGTTTTCAAGGGTAAGCGCCTCCATTTCACCGTCTGTGATAATATAATCAAAATTAGCAACGGACGCGACCATACGCTCGCATTTTATATCCTTTTGAGAGTCTCGGAAATACTGCGAAACGCGGTTTTTGAGGGCACGCGATTTGCCAACGTATATAACCTTTGCGTTTTTGTCACGCATAATATACACGCCGGGAGAAAGAGGTAGCGTCAGCGCTTTTTCAAGAAGCTCTGACTTTTTAAGCATGATGAACTCTTCTGCCATAACCGTCCCTCTCTTTCTCTCATAATAAAATATTCTGCGCGAATATTTGTTACTTTAAACAAAATCCCAATTCGGCAAAATGTTCCCACTGTAAATGCACGGAAAAATCCACTGTAGGACTGGGGTTGCTCCAGCCGTATCGTGCATTTTTCGACGTTTGAAGCTGCGGGACCAAGGCCCCGCTCTGCAAAATGTACGATCATGTTGCGCAGGAACACAAATGGTAATTGGGAGTAAACAAAAAACGGACAAAGAACGGTTTTTAGCTACAGGCAAAAAGACCGCCTCGTCCGAGTCAAAAACTGCCGCGGTTATCCGCGGCAGAGCATACTTATTCGCCGAAGCAGGAGTCTATAAGCTCCGCAAGGCCTTCAAGTGCCTCATCCTCATCAGGACCGTCGGCAGACAGTGTTACCGTCATTCCCTTAACAACTCCAAGGGAAAGAACTCCGAGCAGACTTTTCGCATTAACACGCTTATCATCCTTGGTTACGGAAATGGAACTCTTATAGGAGTTTGCCTTCTGTATGAAGAAGGTTGCCGGTCTTGCGTGCAGACCATAGGTATTCTGGATTGTAACCTCACGTGTTTTCATATAATGCTTTGTCCTTTCTAACTTTCTTGTCTGTAACGAATATATAATAATTATGTAGCTGATTTTTAAATAACAACTCTATACTAAAGAGTATACCAAAAAATCATACATAAATCAATAGAAATTTTATATCCGTTTTCACCAAAAAAAATCAAAGATTAATCGATTTATACAACATTTTGACAAAAATCTGCCACTTTATGACACCTGGGTAATATCAGTTACAGTTATAGTTACAAGAATCTTTCCGCTTTGTATGGAGAGCTCGCTTCCAGGAGCTATATATTTGGTATTATTAAGAAGAAATCCCTCGCTTGAAAAAATACCTTTACCCTCTATAACTCCGCGCATATCGCTTCTTCCTGTGGCAGATGCACTTTTCACATACTGTCCCGTGCTTGTCATATTAAAATCTTCAGCAGGCTCAAATACAAATCCTCCCTGAAGTTCTCCAAGTCGATCGCCTGTTGAGGTTATATAAAACACGTCACCCTCTGCAAAAAACTCCTCGCTGGTTTCCTTGATATCTGCAAGATAGAAAGAAATTTCAGCGCTTTGCACGTCGCCTGCGTTCTTTATTACGTCAACAACCTGATAGCGCAGAGCAATGCCGATCAGGCAGCCGATAAATACGATTATTATCAGAAGATCTATTCCGTTAAAACGGACCTTTGTTTTATTTGACATTGTTTATTCTCCTTTCACAGACTGCTTATTTAAGCTCTGTTATCTGAGTACAATATGATGTTCCGGTATAATCGGGAAGGCGAACGTATACAAGTGTGCCAACCGATATGTCAAAGCCGTTTATACTGTACCTTCCGTTAGCAGGATTTTTTTCTGCCGTAGCATTAACAACGAACGAAAGATCCGAGTGCTCAGGATAATCTGCCGCAACGGATTCTCCGCTTTCAGCGTCCCAGGCAGAATACTTCGATCCCGAATAATAAAAATCAACGACCTGACCAAGATTGTATTTTGACGTGCCCTCAACCATTGCCTTGCCAACGTTTTTCTCTGCGTGAGAAATAAGCTCGTCGCGCTCGGCTTTAACTTCAAGTGTATACTGAATATTTACAGTATTTGACGTGGTTTCATTTGAAGAAGCACCGCTGAATACAAAGATATATGCGGCAAATGCTATAACAACGAGTATTATAACACATATAAGAAGGTCAATTATATTAAATCTGCGTTTTTTGTTTATCTGTTGCATATATAAGCTTCCTTTCCATATTTTATGTGCGTGTTGATCTGTGGCATCTTCGTATAGCCGTTGTCATTCCTATAACAAGCCAGAAGATAAGATATACGCGGTAATTATACCATACGTAATCGGTAAGGCCCTGCACCAGAATGGCAAAAATGCCACACATCAATGCACTTGCCGTAAGCTTCGTCTTTCTGGTTTCGTATTTTGAGAACGTAAACACGCTTTGAGTGTACAAAAGGATTATAAGAAGAAAAACTATAAGAGCGATAGCTCCGTGCTCGGTAATTATCTGTAAAAACAGATTGTGCGAGTGGGGTGCCGACTCTATTCCCGAAAGAGAATACTTAGGATATACCTGCGAAAAAGCAGGAAGACCTGTTCCTATTCCCGACAGCCAGTAATCGTCAAGCATTCTTATAACGCCGCTGTATATATTGAAGCGGTATGACGTTGACGTATCGGCAAGGTTTCCGATACTCGAAAATCTGTTTATAATAGAGTCTGGCAGAACAAACGGTAAAAACGGTATCAGCACTGTGCATGAAACGAAAAGTGCAAATATCTTTTTGCTGTATATGAGAAGAAATACCACAGTTGAGAACAAAAATCCGAGCCACGCGCCTCTTGACCATGTAAATACAAGGCATAACAGCGAAGCTGCAAGTGTTAAAAGAGCGCCGGCCTTTATGCTTCTGCCTGCAGATATCAGAGTTAGTGCAAGTGCAAGCGGTATAAGCATTATAAGGTATTCCGCAAGCACGTTTGGATTTTCAAACGTTGAAACCACTCGTCCTGAAATATCAGAAAACATTTTTTCATCGTGCCACGTATTTGCACCAAGCCCGAAAACGTATTGCACAACTCCGAATAAAGATACTCCGAAAAGCGATAAAGTCATGCCGTACAAGCATTTGTTAAGCCACGCCTTCGTTCTTATAAGATTTGCACAAAGGAAATAGCCCAGAATAAACACCGTATATATAAGCGCCGGCTTGATACTTCCTGCCGGATCAGGAGAAACGACTCCTCCAAGCAGTGTGAGCAGGGCAAAAACGGCTATCATAGCATCAGGCAGACTGAACTTGACAGATCTTTTGCCGCATAAAAGCTTTAGTGTGAAACAAAGAGCAACGTAAACGGTCAACAGCGCAAGCACCATAGTGGGCGAAAACGGCGCGGCTACTGCGATAAGAAAAATTCCAAATTCGGGTATGATCAGTACCGTATACGCGCCAATAAGTCCTATTATTCCGAGTATAACGTATAACGGCTCTGTTAAACTGGTTAAAAGTCCGAGGACCATGCCGATTATAAAGGGAGTATAAAGATGATCCTTTCGGGTAACGTTTTTGGAAAAGCTTTCACGTGATGCTCCGATTATATCAAATATCACAACAGACATGATGCGGCTTTCCTTGAGCGCATCGGCAAGTGTCTGGTTTGAAAATATAAGAGGAAGCGCCATTATTATAAGCACGGCTCCGATAAGCACGGCAGTATAATCAAGTCCGTTAAATCCATCGCCCGATAGCGCCATTTTAATGAAGAAAACGATTTCTATATAAAGCCCGAAGGACACGAAGAAAACTCCGTGAACCTTGCATGCAGAATAAAGTATCGTATCGGTAAAATAAGATATCTTAGATAAAACAAAGCTTTGTTCTATACTTTTCGCTATAAATTGCTTCAGCGGTCGCGATACTCTTTCAGACCACTTTATTTTTTTGAAAAGAGTGCATATTCCGCTGTTCTGAGAAGCAATATTCTCGCTGTCATAAGACGTTGCTATACGTCCCCAGAAACCGCTTTCAAGCTTATCGTATACCCAATTTGCGATAAACATGAGAAAAGATATTATCGCACTGCTTCTTATATAATCAGACAAGCTTTTTTTCTTCTTGTTAGGGTTATTGTCCAAAAGCTTATTTCTCCTTTCCTTTAGCCTTATCAAGCAGATCTGGGCGTGCTTTTCGTGTTTTTTCAAGCGCCGCTTCCTGCCTCCAGGCTTCGATATTTGCATGGTGACCGCTTAAAAGCACGTCGGGCACAAGCCTGCCCCTGAAATCGTACGGTCTTGTATACTGCGGATATTCGAGAATACCCGATGCTATGCTCTCAAGCTCGTAGCACTCTGCATCCGACAGCACTCCGTCTATCATTCTGCAAACACAGTCGACAAGCACGCATGCGGGGATCTCTCCTCCCGTCAGCACGTAATCTCCTATCGATATCTCCTCGTCAACTATCTCGTCTATAATACGCTGGTCAACACCCTCGTAATGCCCGCACAGTATAACTATATTATCATATCCAAGAAGCTCTCTTGCCTTATCCTGCGTAAGTACGCTTCCCTGCGGAGACATATATATGACTCTGCGGCGCATATCAGGCTTTTGACTCATAGTATCAAGCACTGCCCGGTAGCAATTGTATATCGGAACGGGGCTCATAAGCATGCCCATTCCGCCCCCATACGGTGTATCGTCAACACGCCTGTGCTTGTTTTCCGAATAATCCCGTATATCGTGAGTATTTATTTCAACAAGCCCTGCAGCCCGTGCCCGTCCGATTATACTCTCGGAAAGCACACCGTCCACAAGGGAAGTGAATAGTGTCATTATATCAAAACGCAATATGATATCCTCCGTCAGTCTTCAAACATTCCCGGTATAGGAGAAATGATGATTCCCTTTTGAACGTCTATTTCGTCTATAAATTCATCAACACCCGGAACGAGCACCTCTCGTCCGTGATCTGTTTTGATAACGTATATATCCGACGCAACGCTCTCAAAAATGTCGACAAGCACTCCGAGCTTTTCACCGTTTGTGCTTCTGTATACGTCAAGCCCTATCATATCCGCAATAAAAACTGAGTCTTCATCTATCGGTATGTCCTCGCGGCGCGCGTATACCGTCTTGTTTTTCAAAAGCATGGCGCTGTCCATATCATCAACGCCTTCAAGCTTTACAAGCGCACATTTCTTGTGCTCACTTGCACTTACAACGTCATATCCGACAAGCTCTTTTTTCTTTTCAATATATATTTTTTTAAGCGCGCAGAATACATCCAGCGAATCACACCATGATTCTATTTTAACGTTTCCGCGTACACCGTGAGTGTTTATTATTCTGCCGCACTCGAGAAATTCATTTTTATCAGCCATACATTGACCTCTTTTTCCGTTTTCTTTATTATACTACATTTTCTGCAAAATGCAAGAGTCTTATTTTAAAGTATCTTTTTGCATATATCATGCCCTTTGTGACATAAATATCTTATATAAACACTTTGGAGGACAGATATGTCAGGTAAGGCAGGAAAAAGATTTTTAAGCGAATTTATTATTTTCACCGCAATATTTGCCGTTATAGCCGGTTTTCTCGGATACATGGGTTACGTTATCGGCAGAAGTGACTTTGCCGCCACTGCTTCTGCCCAAGCAAAAGACGTCAGGCAGATAATAATCGATGCCGGGCACGGCGGTGTTGACGGCGGAGCTACCGGTATAAACGGCAGACTTGAAAAAGAGCTTAATCTTGAAATATCCCAAAAGCTTGCCGCATATATGAAGCTATTTGGCTTCGACGTTATTATGACGCGCACGGACGACGTCTCTCTCGGCGAAGATGCACCCAAGGGTAAAAAGAAAATGACCGATCTCGTAAAACGCCTTGAATGCGCCAATAACAACCCAGACGCTCTGTTTTTAAGCATACATATGAATAAGTTTCCGCAAGAAGTCTGCAAGGGACTCCAGATATGGTATTCGCCGGGAAATGACATGAGCAAAAGATTTGCGGATATAGTAAAAAATACCGTCAAAGAAGACCTTCAAAACGATAACACACGCGATTGCAAGAAGGCAGGCTCGGCTATATATCTGCTTAACCGCATGAAAAACACTTCCATACTCGTTGAGTGCGGATTTATTTCAAACAAAGATGAATGTACGATGCTATGCGACAACGCATACCAGCGAAAGCTTGCCGCTTCAATATCAGATGCAGTTATTGATTTTAAGAACAACGTAGGGTGATCACTTGCAATATGCAAGTGCTTCAAAAATGCTCTTTATCGGGATTATTTCTACGTCAGGATATTTTTGCGTTTTTACTTTTTCCATATTCTTATGTGGAACGAGTATCTTTTTAAAGCCAAGGCGCGAAGCCTCAGATATTCTCTTTTCAATCTCGCTTACTGCCCTTATCTCTCCGGCAAGTCCTATTTCACCAACGGCTATAATACCGCTCTCGACGGGAATATCGCGCACCCCCGATATAAGCGATAGCGCGATCGCAAGATCGCTTGCAGGCTCGTCAAGCCTGAGTCCGCCAACAACGTTGAGATATACGTCGTTGGTATAGAATTTAAATCCAAGGCGCTTTTCAAGAACCGCGATAATAAGGCATACTCGGTTATAGTCCACTCCGTTCGTTGTACGCCTCGGCGCCGGAAACGACGTTGGTGTAACAAGCGCCTGTATCTCGGCGATAACGGGGCGTGTCCCCTCCATAACGCATACTGCACAGCTGCCCGACACACCCTCTCGTCTGTCCGATAAAAGCATCTCTGACGGATTTGGCACTTCACAAAGACCGGAGTCGGTCATTTCAAACAAACCTATTTCATTGGTTGAACCGTAACGGTTTTTTATCGCTCGTATCATTCGGTACGAGCGTATTTTTTCGCCCTCAAAGTAAAGCACCGCGTCAACCATATGCTCAAGCACCTTAGGACCTGCTATACCGCCTTCTTTATTGACATGCCCAACGATTATCATAGATATACCTTCGTTTTTTGCCTTGGTTATAAAGGACAGCGCACACTCGCGCACCTGAGCAACGCTTCCCGGCGCTGACGATATGCCCTCGTTATATATTGTCTGTATCGAATCAATTATCATTATATCGGGCGATAGCTTATCTGCCTGCCCGTTAATGCTTGAAACGTTGGTCTCGGTTAAAAGATAAAGGCTTTCAACCTCGCTTAAGCCCTCGAGTCTTTTTGCACGAAGCTTTATCTGATCGCGCGATTCCTCGCCCGAAACGTAGAGGACCTTTCTGCCCTCGCCGGCAAGGGTTTTGCATATCTGGAGTAATAGCGTTGATTTTCCAATACCCGGCTCACCTGCCAGAAGCACGACTGAACCGGGGACAAGCCCGCCGCCAAGAACACGGTCAAGTTCTCCCATTCCCGTAGTTTCGCGCTTTGTGGCGCTAACCTCATACTCGTCAAATTTCACCACCGTGTTTTCATATGCCGGAGCCACTCTCTTTATTTTCGCAGTCTTTTCCGCTTTTTCAAGCTCCCGTTCAACCTCAACGGCGGTATTCCATTCTCCGCATACAGGGCACTTTCCAAACCACTTGGTTGCCGATGCACCGCACTCTGCACATTCAAATAACGTCTTCTGATTTTTCATTATCTATTCTTCCTTTGGGTAAGGTTTACTTGCTTTTCTTTATTTCCGCTTCGCGTATATACGAGAGTGTGAATGTAAATTCACAGTATTTTCCGTACTCGCTCTTTACACTGATAGTTTCTTCATGCGCATCAATAATAGTTTTTGCGATATACATACCAAGTCCAACTCCCGTTTTATCGAGTCCGCGGCTTTTATCGCTCTTATAAAATCTGTCGAAAACGTACGGCAGGTCTTCTTCTTTTATACCCTGCCCCTCGTTATAGACTGATACGTGAAGCTTTTTCGCCTTTTCGCTTATCGTAATACGGTATTTTGCTCCCTGTGTGGAAAATTTGACCGCGTTATCACAGATATTGTAAAGAATCTGATATACGGCATCTCTGTCTGCCCAGGCAAACATCTTATCACTATCGCAGACAAATTCAACGTCGAGCTTCTTTTCTTCTATTTTCTGTTCAAAGCTTATGAGTATTACTCTCGCCATTTCGCATATGTCAAAGGCGGACTTTGTGAATTTGCGCTCACCTGCCTGTATTCTCGTTATATCAAGAAGCGAGCTGACAAGGCGCGAGAGTCGCCTTACCTCATTTCTGATTATATCAAGATAGTATTCGTGCTTCTCGGGCGGTATAGTTCCGTCTATTATACCGTCAATAAAGCCTGAAATTGTGGTCATGGGTGTTCGCAGGTCATGCGATACGTTTGCCAGAAACGAGCGTCTTAATTCGTCGCTGTTAGCAAGAGACGCCGCCATGGTGTTGAATGCTACAGCAAGCTCGGAGATCTCGTCATAACCCGAAACGGGAACTCTTACGTCAAAGCGCCCCTGTGCAAAGCTCTTTGCCGCGCGGCTCATATACTTAAGCGGGCTCGTTATTCTCTCGCTTATAAAATAAACGGCTATCATGGTTGCAAGAAGTATCCACAGGCATGACATTATTACCGTGTTTATCATACTGCTGTTAAGCTCGGGGATAGAAAAGTTTGACGTGCAAACGAAAAGCACACCGCACGCGGGATTTGAATAGTTGCGTATCGGAAGCGCATAAATAAGATACTTGGTGTTAGCACTACCTTCAATAAGATCAGTTCCCGTATAGCTGCCGTTTTTTATTACCTCGTCAACAATTTTCATAGGGACTTTATTTATGTTTGGAACTTCGGAGGCAGATGCCGACGTAACATAATTGGAAAGTAATACATTTCCCGAAGCATCGGTAATAAACGCATCGATATCCTCAGTGTATACGTCAAGCGCATAAATAACGCTTCGAAGCATTTCGCCCTTCTCACTGATGTATTTGTTGAAATCGTTTACTGCAAGTGCATTCTGTCCGTTACCGTCGCGGGTATACATAAAACCGAGCACGGTATTTGCAACCTGCACCAGAGAATCCGATTTTGCATCCTCGGCATAATCGTTTATCGTTGACGAAAGAACTGCTGCAAGTATTACAAAGCTTACGAACAGTATCAGTATGATTGCCGATATATATTTTGTAAAAACGCTCTTGAACATGGCTTTAGCTCCATCACTAATTCACATTGTTATAACTTGTATTATTTTACCACACTTTTTTCCATAAATCAATAACTTATAATAATGTAGTGCAAATTGATATTTTAATTTTTAAATACCCGCTTTTTAAGAACCGGGAAATTTTTACGCACAGATATTCAGCTTCGATTTTTGTTCACGAAATATTTACATTTGCAGAGCCGTATATTAAGAAAAAATCGGTTTTACCTATTGAAAAATTGGGGAAGGTGAGTTATAATTAAATCAAAGTGGTGATAAGTGGTGCATTTAGGCGCCAAATGGTGGAAATCATACCATTATATGGTAAAAGCCCCGCGATTCTTATATTTTTGGAGAAAGGAGAGTGCTCATGGTCGTATTTTCAGGTACCTATCAGCATACGGTAGACAGCAAAAACCGTCTTTTTATACCGGCTAAATTCCGCGAGCTGCTTGGCGATAATTTCATGGTCATGCAAAACGTTGAAGGCTGTCTTGACATAATAACTGCTCAGGCGCGCGACATGATCGTTGAAAAGCTCTCTCTCCTGCCACGAACGCAAACCGCTAAAATCAAAAGATTTTTATTCTCTGGCGCAGACGACTGCTCTCCCGACTCTCAGGGACGTGTTGTTCTGCCGAAGCAGCTTATAGAATTTGCTCATCTTGAAAAGAACGTGCTTATAATCGGAGCAGGCGATCATATAGAAATATGGAATGAAGAAAACTTCGAAGAAAATATTTCAACCATGTCAAACGAAGCGCTTGCAGATGAAATGAGCGCACTTCAGTGGTAAAGATGTCAGAGAGCATTAACTTTTCACACTACTCCGTTCTTTTAAAGGAGAGCGTTGATGCGCTGGCTCCCGAAAAAGGCGGCATATACGCCGATCTCACACTTGGAGGCGGCGGACATTCTCTTGAGATATTAAAGCGCATGCCCGATGGTGGCAGGCTTATTGCCTTTGATCAGGACAGCGATGCTATCAGGGCATCAGAAATCAGACTGCACGACTACATCGACAGAGTCACATTTGTAAACGAGAATTTTTCAAATCTCGCATCTACGCTTAAGTCGCTCGGCATAAACTCGCTTGACGGCGTGGTGATCGACCTTGGAGTTTCCTCCTATCAGCTTGATACTCCGGAGCGCGGCTTCTCGTATATGCACGACGCGCCGCTTGACATGAGAATGAATAAAGGTTCGGGAATATCGGCGTATGACGTAGTCAATACTTATTCTAAGGACACTCTGAAAAAAATCATATATGAGTATGGCGAGGAAAGATTTGCGTCGCGCATAGCGGCAAAAATTGAGGCAGCCAGACAAACAAAGCCAATCGAAACTACATTTGAATTAGTCAGCATTATCAGAAGCGCAATGCCTGACGGAGGCAGAGGCGCAGAAAAACATCCCGCAAAACGAACATTCCAGGCTATTCGAATTGAAGTGAACAACGAGCTTGGTGTAATCAAGCCGGCAATAATTGCCGCAGTTGATGCACTAAAGCCGGGCTGCCGCCTCGCCGTTATAACCTTCCACTCGCTTGAAGACAGGCTTGTAAAAAATCTGTTTTCATCGCTTGTAAATCCATGCACATGTCCTCCCGACTTTCCCGTGTGCGTATGCGGCAAAAAGCCTATGGCAAAGCACGTTACGCACAAACCTGTTCTTCCCGGCAAAAACGAACTTGATGAAAATTCAAGATCAAGAAGTGCGAAGCTCAGAATAATCGAAAAAATATAGAATTTCAAAGAAAGCGAGGCAGCCCCGGATGACATCAAATACATATAATAAGGTCAAAAAGAAAAAGAATATGATTACCGAGGCTGATGCAAAGGTTATCGCAAAAAGAGGTGCGATTCCCCGCACAAGCTCTGACTTGGCCCGCGAAAAAACGAACACTGTGACACAAACACCAGCCGTTACCAGAAGGCGCGAAAGAGTTACAACAAAGCCTCAGGCGCTTCACACACGTATACCGGCGATCCTCGGATTTGATACAAGAGACAAGTTTAACACGATAGCCGTATCAACGGCTAACAGATACCCTCTTGTTATCGGTCTGCTCATTACTCTGCTTATCACGAGTATGTTCATGCTCGTTGTTGTCAACGCCGTCAGTATAAACAAAATGAAGCTTGAAACAACACAAATGAACAGTGCCCTTGAAAAGCTTATCGAGAGAGAAGATGAATTGACTCTCGAGCTTGAAAAGCGTGACGATCTCAGATATATAAGAGAGATCGCTGTCAATCAATACGGTATGATAGACAAAAAGCACGCAACAAAGCATTACATAAGCCTTGACAAGGAAGATAAGGTGGAAGTGCTAAGCAAAGCAGATTCCGAGCCTGTTGTTGACGGCGCATCAGACTGAGTATATATAAAAATCGGAATATATACACACAAAGTCAAATAGATATAAAATAACGGAAAACAATGAGGGTAAGGATGCGCAAGCTCTTTACTCTCGCTTGTTTATTTGAAATATTTTCCCAAGATTATCCTCGTTTGAGAATGAAAGGAAAAAGCGTATGGCTTACCCGAAACAGCATAGCATGATAAAATTCCGCGCACGTATAATCGTGGGCTTTATCTGTCTTATGTTTGCCATAGTTTCTGTTGTATTGTTCAATCTTCAGATATTAAATTACGAAAAATATCAGTCTGAGGTCATAAATCAGATGACGAGTGAGACAACGGTCAGAGCTAACCGCGGTAAGATTTATGACACGAACATGAATCTGCTTGTTACAAATACGACCGTGTGGAGAGTTTTTATCGACCCCAGCAAAATAAAAGATTATGACGACAAGCTGCTTATTGCCGATAATCTCTCCCGTATTCTTGAGATTGACTATAACTCTGTTCTTGAAAAAATAAACAACAATCCCAAAAAGCGTGATATAACAATAAAAAATAACGTTGAAAAGGAAACTGCCGATCTTGTAAGGGAGTTTATAGTACAAAACGACCTTTCGTCGATGATATATCTTGCGATCGGAAGCCAGCGCTTTTATTGCTACGGCGACCTTGCTTCTCACGTTCTCGGGTTTACCAACGTGGACGGCAAGGGGCAATACGGACTTGAGCTTACATATGACGATTATCTCACGGGCATTGACGGCAAGCTTTTAACGGCCCACGACGCGCAGGGCAACGACATGCCTTATAAATACGAAAGCTATATCAGTGCGAAAAACGGAACGAATATCGTGTCAACGATCGATATGAGAATACAGTACGAGCTTGAAAACCAGCTCGAAGCCGCATACGAAAATGCAGGTGCAAGAAACCGTGTTACAGGTATCGTTATGGAGGTTGACACGGGTGCTGTGCTCGCAATGGCAACCTATCCCGACTTTGACTGCAACAATCCCAAGATATTGAACGAAGAGTTTCAAAAAGAACTTGAGAGCTCAGGTTATCTGCCCGATTCACAAGAATACTCCAACCTTTATATGAATCTCCTTTACGAGATGTGGAACAACAAGGCGGTCAACGACCTTTATGAGCCCGGCTCAACATTCAAGGTAATTACTTCCGCGATAGCTCTTGAGGAAAAAGTTGTAAAGCTTACAGACAGATTTTACTGTCCCGGGCACTATAAGGTTGAGGGTTACTCCTCGCCTATTCACTGCCACAAAAGAACGGGACACGGCTCGGTCACATTCGTTGAGGGACTTCAGCAGTCATGCAATCCAACTCTTATGATGCTTGCCGAAAGAATAGGCAGAGATACGTTTTACAAATACTTTGAAGCGTTTGGATACAGGGCAAAAACAGGTGTAGACCTTCCCGGCGAATCGCTTGGCATTACCCATACTCTTGACGGCTTCAATCAGGTTGAGCTTGCGGTCTACTCCTTCGGTCAGACCTTTAAGGTAACGCCTATTCAACAGATAACAGCTATAAGCACAATTGCTAACGGCGGTTACCTCGTTACTCCGCATATCTTACGTCAGCTTGTTGATGACGACGGCAATATTTTATATTCATACGATGACAGTGCAAAAAGACAGATAATCAGCACAGAGACCTGTGAAACACTGACAAAGATACTTGCCGACGGTGTTGCAGGTAACGGCGGTGCTAAAAACGCGTACGTCAAGGGCTATTCGGTAGCCGCAAAAACAGGTACGTCGGAAAAGAGAGACACCCCCGATGAAAACGGTGAATTTTCTCTGCGCGTTGGTTCCTGCGTTGCTTACGCCCCTGCAGACGATCCGGTTATCGCGGCCATAATCATGGTCGATGAGCCCTCTATTGCCAACGTATACGGAAGCGTTGTTGCCGCACCCTACATATCCAATCTTCTCTCGGTTGTACTGCCTTATCTCGGAATTGAGCCGCAGTATACAGAAGAAGAGCTTACATCCATGGAAATACCGATATCAGATTATACGGGCAAAACCGTTAAGGATGCTCAGAATGAGATAAAGAACAAGGGACTTAACTATGAAGTTATAGGAAGCGGAAATATTGTAACCTCACAAATCCCGAAGTCGGGAAGCTTACTTTCAAGCGAAAGCGGAAAGGTTCTTCTCTACACCGCAGACAAAGAAGCTTCACTTTCTGTAACTGCGCCCGACCTTGTTGGCAGAACGGCAGCGGCGGCAAACAAGCTTGCCGTTAACTCAGGACTTAACGTCAACATCCTCGGCGCACAGAATTACGATACAGGTGCCGGTGCTGTTGTTATAAGCCAGTCCCCCGAAGCCGGCACTAAGATGGCACGCGGCGACATAATCACAATAGACGTGCGCCACCTGGACGGTACAGACTAAATACAATAAAAACGGACAGTCAAAATAATATTATTTTGCGCTGTCCGAAAACTCCTTTTGCCCGGGCGGACAGTGCTTTTGCGGCAAAGAAGGAGTACCCATGCGATTTTTTGAAATACTTGAAAACACACGCATTCTTGCAACGAACATAACAAATTTTGATTTCTGCTTTAACAAGGTCTGCTCAAATTCAGACTGTGCAGAGCTTGGTGACATATTCATATGCAGGCGCGGAAGCAGTTCAGACGGTCACGACTATATAGAAAACGCACATAAACGCGGGGCAAAAACCTTCGTTTGCGAATATATAACAGACTATCTCCATAAAAACCCCGATATAAGGTATATCGTGGTTAAAGATGCTTCTCTTGCCGAAGTCAGAATGCTTGACACTTTATACGGTCATCCGACAAAAGACATGAAGCTTATAGGGATAACCGGCACAAACGGAAAGACTTCGTGCGCGTACATGATAAAATCGCTTTTTGACTCGGCAGGCTACAAAACAGGACTTATATCCACCATAAAAACACTTGCCTGCGATAAAGATATAACTAAAACTACAAGCGAGAGTGAATACAACTCCATGACAACCCCCTCGCCGGCTCAGTTATATGAATATCTTTATAAAATGAAAGAGTACGGTGTTGAGATCGTTGTAATGGAAGCTTCTTCGCACGCTCTCGTGCAAAGGCGGCTTGACGCTCTGCATTTTTCTCTCGGAATATTTACAAATTTATCCGAGGATCATCTCGATTATCATAAAGATCTCACTCAATACATGCAAGCAAAGGCTCACCTGTTTGAGCTTTGCAATATAGCGCTTATAAATACAGACTGCAAATACGGCAAAGCTATATTCAAAGCTCTTCCCTGCAAGGCTTTTTCATACGGCAGTGAAGCGGATTTTTCTTTTAAAGAGCCGAAGTACGCGGCAAAGGATACAAGTTTTGTACTTGTCCATGAAGAAGAAAAAGTATTATTAAAATGCCCTGTGCCCGGAGATTTCACGGTGTACAACGCGCTTGCGGCGGCGGCTGCGGCAAAAATATTTAAAATAGATAATAAAATCATCAAAAGCGCAATGAATAATCTCGCTCAGATACCCGGAAGGCTTGAGCGCGTAGATATTCCATGTAACTTTGACGTTTATATTGATTACGCTCACACTCCTGATGCGCTTGAAAAGGTACTCTTGACACTAAAGCGCGTGTGCCGCGGCAGACTTATCACGGTATTTGGTTGCGGCGGGAACAGAGAGCGCGAAAAAAGGCCGATAATGGGCAGAATAGCCACAGCCGTGTCAGATATTACAGTTATAACGAGCGATAATTCCCGAAACGAACCGCGTGAAAAGATTATATCCGAAATACTCTCGGGTGTTAAAAGAAACAGTAACTACAAGGTTATTGAAAACAGAAAAGACGCTATAAGATATGCTCTTGCCATTGCAAAAGACGGTGACACCCTGCTTTTAGCAGGAAAGGGTCATGAGGATTACGAGATAACAGAAAACACAAGGCGCCATTTCTGCGAGAAGGAAATAATTAAAGAATATTTTGAAAGTAAGTGCTGAGGGCACACAAAACACAAAGGATGCTTGGCCATGAAAAGAATCGAACTTGAAAACGGCGGATTTACGGTTGCTGAAATAGCAGAAATAACGGGCGGAAGTATTGTTGGCAGTGCAGATAAAACAGTCACATCCGTTTCAACAGACTCGCGCGAATGTACTAACGGTACCCTTTTTGTCGCCATCAGGGGAGAAAATTTCGACGGTCATAATTTTATAAAAGAAACGATAGAAGCGGGCGCGGTATGCGCGCTTTGCGAAAGAATCGTTGATAATACCGCTTCCATTGGCGGCGCGCTTATTGTCGTTCCCGACACGGTCATTGCGCTAGGCAAGCTTGCCCAAGAGTATCTGAAGAGACTTGCTACCGAAGTGGTCTGCGTTACGGGAAGCGTCGGTAAAACGACAACAAAGGAATTTATATACTCGGTACTTAATGAAAAATTGAACGCACACAAAACGGAAGGCAATTTCAATAACGAGCTTGGTCTTCCTCTCTCCGTTCTTTCAATGAAAAAGGATGCAAGTGCGGCAGTTTTTGAGCTTGGCATGAGCTTCAAGGGCGAAATATCCTATCTTTCGAAAATAGCCCGACCGAAGATCGCCGCAATAACGAATATCGGTAACTCGCATATTGAAAACCTCGGAAGCAGGGAAAATATCTGCGCGGCAAAGCTTGAGATAGTTGACGGCCTTGATCCCGACGGATATATCTTACTTAATGCCGACGAGCCTCTGCTTTTTGCAAGAAAAGAAGATTTCACTCAAAAAACTCTGCTTATATCGATGCAGAATCCGAAGGCTGATTTCCGTGCGCTCAACGTAAGAACTTATGACGACTATTCCATATACGATCTCGTTTTACCAAACAGGGTCGTAACCAACATACAGATACCCACTATCGGCATTCACAACATTTTTGACTCCGTATACGCTTTTGTAATCGGCCTTATTATGGGTATGAGTGACGATGAGATAAAGCGCGGTCTTATGAAGTTCAAAAATACCGGCATGCGCCAGAACGTATACAAGTACGGCTCAGTTACAATCATCGAGGACTGCTACAATGCAGGTCCCGAATCAATGAAGGCTTCTCTCGATGTACTCAATAAGGTTGCTGCTAAAAACGGCGGACGTTCAATAGCGGTTCTCGGCGAGATGCGGGAGCTTGGAGAATACAGCAAGCAGCTGCATATGGAGATCGGCAAAACTGTTGCCGCCAAAAAGATCGACATGCTGTTTACTTTCGGTCATGATGCCGAAAATATAGTGCTCGGAGCAGTAAACCACGGCTATCCGGCAGAAAAAATAGGTATAAACGGTGATACCGACGCGCCGGAACGTGCGGCTTTAGCCATCAGAAACGCTCTGCGGGTGTCAGACACGGTACTTTTCAAGGCAAGCCGTGCGCTGAAGCTTGAACGCGTTATAGAATATCTGAAAAAAGAGCTTGATACAAACTCTTTATCTGACTGATTATAGAAAAGAAAGGATGGATCGTTTATGGATCTGCTTCGTATGTTATCAGGTGCCGTATTCGTATGCGTGTTCATACTCACAGCGTTTTTCACAAGACTTATAATCCCGAAGCTTAAAAGCATGAAGCTTGGGCAGACGATCCTTGAAATAGGTCCGCGCTGGCACAAAAACAAAGAGGGGACTCCCACAATGGGCGGCATCGCATTCATATCAGCGATACTTCTTGTCTCTGTTGTTTTAGTTATTCTTTGCTTGACAGTCCTTGATGAGCCTCTGTTTATCAGACTTATAATAACAGTAGTATTTGCCGCGCTCAACGGAGCTATCGGTATAATCGACGATATGACAAAATTCAAGAATCACCGCAACGAGGGTCTTAGCGCTTCTCAGAAGTTTTTGCTTCAGCTTATTGTTGCGGCGCTGTATCTCTTTGCACTGAGCTACACGGGATTTATAAATACCGTGATGCATATCCCCTTTACAAACATCGGACTTGAGCTTAAAATAGTATATTATCCTATGGCGCTTATAGTCATTACGGGAATAATCAACAGCGTAAACCTTACCGACGGAATCGACGGACTTGCTTCAAGCGTTACCATGGTTGTGGGAGCAGCATTTGCAGTTCTCTCATTTTTCAACAGCGACATTGAGCTTTCCTTCCTTTCGTCGATGATAATCGGCGCTTGCCTTGGTTTTCTCGTATATAACTTTTATCCTGCACGTATATTTATGGGTGATACGGGCTCGCTCTTTTTAGGAGCGGCGGCTGTCGGATGCGCCTTTATGATGAACGATCCTTTCATAATACTGATTATAGGTATCGTTTACGTTGCGGAATCTCTTTCTGTAATAATACAGGTTGGATCCTTCAAGCTTACGGGAAAGCGCGTTTTCAAAATGAGCCCGATACATCATCATTTTGAAAAATGCGGCTGGAGCGAGATCAAGATCGTATCAGTATTCTCATTTGTTACATTTGTATTTTCCGCCATAGCGGTCATCCTCTCTGTTATAAAATAATTTTGTGGAGTTATAAATGAACAACACACCAAACAGAAATAATAATCAAAGAAAAGAAACGCAAACTGCCACGATCACAAAAAGGCCTGCTCGGGCAGGCGGCGAAAAAATGCCGGTTCAAGGTGCTCAGGCAGCAAAAAATATGCCTGTCGGAAAACCGGAAAAAATAACGAGATATAAAAGCCCCGTAGACAGAATGTTTCTGGCGCTCGTTCTTATACTTATATGCTTTGGCTCGGTTATGGTATTCAGTGCAAGCTATGCGTATTCAATGTCTCAGGATCCCGGCAACGGATATATATACATACAAAGACAGATTTCGTTCGTGCTTATAGGCCTTATAGGCATGTTTGTCGTATCAAGGCTTGAGCCCGAGGTTATAAAGAAATTTACTCCTGCGGCATACTGGGCAACGATAGGCCTGCTCGGACTCGTTTTCGTTATCGGTACAGTAGGCGGCGGCGCAAAGCGCTGGATAATGGTAGGCCCTGTATCCGTTCAGCCCTCTGAAATTGCAAAGGCAACTCTCGTTATGATGCTTGCCCTGCATTTTGAAAAACACAGCGATACGATACTTAATACCAAAGATAAAAAAGAGCATCTGATGTACGGACTTTTCCGTCCCCTTTTCTACACATGCCTCGTTTGTGTACTCGTTGTTCTTGAAAAGCATCTTTCCGGTACTATAATAATCTTCTGCATCGGAATAATGCTTATATGGATGGGCGGAGTAAAAGCTGCTGCGCTTATCTACCCGGGTCTTATCGGCGCTACCGTTCTCGGCCTTGTTGCATGGTTTGTACCATATACGAGAAGAAGACTTGATATATGGTTTGATCCTACAAAAGATATCACGGGAAGCGGATGGCAGACTGTACAAGGGCTCAGAGCCATCGGTTCGGGAGGACTTTTCGGCCTCGGCCCGACAAACAGCCGCCAGAAGCACATGTACGTATCTCAGCCGCAGAACGACTTTATATACAGTATTCTTTGCGAAGAGCTCGGATTTATCGGAGCCATATCCGTTATAGTGCTCTTTATCCTCCTCATTGTAAGAGGCTATCAGATCGCCATGAAAACAACCGACGTGTATTCATCACTTGTGGTAATGGGTATAGTAAGTAAAGTCGGTCTTCAGGCGGCGTTCAATATAGGTGTTGTTACAAACACACTTCCAAACACAGGTATTTCACTGCCCTTTTTCAGCTACGGCGGTTCTTCAACGGTGGTTTTACTCATTGAAATGGGCATAGTATTATCAATATCAAGGTTTTCACGTCAGGACAAGTAGCAACAACGAGTAAGTATACTGACGTTGTAAACTCTTGCTGTTTATACAAGTAAATTAAACATCATATGCCGCAGGCGGCATGGAGAGAATTATGAGAGTAATAGTAACAGGCGGCGGAACAAGCGGCCACGTCAATCCGGCGCTCGCGATCGCCAATACGATAAAAAAGAATATCCCCGAAAGCGAGATAATATTCGTCGGTACAAAGCGCGGAATCGAAAACAAGCTTGTACCGAAGGAAGGCTATAAGCTTTACCACGTTGAGGTCCGCGGCATCAAGCGCTCCCTTTCTCTTTCAAATATAAAAAGCCTTTATCTTGCCCTTACCTCACCTATCAAAGCAAGGCGTCTGATTCGCGAGTTTGCTCCCGATATTGTTATAGGTACGGGCGGATACGTTTGCTGGCCTGTTATGAAGGCGGCGGCAGACATGAAGATTCCAACAGTCCTGCACGAATCCAACTCCATTCCGGGTGTTGCTATAAAAATGCTTGCAAGATACGTTGACAGAATATTCGTTAATTTCGAAGCAACTATAAACAAATTTCCCGAAGATTGCAGAAGCAAGGTAATAAGAGTCGGAAATCCTCTGAGACCCGAATTTCTGACGCTTGATTCACAGTCAGCCAGAAAAGAGCTTGGAATTACGGGAAAATACGATAAATTCATTCTTTCGTGCGGCGGAAGCATGGGGGCTGAAAAGATAAACGAGGCTGTTCTTTCACTTATGAAAGAATATACCTCAAAGCATCCCGAAATACTTCACCTACATGCAACGGGGTCAATCGAATACGAAGCGGCGCTTACAGAGTTCAAAGCATCAAGGCTTGATAAATACGATAACATAAAGATTGTTGAGTACATCTATGATATGCCAAGGCAGATGGCAGCGGCAGATCTTGTTATTAACAGGGCAGGCGCTATGACTCTTTCAGAGCTTGCTATACTTGAAAAAACTGCCCTGCTGATCCCCTCTCCCAACGTTACGGATAATCATCAGTATAAAAACGCGCACGAGCTTGAAGCAGCAGGTGCTGCAGCTCTTATTGAGGAGAAGGATCTTACAACCGAGCTTCTTATCAAAACGGTTGATGAGCTTCTGCACAGCGAAAAGGGTGCGGCATGCCAAAAAAATATAAAGAAATTCGCGCTTTCTGACGCCGAAAAAATAATGTTCGGCGAGATCAAAGAGCTTGTAAAAAAGAAAAAATAAACGGAGGAGCGGCTTTGGATAACAGACAGGACAAAAAAGAGCTTCGTGATGAAACTCTAGAAAATTTTGCAAGGCTGAATAAGTCTAAGAAAAAATTCAAGCATCTTATACTTATACCGATAGTTATTGCCGCGATCATAATATTCATTACCGTGTGCTTCGCGTTCTTTTTCAAGGTAAAAACTATCGAAGTTGAAGGCGCGGCAAAATACGATCCTAATCTTATTATTATAAAAAGCGGTATAACTGCCGGCGAGAATCTATACTCATACCATGAGGATAATATCGAAGAGATCCTTATGTTAAACTACCCCTATATAAGCAAGGTTGAGCTCAGACGTCGCTGGCCCGATAAAATAATACTTAAGGTTTTTGAAGAAAGCGCCGGATACTGTACCGAGATATACGGTGAAACGCTTATACTTTCATCAAGTCTGCGTATACTTGAAAACCCTGATATCAACGTTGACTCAATAGAGCTTTGCAGACTGTATCTGCCGGATATCGACCGTGCGCTCGTTGGCAACAAGCCTGTTTTTTGCTCTGATTCCAATTATATAGAAAAAGCGCTGAGTATTATTGACGCAAGCGATATTGCAGAAAGTATAAGTGCCATAAGCCTTGAAAACAAATTTGCAATAAGCTTTCTTATAGGAAACACATATAAAATAAAGTGCGGAAACTCTGACGATCTTGCTCTTAAGCTAACAATGACAGAAAAAATACTACAAAGCTCTCAGCTGCCCGCCGGCGTCAAAGCAGAGATAGACGTCTCAAACCCCTCTGAATGCTCGGCAATACTCGGCGAGAGCGCAAATTTAGAACTGTAAACAGTTAACTTTGCATAAATATGACAACAAAACAACGCGAATATCATGCGAAAATTAAGTTTAATTGTAAAAATATCATAAATTTTTAAAAAACGTATTGCAATCTTGACTTTTTTATATTATCATATAGGGTGAACGATATTACACTAATATAATTGTACTCAAAATCAGTGTGTGTTGAAAATACAGGAGGATATAGAAAATGGCAGCAGATTTTACATCTCTTACCAATCGCGTTTGTATAAAAGTAATTGGTATAGGCGGCGGCGGTAACAACGCAGTTAACCGCATGATCACATCGGGAGTAAAGGGCGTTGAGTTTATCGCGATAAACACCGATATGCAGGCTCTTAACAGATGTGCAGCAGAAACAAAGATCGCTATCGGCCAGAGAACCACAAAGGGTCTCGGAGCCGGCGCAAACCCCGACATAGGAGCAGCTGCAGCTGAAGAAAGCATTGAAGAAATCAAGGCGGCTATCCAGGGCGCAGATATGGTATTTATCACCGCAGGTATGGGCGGCGGTACAGGTACAGGTGCGGCTCCCGTTGTTGCAAAGCTCTCCAAGGAAATGGAAATACTTACAGTAGGCGTTGTTACAAAGCCTTTCATGTTTGAAGGAAAGAAAAGAATGGCAAATGCTGAAGCAGGTATTGAAAACTTCGCTCAGTATGTTGACTCTCTCATTACAATTCCTAACGAAAGACTTAAATACGTTTCTGAAACAAAGATCACTCTTGCTAACGCGTTTGAAATAGCAGACGACGTACTCCGTCAGGGCGTACAGAGCATCTCTGAGCTTATCTGCATGGATGCTATGGTAAACTTAGACTTTGCAGACGTTACATCTGTTATGAAGGACGCAGGCTACGCTCACATGGGTGTTGGCGCGGCAAAGGGTAAGGACAAGGCTGAGCTTGCTGCAAAGGCAGCTATCTCGAGCCCGCTTCTCGAATCTTCCATTTCGGGCGCAAAGGGACTCATCCTCAGCATCATTGCTTCTCCCGATATCGGACTTGAAGAAACAGACGTTGCTTCAACTCTTATCTCCGAGGAAGCTAACCCCGACGTTAACCTTATTTGGGGTGTTGCATTTGATCCCGCTCTTGAAGATGAAATGAAGATCACGGTTATCGCAACTAACTTCGACTCTGCACCTGCAAACGGCGCAAAAGCTGAAACTGAAACCACGATTTCGAAGAACGAATTTGAAGATATGATCAAGTTCCTCGACCGCAACGCGAAGTAAAAAAGCAAATTAAAAGTGCAGACTTTCTCCTCTGCATTCGTAGCGGAGAAATAACTAACACCACCAAGGAAATCTTCTTTGGTGGTGTTTTTCTATTGGCAAGAGTTATACGAAAGGCTCCCTCCGGGAGGGAGCTGTCAGCGAAGCTGACTGAGGGAGAGCGCGTTACAATAAAAAATTTCTGAGCTTAAAGTCACGCCGGCTCCTTCCACCACTTCGTGGTTCCCCTTCCTCCCGGAGGAAGGCTTTTGTGCGCGCCGTTTCTCTGCTGATAGTGGGTTCGGGCTTCTGCCCGATATTGTCCCGGCGTGAGCGCAGGGACGGTGCGAGGAGGGCGCCGCTATTTGGCGGTGGACGTCCACACGCTATGCTTGCCCCAGACGCGAGCGTCGGGAAATGCGGAAAATTCGCAATCGAATAACAATACCCATGCTATCTTTTTTCAACTTTTGGTTAACATAAAGTTTCCTAACAATACCTTTACTGAAACTGTTTTTATGCTATAATATAAGCAGAAGCAGACGTCGGCTTACTTTTATATCAGTGAGGTATGATTATGGAAATGACTATTGGTGCAAATATTAAGCGTTTGCGCACGGCAAAAAATATTACGCAGGAGCAGCTTTCGGTTGCTATGAATGTTACCTGTGCGGCGGTTAGCAAATGGGAGCGTGGTGAAACCTATCCCGATATTACGCTTCTTCAGCCGTTGGCTTATTTCTTTGGAGTAACGCTTGACGAGCTTATGGGTTACAATCAAGAAAAAATCCAAGCAGAAATTGACGAAATAATTGCTCTGTATAGACAGCATTGGAATGACAAAAAAGGGCGTGAAATCATCGTCAAGGCATACCACGATTATCCCAATGATTATTGGATTATGCACTATTATATGTGGAATATTGGCGGTGACTTAGCTGACAACGATCCTGCAATTCTGATCGAGCACAAAGACGAATTTCGTGCCATCT
The DNA here is from genome assembly GCA_045577925.1 of Eubacteriales bacterium. GTDB lineage: Bacteria > Bacillota > Clostridia > Oscillospirales > CAG-272 > UBA4717. The sequence continues at coordinate 28,020 of JAZNJH010000001.1, forward strand.
GTGAAAAGATACTCGGCGGCTGCACCGAAGAAAATCTACGGCTTGGCGCATGGAATATGCGCGCAAAAATTCTACACGCAGAAGGCAAAACGGAAGAAGCACTTGAAATTTACAAAACAAAATTCACCGATTGGTTTACCACCAGCGGACAAAAGACTGAGCAGTTGTTTGCAAAAGACACGAGCGAATATTATTTCCACGTTCAAAAGAATATGTATGAGCTTGTCGATTTCGCGGCAGATAAACTTGGAAGAACCGTGTTTTTCAATCCTTCTCTTTCGATGGAAGAAAAGACAGAGCTTACACTGAGATGCGGTGATTTGATGCTAAATGCATTTGAAGACACCGGAGAAGCATTCTTCCTTATGCTCGCGCGTTCTTTTCTTGGTAGAATGGAAAACGATCTTTTCTATCGCGGCGGAGCAGATGAACAAGTAATCGCAGTTATGGATAAAAATCTGTATGCGATGAAAAAAACTGAAGAGATGCGAATGAAAAATGAAGCATTGAATCGTGCCTTTGACCGTTACGGTGAAGCAACAAGAGGAAACTTTTTTAAATATAATCTTGATTATCGTGCCAATGCCAAGAGTGGCAGACGTGCCGAGCTTCTCCAAAATCCCGAGTACAGAGCTATTTTAGATAAGTACAGGTAAATAACATTTTTTGCCCCGCATTTGCGCGGGGCTTCTTCTTTGCTTTCTGCGTATGAAAAAAGCCTTCTCCTGTGGGAGAAGGTGGCAGCCGAAGGCTGACGGATGAGAAGTCCTTTTTGTTCGTTGTAAACACCTCATCCACCGCTTGCGCGGTCCCCCTTCCCCCACTGGGGAAGGCTATTCAATTTTACCGCTGATTTTGCACGCCCTCGTCTGCACTTTTTGTTTTATATTACAAATATCGGAATAAATCAGGCTTACTTTCGCATAAGATATTTTGAGGTGATTTTATGCTTGTCAAAAAAGTTCCGGCTTTAATACTTTCATTTATAATGCTTTTCGTTTTTGCAACACCTATCTTTGCTGACGCACAAATGCAGTTTGATGCCAAAAGCGTTCTACTTATGGAAGCCTCAACAGGAAACGTTCTTTATGAAAACAACGCAGACGAGGCTCTTCCGCCGGCTTCGGTTACAAAAATAATGACTCTTCTTATCGTTATGGAAGCGATAGAAGAAGGAAAGATATCGCTTGATGACATGGTATCCGTATCAAACAACGCCGCTTCTATGGGCGGCTCTCAGGTATACCTAGAGCCGGGAGAGGAGATGAGCGTTGACGAGATGATAAAATGCGTTGTGGTATCTTCGGCAAACGACGCGGCCGTTGCTCTTGCCGAGCACGTTGCCGGAAGCGAAGAAATGTTCGTTGAAAGAATGAACTCACGGGCAAAAGAGCTTGGCATGGTAAATACCAAGTTTGAAAACACGAACGGTCTTGATGATACCGTTACACAGCATCTGACAAGTGCGCGCGATATAGCTATAATGTCACGCGAGCTTATAGGGCATAAAAAGATTCTTGAGTACAGCTCTATATGGATGGATACTATCCGCGACGGTGCATTCACGCTTACTAACACTAACCGTCTTATACGTTTTTACAACGGCGCTAACGGCCTTAAAACAGGCTCTACATCTAAAGCAGGGTTCTGTATAAGCGCAACTGCCCTGCGCGACGGTATGCAGCTGATAGCCGTTGTGATGGGCGCTCCAAACAGAGATACGCGAAACGAGATCGCCAAAAAGCTTCTTGATTACGGATTTGCCAATTACGCGGCAACAACTATCGAAGGCCGAGAGCTTGAGCCGATAAAAGTTTTGGGAGGTCTTAAAAACAACTGCCGTGTCGGGTATAACGACTTCTCTGCACTCATAGGCAAAGGAAAGAGCGATGCCATAGAGCATAGTATAGCTTTGCCTGATAATCTGAGTGCTCCTGTTCACGAGGGTGACGTTGTAGGCAAAATTACGTACACATTAAACGGTGAAACGATCGGCGAATGCGATATATGTGCGCTCGAGGGTGTTGAAAAGATCGGATACTTCGGTGTTATGAGAAGCCTGTTTAAAAAGATAATTCTGATATAAAAAATAAATACAAAAACTATAGTGTGGCAATCATAATTATTATCTAAGATATCAAACTTATTACAAGCCTTTATTAAACATCTTTTTCATGTTTAATAAAGGCTTTTTATTTTTTGTTTATATCCTATTGCAAAAAAATATATATCATGTTATAATGTGTTTACCACACAAAACTCAATATTTGTATATTCACACGCAGAAGTGGGTATTTTACTTTGGTAAAAGTGCTGACTTCTTACTTCTCATTTCTGCGTGAAAAGAGAGTTTTGTGTGGTAGCAACTCGAAGTCAAGCATTTTTCGGTGTGTGCGGCTTTGGTTGCACACACTTTTTATTTTTATTCTAGGAGAAAATAACCATGATTAGCTTTGACGATTTATTTTTCTTTAGAAAAACGCAAGCAGCAATTGATTGCGAAGAAATTCATAGAATGAAGGAAATAATCGAATCTGTTCCTGACGAGGAAAGCAGGTCATTGTTACTAACATTTTTAAGGATATCATTAAAAGAAGCCTTTGATCAAGGTTATAAAACAGCCATGTCATTTTTATTATCAAATCCACTTGAATAAAATATTAAAGGAGAGTATTATGAAAATAAGCGATCTTTATGATTTTGGAGAGGTTCAAAACACACTTGAACACGGAGCAAGAAAAATCATAAAAAATACAGCTGATAAATGTTTTAATGAAGAGCTAAAAGAAGAGTTTATGCTTATGCTGAGCATAGCTCAAAGAAGAGCCTTTCAAATAGGTTACAAAAGCGCATTAAATTTAAATCTTTCTGATGCTATGAAATAAAAACAATATTTGTCATATATCATTATTAATATTACGCAAAGAAGGTACCCTCTCGGGTACCTTCTAGTCTTATATTTTGAAATCAAAGCAAGATCATCATCTTTTCCATGTGCGCGGCATGAGCAATAGAAGCATCGGATATATTTCGAGTCTGCCTATAAGCATATCAATAGAAAATACTATCTTGGAAAGCATACTGTAATCAGCAAAATTGCGCGTAGGTCCGACGCCTGCAAGTCCGGGACCGATATTGTTTATCGTTGCCGCAACTGCAGTAAAATTCGTTGTGAAATCCATATTATCCATGCTCACAACAATTAACGACGAGAAAAATATTATCGACATTATGCCAATGTAAACATTCACAGAACGTACAGTTTCATGCTCAACAAGCCTTGAATTCATAGTGATCTTGGCTGTTGCTTTCGGATGAGCCGCAACCTTGATCTCTCTGCCGATACTTTTAAGCATTATCAGTATACGCGATACCTTGATACCGCCGCCCGTGCTTCCTGCGCATGCGCCTATAAACATAAGTACAACAAGCACAGTTTTTGAAAGCTCAGGCCACAAGTCAAAGTCTGTTGTTACATACCCCGTTGTTGTCATTATCGAGGCAACCTGGAATGCACTGTGGCGCAGTGCTTCACTAAGTCCTGCAAACAAATGACGGCAGTTTAATACTATAACTGCAATAGCCGATATGATTATCAGCATATATGCTCTGAATTCTTCAGATCGCATAGCATCCTTCACTCGGCGCGTTAGAATAAGATAATAGAGTGAAAAGTCCACACCGAATATTATCATGAATATCGTAATTACCCACTGCACGTAGGGAGAATAAGTGGAGATTCCCGAATTCAATATCGAAAAGCCGCCCGTTCCTGCAGTACCAAAGCTCAGGGTGAGCGAATCAAAGAAAGTCATACCGCCAAGAAGGAGCAGGACAACCTGTAAAAGAGTCAAGATAATGTAAATGCCGTAGAATATCTTTGCAGTCTGGCGCACCTTGGGTACAATTTTACTAACAGACGGCCCCGGGCTCTCTGCCTTTATAAGATAAAGGTTACTGCCGCCCGAAAGAGGAAGTATCGCAACAAGGAATACAAGAACTCCCATGCCGCCTATCCAGTGCGTAAAGCTTCGCCAGAAGAGGAGACTATTCGGCAGTGCTTCAACGTCTCTTAAAATTGAAGCTCCCGTTGTGGTAAAGCCTGAAACGGTCTCAAAAAACGCATCTGCATAGCTCGGTATCGCACCCGACAGATAAAACGGAAGCGCGCCGAATATACTTATTATTATCCAAGAGAGTGCAACCGTAACAAAGCCCTCTTTAGAGTACATGGCTTTGTTTTCCGGCGCTCTGCAGGTCATAGCTATACCGAAAGCAAGGCAAAGCGCTATGCACAGAGCAATATATTTCAAATAGAATATCTCACCGTAGACAAGTGCGACAACTGCTGCCAATAAAAGGCAGACCGCCTCAATATTCAGCACCCATCCGAGAGTGTAGGTCATCATTCTGTAATTCATCTTACTCTCCAAATTTACGCTTTTTCAAGTATGTCGCTTATATCCTCAAAGCCCCTGTGAGTTGTTACGATAACAACCGTGTCACCCTTTTGTATAACGTCACGTCCGCGAGGAATTATGATACTGCCGTTACGGTTGATGCAGGCTATCAGTATATTCTTTTTAAGATTTAATTTATCAATACTTGCAGCCGTTATCGGTGAGTTTTCTTTTATTCTGAATTCAAGAGCCTCGGCCTTGTTGTCGAGTATCATGTGCATCGTCTCAACGTTACTGCCGATAGTGTTTTTCATCGCACGGATGAATTTAATTATATATTCAGCGGTAATATCCTTGGGGTATACGGTACTGTCAAGATCAAGACCGTCGATGATTTCGTCATATGCGATACGGTCGATCTTCGTCACTATCTTACCGCCCTGCATCTTGCTCTTGGCATAAAGCGACATAAGCACGTTTACTTCGTCTATATTCGTAAGTGAAACGAATGACTCGGCGTGCTCTATTCCCTCTTCGAGTAAAACCCAATTATCTGCGCCGTCGCCGTTAATGATGGTGGCCTTGGGCAGAAGCTGACACAGCTCATTGCATCTGTCCTGATTTTTGTCAATAATCTTAACGTCAATGCCCGACTGCAAAAGCTGTCCTGCAAGATAATAGCCAGTTGAACCGCCGCCGACTATTATCGTGTTTTTTACTCTGTTAGTCTTTATTCCTATCTTTTTAAAGAAATGCGTGCAATTCTGAATAGACGAAACAATGCTTACGAGGTCTCCCTCTTTGAGCACAAAGTGACCACCGGGTATAAACGCGTCATCGCCTCTTTCAACACCGCAGACAAGCACGTCACAGTTAAGCTTGGCGACTATCTCCATGACCTTTAAGTCGTGAAGCACACATCCCTCGGGTATACGGAATTTGAGTATTTCCACTCTTCCCTTTGCAAACGTATCTATCTGTATAGCCGACGGAAGTCTGAGAACACGCGCGATCTCTCTTGCCGCCGCCTGCTCGGGATTTATTATCATTGCAAGGCCAAGATCGTCCTTGAATACGTTTACAGACTTTGCGTATTCGGGTTTTCTGATTCTTGCGATAGTCTGACAGTTTCCAAGCTTTTTAGCAAGAAGGCAGGACATGAGATTGATCTCGTCCGAGCCTGTTACCGCGATAAGCAGATCGGCGTGTGCAATATCTGCTTCGTTAAGAATATCAATATTTGTGCCGCTTCCCACAACTCCCATTACGTCATACTGACCTACTGTATCAGATACGGTTGCAGGATTAACATCAATAACGGTAACGTCTATATCCTTCTCGGCACTGAATTCCTGCGCGAGCTTTTGTCCGACTTTTCCGCTTCCTACAATAATTATCTTCATATATTCCTCATCTTTAGTATTGTGTACATATATTATGTTTGATATTGTATCACATATAACAAATAAAGTCAAGAAAGTCGGGTTTGAGAAAAAGACAAAAGAGTTTGTTTTATACTTGACATCCGGACTTACAAATGATACAATTATTCATAGTATTTGAAAGGATAATTCAGATAATGAACAACGATCAGAAATTCGTAAATCCCGGAAAAAATCAGAGCGTGGTAATTGATGGCATCACTTACAGACGACTCTGTATAAAAACACACGTTATTACAAACGAAGATAATATCATTGAAGTTTGCGAAAAATACGCAAAGCCTCTTGCAAAAGCAGGTGATACACTTGTTATAAGCGAAAAGGCGGTTGCATGCACTCAGGGGCGCGCGATTCCGCTTGCTGATATAAAGCCGAGAAAGCTTGCGCACTTTTTGTCAAAGTACGTTAAGAAAACTCCCGCCGGTATAGGCCTCGGTATGCCTGAAACTATGGAAATGGCTTTAAGGGAGTGCGGCACACTGCGTATTCTTTTTGCGGCGGCTGTGTCTGTTGTTGGAAAGCTTCTTGGAAAAAACGGTTGGTTTTATACTGTTGCCGGTGACCGTGCGCGCAGTATAGACGGTCCTTGCCACTATACGCTTCCGCCTTATAATAAATACGTTGTTCTCGGTCCTCAGAATCCTGCTAAGACAGCAAGCGAAATATCAGCAAAGCTTGGTATTGGCGTTGCTATAATAGATGCAAACGACTTAGGGTGTGTAATACTTGGTTCATCAAAGAGTGCGCCGGACAATGATACATTATGTAAAATACTCAAGGACAACCCCCTCGGTCAGACAAACGAGCAGACTCCGATGGGAATAATTCGCGTAGACAAAGAATAATAAAAAGCTATATGATAAAGGAGAACTAAATGAGTCTGTTGTTTTGCTATATTGCAGGCGGCAAGCTGTACAGTTATTGTGACGGAAACGTAAGCGAAATACGTTCAGGCGTGCTTGATTCATACATTACCAAGGTAAAGGAATCAGCAGCGCGCAACGAGTGGAAGCATAGCGGCAGCGGCGCCGCGTTCACAGGAGCATTTGTACCAAGGAGCGATGCCGAAAGCCGAGTAAAATCAATTTTTTCACGTATAACCTGTGCATCAAAGCACGGCACTGATACTGTGTACTCACTCACTATAGACAATACCACCGGTATCTATAAAAAAAGCGACGGAAATGACACCGAAGGCGTTGTTATCAGTAGCGGAAACACCACATATCATGATTTTGACATAAAAGATGGTCGCATGGTCGTTACAGCGGCATTTGCGGGTGAAAGTCATATCGGTGTTATCGATATCGGCAACTCCGACTGCAAGATTTTTACCGAGGGTGCATCCTGGGACAGCCAACCTGTGTGGTCAGCAATCAACCGCAACAGAATATATTTCTGCTGTGCAGGTTTGCCAATAGACAACCGCGCTGAAAAGCCTCCACAGCAAAATCACATGGATTACAATCATATGATGATGCAAATGTTCACGGAGCCTCCAAGCACCTCTCAACGCGGGCCATCATCAATATGCCTTCTTGATATATCCGAAGGAAGCTTGGATGAGATTCTCTCTGACAACAGGTTCGACTATACTCGTCCGCAAAGCCTTGCTGACGGTTCGCTATATTACATAAAAAAGCCATATTCAGACACAACATCAACATCAAATCCTCTTGGATGTCTCGGTGAGATTTTAATGGTACCCATAAAACTGTTAGGTGCGCTGTTTGGATTTTTCAATGTATTTTCGGCAAAGTATTCAGGTAAAACACTTTCAAAATCCTTTGGAACAAAAAATCGCGATGAAGATAAAATGTTCATTGAAGGAAACCTTATCAATGCCGAAGCGGAACTTAGAGCCAACCGCAACCGCGGAGAAAAAAATCCGGGTATCATTCCGCATACATGGGAACTTCGCCGCCTTGATGCAAACGGTAATGATACATTAATACGCAGAGGTGTAGTCGCCTACCGTGTAGATGAAGCAAGCGGTAACATCATATTCTCAAACGGCTCATCAATACTTATGCTTGATAAAAACGGTAAAGAAGAAAAACTCACCTCTGCAGCACAAGTAACATTTATCAGATAACAATATACAAATACTATATACTACAAATTTTTATAGTGCACAAAAAGCTGAACGGAAACCCGTTCAGCTTTTTCTAGCCTTCTCCAGCGGAGAAGGTGTCGAGCAGTGCGAGACGGATGAGGAGATCATCGTTCGTATATCAAAATTGCTCTCCTCATCCACCACTACTGTGGTCCCCCTTCTCCGCTGGAGAAGGCTGTTTTTTCGCGCACCGTAAGACTTATTTATAAAAACACTGATATAAACATCATAACAAAATTTAAACTGTATAAGCTAACAAAAGCCCATACAGTTTATTAACTTATTATATAGTTTCCGCTATAATTTAAGTGTAAAAAGTTATCCCTCTTTGTTGCGACACAATATATAAAAAAGCCACCGCTTGTCGCGGCGGCTTTCTTTACGCCTGTTTATTTGTTTATTACATGTACGTCCATCTGAGGGAAAGGTATTTCAATACCGTTCTTGTCAAAGGCTTCTTTAACACTCTCCATAAGCGCAAAGTAGACATTCCAATAGTCTGCGCTGTTTACCCATGCACGGCATACGTAGTCAACAGAGCTTGTGTTGTGTGCCGTAATTCCCACAAAGGGTGCAGGCTCGTGAAGAACCGCACTCTGCTCGTTTACACAAGCAAGTATGACAGACTTGACCTTTTCACTATCCATTCCGTATGACGCGGAAAACGTTATATCCACACGTCTCAGATCCTTCGTGGAATAGTTTGTTATAACACCGTTTGATACCGCACCGTTAGGACAGGTTATCGTCTTGTTGTCGGGTGTTGCTATAACAGTATAGAAAAGGTTTATATCCTCAACCGTACCAGATACACCGCTGCACTCAACAAAGTCACCTATCTTATAAGGTCTGAAGAAAAGTATCATTATACTTCCGGCAATATTCGAAAGCGAGCCCTGAAGAGCAAGACCGATAGCTACACCCGCTGATGCGAGTATCGTCAAAAACGACGTTGCAGGAATGCCGAGAGTCGTTGCGGCACAGATCACCACAACTATGTAAAGTAAAATTCTAATTGCACTCAAAAGAAAATGCTTTACACTTTTATCGATCTTCTTAAATCCGCGGCTCTTTTCAAGCTTCTTTACAAGCCAGCCAGAAAGCTTGATTCCGATAATAAGTATCAGCAGAGCCGATACAAGCTTTATTGCAAACGATGTTGCCGTTGTGCCAAGTGTTGCAAGAATAGCCTCAATAGTCATTTTTGAAATTCCTTTCTATGATTAAAAAATTAACTCACTCAACTGTAACCGATTTTGCGAGATTGCGCGGTTTGTCAACGTCGCATCCGCGCTCTGTGCTCGTAAAGTATGCGATAAGCTGAAGCACCGTAGCTGCAGGCAGAAAGGCAAGTCGGTCGCTTACAGGCACAAGCTTTATAACGTGATCTGCGCTTTTAAATTCGCTCTGAGCGTTCGTTATAAGCGTCACCTCAGCGCCGCGCGATTTAACCTCGCGTATATTACTTTCCATTTTACTATAAAGCTTTGGTTCTGTTGCAAGAGCAATTACGGGCACACCTTCTGTTACAAGCGAAATGGTACCGTGCTTTAGTTCCCCTGCCGCGTATGCCTCGCTGTGTATGTAGGATATCTCCTTCAATTTCAACGAGCCCTCGCACGAGAGATAATAGTCTATACCGCGACCTATGAAGAAGAGATCCTCGCATTTGGCAAAATTACTTGCAAGCGCTTTTATCTCGCCTGCCCTCTCAAGCAGATCTTCTAGCGTACGCGGAGCATCCACATAAAGCTCATGCGTAAACGCACGCGCTTCATTTTCATCCATATGCGCGCGCAAAAGCGCTGCTTTTATGGCAAGAAGGGTAAGAAGCGAGGTCTGTACGCTGTAAGCCTTTGTGCTTGCAACGGCGATTTCGGGTCCTGCATACGTGTACAAAACGCTGTCCGCTTCATTTGCAATAGTCGAGCCGATAACGTTAACGATACCGAGAGTTGAAGCTCCCTTTTCTTTTGCAAGTCTGAGCGCCGCAAGAGAGTCTGCCGTTTCTCCCGATTGGGATACGATAATAACAAGGTCGTTTTCTTCAATTATAGGATCATTATATCTGAATTCAGATGCAATTTCAACATTTACAGGAAGTCCCGCGTATTTTTCAAACATCGATTTTCCGATAAGGCCGGCGTGCATTGCCGTACCACAGGCGACTATGTGAAGCCTTGAAATGCGCTTCATGGCTTCTTCATCAAGCCTGTCAGCAGAAAAATCGGGAAGCATATCCTTGATTCGAGGTCTTAGCGTTCTGATAATTGCTTCCGGCTCCTCATGTATCTCCTTGAGCATAAAGTGGTCATATCCGCCTTTTTCGGCGGCAACGTGATCCCACTTTGCCGTCTGCTTTTCGCGTTCTACTTTAGCAGCTTTGTTATAAATGTTTATACAGTCTGCCCTCACACATGCTATATCTCCGTCCTCAAGAGAGTAATAATCGCGCGTTTTATAAAGAAGCGCGGTTATATCGGATGCAATATAATTTGCATCATCTCCAATACCTATGATAAGAGGAGAATCCTTGCGTGCGGCATATATAGTACCCGGATCGTCGGCAAAGACGATACCGAGTGCATACGAGCCCTCAAGCCTTTTTACCGCTTCACAGACAGCATCAAAATGCCCTCTTCTTTTCACATAGTAATAATCAAGAAGCTTTGCAGCAACCTCTGTGTCTGTGTCGGAAATAAAAGTATATCCGAGCTCTGTGAGTTCTTTTTTCAGACAGGCGTAATTTTCAATGATTCCGTTATGTACTATCTGAAGATTGGCGCTTCCGTGGGGATGCGAGTTGATATCCGACACCTCACCGTGCGTTGCCCAGCGTGTGTGACCTATACCGCAGTATGAGTCACCCATGCCCTGCACTCTTTTTTCAAGCTCTGCCACTCTGCCCGCACACTTGACTGTATTTAGCCTCTGCATACGGTCAAACATGGCAATGCCAACAGAATCGTATCCGCGGTATTCAAGAGAAGAAAGCCCCTTCAAAAGAACGTCAAGAGCATTCGCCTCTTTACCCACGTAGCCTATGATTCCACACATATTATAATACCATAACGGGCCATTCGCCCACTGTTTTTCGGGGCGGTCTGACCCGTCCCTTTGCTTTGAAATTTTCCGCCGTAATTTCTGTTGCCCGGTTACCCGGGTTTTTGTTATACGGCTAACGAGCCGCGTGCGGCTTATATTATACGACACGCGCCCCGGAGAGCAATCCGCCGAAATTTCGATTAAGCTCTCTCCTCGTCAACCGCAATCACTCTGAGGTACATGCGGTCTGGCGCTTATTTACTTTTAATACGTTGAAAGCTTTTGTTTTATTGCCTCTGCCGTTGTGTTTGCAACGCGCTCTGCAAGAGCTGCATCTTCGCCCTCTGTCATAACTCTTATAAGCGGTTCTGTGCCCGAAGGACGTACCACAAGCCTTCCGCTATCCGCAAGCTCTTCTTCTGCATGTCTGAGCAATGCTTTGATTTCGTGGTCTGTATAAAAAGCAAGCTTGCCCTCGTCCGTTGTTCTGATATTGACCATATACTGAGGGTATCTTGTCATTACGCTTGCAAGCTCTGAAAGCTTAACGCCGCTTCTCTTAAGATGAGTAAGAAGCTGTATGGCAGTAAGCTGACCGTCGCCCGTTGTTGCATGGTCTCTAAAAATAACGTGACCCGACTGCTCTCCGCCGAGAACATATCCCTCTAGCTGCATCTCTTCAAGAACGTATCTGTCGCCAACCTTTGTGGGTATGAAATTGATACCGTTCTTTTCGCAGAATTTTGTAAAGCCGAAGTTTGTCATTATCGTGCCGACAACCGTGTTTCTTCTGAGTTTGCCTCTCTCCTTCAAATCAAGTGCGCATATCGCGAGAATAAAGTCGCCGTCAATAATCTCTCCCTTGTCGTCAATGCAAAGACATCTGTCTGCATCTCCGTCAAACGCGACTCCGCAAGCGAGCTTGTTTTCAAGCACATATTCGCGCAGCTTTTCAAGATGAGTTGAGCCGCAGCCGTCATTGATATTGATGCCATCAGGCTGGTCATAAAGAACGTGCACACGTGCGCCCAGGCCCTCAAAAAGCTTTTTTGCCGAAACGCTTGATGAACCGTTTGCACAGTCGATTGCTATTTCCATGCCGTCAAGCGAGCATATTGCGGCACTCGTTATGTGCTCTATGTAGTCGTCAACAGCATTTTTTGCAAATGTAACACGTCCGATGTTCTTTGAGTCTGCAAGAGACACCTCGGGTGTTGAGTCAAGCACAATAGATTCTATCCTCTCCTCTATCTCGTCTGCAAGCTTGAATCCGTCTTCGTTAAAAATTTTGATTCCGTTAAATTCATACGGGTTGTGCGATGCGGATATCATTATACCGGCAGTTGCTTTGTATTTGCCGACGAGATATGCAACAGCAGGAGTTGGCACAACACCAAGCCATACTACGTCTGCTCCAACCGAGCAAAGCCCGGCAGAAAGCGCGTTTGCAAGCATATCAGATGAAAGTCTTGTGTCCATACCGATAAGTATTTTCGGCACGCTTCTTCTCTTTGACGAAAGAACGTACGCCGCAGCGCGTCCTATCTGCATAGCACGCTCAACAGTGAGCGCTTCGTTTGCAATACCTCTTACACCGTCTGTTCCAAAAAGTCTTCCCATTTCTGTTTTTCCTTTCTTGGTTTAAGTTTTTGGGGTAATTCTGCGCTCTCCCTTGAATATCGAGTTTTCAGGGACAACACCGCGTACAAGCGATAGCGGATACACGTTCGAATTTCGCCCGACAACACTTCCCGGGCAAAGCACGCTGTTGCATCCGATTTCAACAAAGTCGCCAAGCATAGCTCCAAGCTTTTTGCGGCCTGTTTCGATACACTCTTTGTCTGTTTTTACACACACCGGAGTTTTGTCGCTTTTTACGTTAGACGTGACGCTTCCGGCGCCCATATGGGCCTTGTAGCCGAGAATGGAATCGCCAACGTAGTTAAAATGCGGAACCTGTACGCCGTCAAAGAGAACCGAGTTTTTAATCTCGCACGAGTTGCCGACAACCGCACCCTTGCCGATTATTGCTTTGCCGCGTATATATGCACAATGCCGCACTTCGGCGCCCGAGTCAATTATACACGGCCCAATAATACAAGCGCTGTCTGCAACAGTTGCATCCTTGGCTATCCATACGTTTTCGCCGACATTATCAAATTTACAAGGGTCAAGAGTTTTTCCGAGTTTTATAATAAAATTTTCTATACTGTCAAGAATGTCCCAGGGATAAACAGAATTCTCTAAAAGCTCTGTTGCAAGAGTCTTTGACAAATCAAAAAGCTCATTGGTCTTTATTACCTTATTCATGTTCATACCTCCTTCCAGATAATATAGATATGCAAAAGCACATCTATATTATTATATCACATTTATAATATTTTGCAAGAAAAAGTGAACAAAACAAAAGAATCGCTATAAAAATTTACATTTGGATAACACATTCTGGCAATGAAAAATCTACATATTCTTCTCTCTGTATTCCTTTGGAGTTACTCCGGTTATGTTAACAAAAGCACGGTTGAATGAACGTATCGAGCCAAAGCCCACCTCCTCGGAAATATCCGCGATTTTTTTATTCGTATCAATAAGAAGAGTGCGCGCTTTATCAACCCTTAACATATTTATGTATAAACTGAGGCTCATACCAAGCTTTTCGTTTATAAGGTGTGATATGTGGAATTTGCTTACGTGAATATTCTTGGAAATTACGTCAAGTGTAATATTCTCTGTAAAATTATGAGCGCAGTATTTTATAATACCATAAAAAGACGAGTTATCGTTTTTGATTTTCTTTGTCAGTTCAAGCCTTGAGAGCGATTCTGCAATAGCCTGATTGAGAATACCTGCAATAATTGTCTTTTTGAATTCGCCCCTGCATTCAAGTGTTTTTTCCAAAAGCTTTGTTATATCAGACGCCGCATCTCCCTTTATTACGTTTGATGAGAGCATACTCGAATCAAACACTTCTTTTAACGCGTACAGAACGTCGGGATTTAGTATAAGTATGTAATATTTACCTCCAACAGAAGACATGTAGTAGTGTATCTGACCGGGAAAGCTGATGAAAACGTCACCTTTTTCAAGAGCGTATATTTTTTCGTCGGCATGCGCACTGCATCCTCCGTCAATCACGTATACGAGCTCAAGCTCCCTGTGAAAATGCGGCAGAGACGAGAGGTAGCTTGCAATAACAATTTTAATCGACTTTGATATTCGTTCAAACTTAATATTATTCATAACATTTCTCTCCCTCAGTTTATCTTTATCTGAATTGTAACACTTAAATAGTTGAAAGTCAATAAAAAAGTGCAATATTTGTCCATCTATGCGCACTTATTGACTTGAATACAATCATAACCACAGAGTAGATACATATAAGATGTACCAAATTTTTAAATACGTTATATTTTTCAAATTTTGAAGACGGTTTTCAACATGCCGTTCAATTTTTGAGTCTTCAAAAACGTAAAAACTGCGGTTTGTTCACACTTTGGACACACACGATATGTTAACGCATTGTAAACAATATCTCTGTTTTATGCCATTTTTGCCCCTTTTTACATGTTTTTTTCATGTTTTTATCCTATTCAGCCCGCTTTTTTATTATCTGACCGGTTTGTCGAGTTTCGTCGAATGATAGGGGGTTACAATGAGGGATTTTTCATGGTAAAATATAAGTGTGCAAAAGAGAAAAATATGTTTGCAAATACCGACACAAAAATATTTGCAAAACCATAAAGTGACATATTTTTCACTTAATGTATTATACAATATCAGTATAAAGGCAACATCATATTTAACCGGAGGACTACTTCTCATGACAGAAACTAAAAAACCATCCATCGTACGTGCTATCAAAAACATTTCAGAGGGCAGTATACTTATTTACAAAGCAGTTAATACTCATGAAAACAATTTCGAACTATCTGTACAACAGTATAAAAATGATACACTTATCAAAGAAGCCTGCGGTGAAGCAGAGTTTGACGATTTAAAGACTCTTGACAAGCTTCTCCTTGATATGTGCAAATGCGAGCTTGAGCCTTGCCATCTTAAAGATATAGTTGAGGATTTGGTATGATCATAAAGAAAGAGCCCTCTCCGACACACTACGTGTGCCACCTCTCCCGGTGGGCGAGGCTTTGGCTGAGGCTCTCCCTCCGGGAGAGCTCCCGCTTTTGCGGGTGAGAGGCCAACAAAAATGTCGGAAGCATAATGCTTCCGACATTTTTTTATTTTAGTGAATTGCCGTTCCTTCGGGAACAGAATCGTCAACAAATATTATCTTGCAGCCGCATGCGTTGTTTGTTGCCGCAAGAAGCATACCCTGCGAATTGATATTGCAGATTCGGTTGGGCTTTAAGTTTGCGATAACGATTATCTTTCTTCCTACAAGCTCTTCCGGCGAGCATTCTTCCTTTATGGAAGACATGATCACACGCTCGCCGAGTCCGTCAAAAAGTGTAAGCTTCAAGCAGGAGTGCGACTTACGAACACCCTCTGCCTTGAGTATCTTGCATACTCTGAAGTCAAGCTTATCAAAATCGTCGATAGTCACCTGCTCTTTTACAGGTTCAACGGGATCGGGCTCACGGTTTACTTCAACTTCTTCTGCTTCCACGCATTCCTCGCAAGGCTTGTCTGCCTCAATTTCCGCCTCTGTCTGAGGATATGAGAAATCGAGAAGACCGACGTACTTTTCAGGCTCTATCGCAAAGAGGAAGAGATAAAGACGAGGTCCTCTTTCCTTGTCGATAAGAAGCTTGTACACTGTCTTGAAGAACGCGCCTTGAACGCCCTTTAATGTTTTTTCATCAAGATCAGCGCCGTATACTTCCTTCGGTATAGCGTAAAGCTCGGTGTTGAGTTCATCAAGGCTATATCCGCCGCGTGCTATATAGTCGTGAAGAAGCTCTATTGCTTTCTTCTCGTCATCACTTAACTCGTTATATACTTCAAAATTACGTGTGCTGCGCAGGCGGTTTACCTGGTCGGGAGCACACTGCTCAAGCCAGAACTTCGCTCTGTCGAGTCTGTCGGCAAAGTCTTTTTCACGGTAAGGCATACCGATCTTTTCAAATACCGTTTCAAGCATAGGTACGTTGAAGTTTACGATCGAGCCAAGCTGTACGATGAGTGACATCGGAACGGTTGCTATCTCACGTCCCGGCACCATACAGTTGTATATAATATCGTTTGCTATATCGTTTGCTTTACCCTCGCGTACGTCTGTGAGCATCTTGTCAAACTCAAAGTACTGACGAAGTATTCCGTCGTCAAAGCATATGTCAAATGCCTTTGTGGGATCTGTCTTTGAGTAGAGCCACAAGAGAACCTCAGGCTGATAAAGCTTTAAGAGTGTTTCGGGAGTAAGATTAAGTCCCGAAGAACTTGACATTTTACCTGTCATGCCCTTGATACCAATAAATTCATATCCCTGGAAAAGCGGAGCCTTGAAGCCGAAAACCTTTTCGGATATAATTTTTGAGTTATTGTACGAACCTGTGGGAGCGGCGTGATCCTTTCCGCCGGGTTCAAAGTCAACGCCCTCATATCTCCAGCGCATCGGCCAGTCTATCTTCCAACCGAGCTTACAATTAAAGTTTTCAAGGAAATTGAAGTGACCCTTATGTCCGCAGCGGCAAGTGTAATCTGCCTCTGTGCAGTCGTCTGAAAGAGAGGTAATAGTTGTAAAGTCTGTGTGGCACTCGGGACAGAAAATGCTTACAGGATAGTAGGAAGCCTTTTCAGCATCATGCTCTGCCTTAAGCTCTTCCTCGCTCTTGCTTGTATCCTTTGTTTTAAAGGAGTCAAGTATTTCGAAAATCTCGTCCTTCTTCTGAAGCGATTCGATTATGTCTTTAGTGTATTTACCCGAGCGGTACATTTCCGCCTGATAACGGCAGTCAAGCTCGATACCAAAAGGCTCAATGCCCTTTAAAAATTCTTCTTCAAAATGCTGTGCATAGTTTTCGTGGCATCCCCAAGGGTCGGGAATGTCTACGTACGGGCAGCCGATATATTTGTCGTAGTCGCTGCCGACAACCGCCTGCACGTTTGCAGGTATCTTACGGCAACGGTCGTATTCGTCCCAGGATATAAGAAGTCTTGCCTTCTTACCCTTTTTATGAAGAGCCTTGACAACAAACAAAGGCGTTGCCAGGTCTCTGAAGTTACCTATGTGAACAGAGCCGGAGGGACTTACACCTGCGGCACAAACGTATTCTTCCTTATTCGGATTGCGCTCTATAATCTTCTGCGCAATTTCTTCTGACCAATGCATTCTTTTAAAGTCCCGAAATACGGAACGCTCCTTTCAGAAATCTTCAACATAATATGTCATAGTTACAAAATATTATATCATAGTTGCAAACTTATGTCAATAAGCGATTACTAAAATCCCCTGTAATATAGAGATTTATCTGATATAACTGTTGACATTCATTTGTTTATTGTGTTATAATTTGGTATATCAAAAAACACACAGGAAGTGACAAATTATGAATACAAATCAAACAAATACAAAAAAACTCGTGCTTGCGGCGATACTTACGGCTCTTGTTATCGTGCTTCAGTTTATGGGTGCGTTTATCAAGCTCGGTCCGTTTTCGATCTCGCTTGTGCTCGTTCCGATTGTCATCGGTGCGGCAACCTGCGGCAGTACGATCGGAGCATGGCTCGGACTTGTATTCGGTCTTGTAGTACTTTGGAGTGGTGACGCTGCTGCTTTCCTTGCAATAGATATTCCCGGAACTGTGATAACAGTTCTCGCAAAAGGCAGCTTATGCGGGCTTTTAGCAGGACTTGCTTACAAAGCATTTGAAAAATACAACCGTTATCTTGCAGTGCTTATAGCGGCGATAGTATGTCCTGTTGTAAACACGGGAATATTCCTTCTCGGATGTAAGTTATTCTTTATGGATACGATAACTGCATGGGCTGCAGGCGGTGACGTTGTAAAGTATATGATTTTCGGACTCGTAGGCGGAAATTTCTTGTTTGAGCTTGGATTTAACGTTATTCTGAGTCCTGTTATCGTAAGACTTCTTGATGCGGCAAAGAGAAATTAAGAGATACATAAAAAAGCCTTGTACCAACAATGGTACAAGGCTTTTTCATTTGTAGGTGAGTTATACTATCAAGTGCAACAGTAAATAAAAAAGAGAAGCCCATATAAATCCATGGTATAATGTAATTACCACAAAACAAAAAACCAAGGAGGATTTATATGAGCTATAAACATCTTACCATAGAAGAGCGTTGTT
>JAZNJH010000002.1:0-37573 GCA_045577925.1 Eubacteriales bacterium
TGAAGTGACCCCCAAAGTTTAGACAAAAATTAAATATTAACTTGCTTGTGAATGAGTTCGGTACTGTACCGGACTCATTCCTTTTAGTTTCATGGAAATTCTTTCGTTATTGTAGTAATCAATATACCTTTTCAATTCATCAATGAAAGCGTTAACGCTTTCAAATTTTTCGCCGTAAAACATTTCAACCTTTAATCTACCGAAAAAGTTTTCCATAGCTCCGTTATCCATACAGTTACCTTTTCGTGACATACTTTGTTTGATGTTGTGTTCTTTTAGCAGTCGTTGATATTCGGAATGCTGATATTGCCAACCTTGATCCGAATGGAATAAAGGCGTTGCATTATTTGGAAGTTTTTCAAACAGTCCGCTTAACATTTCCCTTACTTGCCACAAATCAGGATGTAATGAAATGGAATATGATATAATTTCCCGATTGAACAAGTCCATTACAGGAGATAAATATACTTTCTCATTGCAAACGTTGAACTGTGTAACATCTGTTGTTAGTTTTTCAAAAGGCTTGTTAGCGGAGAATTCACGGTTCAAAAGATTGTCTGCAACCTTACCAACTTGACCTTTGTAGGAATGATATTTCTCGTTTTTGCGTTGTTTTCCCTTTAATCCAAGGCTTTTCATCAGCTTTTGAACAGTTTTGTGATTTATTCCGTATCCTCTGTTCCGCATAATTGCAAGTACTCTGCGATAACCGTATCGTTCCTTGTGTTCTGTGAAAATTGCCGTTATCTCTTTCTTTTCAGCTTCGTACTTGTCTGTTATTGGATTCTTTAAGTAGTAATAGTATGTACTTCTTGCCATACCAGACAATTTCAACAAGTCTTTCAGCGGATATCTTTGCCTTAATTCAGAGATTATTTCTGCTTTTTGCCGTTCTTTCGCTCTTCCGCAAGAACTAAGGCACTCAGCTTTTTTAAGTACTCTATCTCCATTCGCAGACGTTGATTCTCGGCTATTAAATCTTCTTCAACCTTTTTATCAAGCTTGGGTGGGCGACCTCTTTTCTTATCGCTTAACGGATTTCCTCTGCCTCGTCTTTCTTTCATCAGACCTTCGGCTCCTTCTTCTAAATATATGCGTTCCCACCGTTGCAATGTTTGTAGTGCTCCGCCATATGAATTATTTACTAAATCGTATTTTCGTGCAGTTTCTTTATATCCCAACTTGTGTTCACGCATATCCATTATAACAGATATTTTGAATTCTGACGAGTATTTTCTTTGATTTTGTCCTTTTTTTGCCATAAAAATATGCACCTCCAAAAGTGTCTAACTTTTGGGGTGCATATCAATGGCATCCTTTTTTATTATATTATCAGTACGGAAGCTCTTTATATCCCTTCCAACCGTCGATATATCTTGCAAGAATTATGTAGTCGATAACAGAAACCTCGCCGTCATCGTCAACATCGGCTCTGTCTTCAAAATCTTCCATATCATAATTCTTCTGGTTTGAAAGGCAGTTTCTCAAAATCCTGAGGTCTGCAGAATTTATCTTGTCATCCTCGTTAAGATCGCCGTACTTGACCTTCTTATTTGAGCTTGAATTTGTGTTGCCCGGTGTGTTGTCGCTTATCCAGTCGTCTTCGTCTGTTTCTTCATCCTCTGCAACACCGTATTCATAGTCATCGCCGTCATACTCTTCAACGTTATAGGTTCTCCAAACACCCTTT
Source organism: Eubacteriales bacterium (assembly GCA_045577925.1). GTDB lineage: Bacteria > Bacillota > Clostridia > Oscillospirales > CAG-272 > UBA4717. Next base: position 1,691 of record JAZNJH010000002.1, read on the forward strand.
GTAAAGCCTGCCGCACCGTCCATATAGTAAATGTACAAGTCGTCTGTATCCTCAAATACAGGTCCGTTTGAATCCTTGAGTGTGGGCGCGTCTCCAAGGAAATACATCTCTTCAAGATCTACGCAGCCTACGAATGAACCTTCTCCCAGCTCTGTAACAGAATACGGGATTACGATCTCATAAAGCGATGCGCAATCATAAAAGGCTTTTGAACGAATTCTTGTCGGTGCTTCAGGCATATTTACCTTTTCAAGGCTTACGCATCCATAGAACGTACCTGTGTTAACCGAGCTCAGGTCAGACGGAAGCGTTACCTTTTCAAGCCCTGCACAGTTTTCAAAAACATACGTACCCATGCTTGTAATTGTGTTAGGCAAGCTAACCTGTTCAAGTAACTTACATTCAGCAAAAACACGGTCGCCGAGCGACTTTACCGTTCTCGGAACTGTAACTATTTCAGCCTTTGTAAGACCATAAAAAGCATAATCTCCCAAGGATTTAACGCCGCTTTTGATCGTTATCTCTGTAATTAAGCTTCTGTATGAATACCAGGGCGCTCTCTTGCCCGAAGCAAGCTCAAAGTCAGGCATTTCGGCTGTTCCGCTTATAACAAGCTCGCCGTCATCGTATATCTTCCACGTAAGATCTTCTGTTGTGCCCTCGTATTTAACGTCCGCAGCAGATACGCTCGTTACTAAAAGAAGCGCTACGATAAGAGAAATAAAAAGTGCAAAAGTAAATTTTTTCATGATTTTTTTCCTTTCTGTGCTTTTATAATTTACTTAATCGTTTGAGTCAATACCGGGAAGATAAGCTAAAAGATAGTCAATTCCCGACCAGAGTGTCATGACTGTCATTACAGCCATCGTTATATATGACAGAGGGTGGTACGCCTCGAAAAACGGTATTTTGCCAAACACGACCGGCTCAAGTATAAGCGTTACGATGCAAACTATCTGAGAAACCGTTTTAACCTTGCCAAGCCAGCTTGCCGCAATTACCTTGCCGCTACCCTTAACAACCAAAAGCCTCATCGACGTTACCGCAAGCTCTCTGAAGAAAACAACCGTTGCAACTATAACAAACCCCTTTAAATAGGTGTATTTGGCAAGCATCGTAATGAGCGCGCCGAAAACAAGGAATTTATCGGCAAGCGGATCAATGAACTTTCCGAAATTGGTTATAAGGTTGTATTTTCTCGCGATCATACCGTCTATCATGTCGGTTAGCGACGCGATAACGAAAATTGCCGCCGCCACTATTCTTGAAATATCATCTCCGAATACGGGGCATGCTATGAAGAACATAAAGAAGGGAACGAGTATTATCCTGAAAATCGATAATTTGTTTGGTAGATTCATTTTCATCATCACTTCCCCCTCACATAACTTCGCCAACAAGGTCGTAATCACAAACGTCGGTGATCTTTACCTTTACGAAATCGCCGGGTGTGTAAAGCCCGCGCTTTGCAACAAAATAAACCTTGGAATCTATGTCGGGCGCATCCGCATAGCTTCGCGCCGCATACGCTTCTGCAACCTCATCATAGCCCTCAACAAGCACTTCAAGCGTGCTGCCGATACGCTTTTCATTAACAGCCGCGTTTATTTCAAGCTGCATTTTCATGATAATATCGTATCTGTCCTGCTTCAGCTGCTCGTCTATCTGATCATCAAAATCATACGCCGGCGTGTCCTCTTCCTTTGAATAGGTAAACGCGCCGAAATGCTCAAGCTTCATTTCTTTAACAAATTCGCAAAGCTTTGTGAAATCCTCATCTGTTTCGCCTGGGAAGCCTACTATTGCCGTCGTTCTGATAACTACATCGGGTATCTCACGCCTTAGCTTTTCAAAAACCCCTCGAATCAGCGCGCTGTCCCCGTGCCTGTTCATTCTTTCAAGCACAGGATCGGATATGTGCTGTATCGGAAGATCCATGTATTTTACTATTTTATCATTTTTCTTTATAACCTCGATAAGCTCGTCTGTTATCTTATCGGGGTAGCAGTAAAGGATCCTTATCCACGGTATATCGGTTTCATCGCAAAGCCTTTGTAACAGCTCTGCAAGCGCGTATTTACCGTAAAGATCAACTCCGTATCTCGTCGTATCCTGCGCAACGATGCAAAGCTCTTTTAGCTCTCCACTCTCTGATATCTCCTTCGCCTCTGCGATTATATCCTCCATCGGTCTGCTTCTGAAGCTGCCTCTAATAGAGGGTATCGCGCAGTAGCTGCACTTGTTATCGCAGCCCTCTGCTATCTTTAAGTACGCCGTATACTCGGGCGTTGTGATTATTCTCTCTCCGCCGAGCTTTACCGTGTTTTTGTCGTTATATTCGGAAAATTTTCTTCCATTTGCAACTTCGCCAACAGCCTTGCAGATCGAGTGTATCGAGCCAACACCAAGCAGTGCGTCTACCTCGGGAAGCTCCTTGAAGATCTCATCTCTGTATCTTTGTGCAAGGCATCCCGTAACGACGATTCCCTTGAGCGTATGATGTTGTTTTAGCCACGCTATGTCGAGTATGTTGTCGATAGCTTCCTTTTTTGCGCTTTCAATAAACGCGCACGTGTTGATAATAATAATATCTGCCTCGGTTTCCTCTGAAACTATCTCATAGCCCTCGTCGTAAAGCTCCTTCAGCATTACTTCAGTATCAAGCTGATTCTTCGGGCAACCGAGCGATACAAAACCAACCTTTAACTGCCCGTTTGCTTTATTATTCAATATAACCATTCCTTTCCGGGTAATTATGGTGTTTGTTTTATTCTTCTTTTGTATTATTTATTGCTTCTCTTATCTCTGAGAGAGTAAACCCCCGCCGCATAAGCGACGATATCGCCTTATCTCTTGATTTTTTATCCGAAAGGTCAGCTTTTTTCTTTATAAGCTGCTCACGGCATATCTCATCAAAGTCGATGCCGCCAAAAACCGCCTCTGAATTATCCAAAAGAGTTTTTTTAGCAAAGCCCTTCTTATAAGCCTCTGTCTCAATACGCCGTCTTCCCCAGCCTTTTTTGAGTGCACAAAAATTGCAGAATCTCTCAAAATAGGCTTTTTCGTTTATATACCCTCTTTTGACAAGGTACTTCAGCACCTCGTTTATTTCGTCGCTTTCAAAGCCATTTTCACTCAGCTTCTCGCGCATCGATTTTAAGGTATGATCCGAATAGGAAAGATATACCATAGCCTTTTCACGAACGCGGCAAAAAGACTCGGATTCCTTATATATACCCTCAAGAGTTAAATCAATTTCTTTCATATGTATGAAATTTATTCAATATCTTCGCCGGCTTCAAGAAGCTTTATATCAAATTCGTCATCGTAATCATTATTTCCAAACGACTGCTCGCCGATAGAATCCGTCGCGCTCATTTTCTCTTTTATAGCCGCTTCAACAACTGCAAGCTTTTCAGGGTTTGATTCAAAATACTTCTTTACGTTTTCACGTCCCTGACCGATTCTCTCGCCCTCATACGAGAACCACGAGCCGCTTTTCTTAATTATCTCAAGCGCACATCCAACGTCAACGACCTCGCCTGTTTTTGATACTCCCTTACCGTAGATAATATCAAATTCCGCAGTCTTGAAGGGCGCGGCAACCTTGTTTTTAACAACCTTGCACTTAACGCGGCTGCCTATTATTTCCGAGCCGTTTTTGATAACGTCTGCTTTTCTTATGTCTATTCTGACAGAAGTGTAGAATTTAAGCGCACGTCCGCCCGTTGTAGTTTCGGGGTTACCGTACATAACGCCGATCTTTTCACGAAGCTGATTTATAAAAATTATTATACAGTTTGATTTTGAAACGATACCCGCAAGCTTTCTCATAGCCTGAGACATAAGCCTTGCCTGCTGACCAACGTGGGACGAGCCCATATCGCCGTCGATCTCCGCCTGGGTTACAAGTGCCGCAACCGAGTCTACAACAATAATGTCAATAGCGCCCGAAAGCACGAGCTTTTCGGCTATTTCAAGAGCGTCTTCACCGCTACCCGGCTGGCTGACGAGCAAATTGTCTATGTCCACACCGATATTTTTTGCGTAAATGGGATCGAGCGCGTGCTCAGCGTCAATGTAAGCCGCTTCTCCGCCCATTTTCTGCACCTCGGATACCATGTGAAGTGCAACGGTAGTCTTACCCGAGGATTCAGGACCGAATATTTCTATAATTCTTCCGCGCGGTATACCGCCGACTCCAAGAGCAAGGTCAAGAGTAAGCGAGCCTGTCGGAACAGTCTGTACGTCCATAGCCGCGCTTCCCATTCTCATGATAGCTCCCTCGCCAAAATCCTTTTCTATTTGCGAAATTGCGCTCTCAAGCGCTTTTTTCTTTCCTGCTGCATCAAGCGATTCAGGCTTTTTGGGTGTTTGCTTTTTTTCCTTAGCCATCTGTTAGTTCCCTTTCATAATAAACGATCAAAGTACGGAAGAATCAAGCTTCCACTTGCCGTCATCATTAACAACAACAAACGTTTCCGCTTCCTTACTGCCGTCAGTATAGATCATCGTGATTTCTATCTCTGCCATAAATCTGTTTGATTTTATAATTTTTATACTGTCGTATATCGGCTCTCTTTCAAGTATCTGAGATTCGTACGAGGTGTCAACGAAAAGAAAACCCTCTTTTGATTCAAGATACCTCGGAGATATGTCTCCACCCTCGTAGGTTATATTATTAAGTGCCGTCATATAAAGTACAGTCTCATATTCCTTGGAGAAAACCTTTGCAAATGCCGCCTTCAGCTCATCTACCGACTGATACGGCGCGTCTTCTGATACACAAACGTATCCCTCTCTTATAGACTCTGCACGGTCGGTTTCTGTATTAAGTCCCTTACCGTATACAATATCGAGAAGTATCCGTCCCTCTTTTATAAGACCGGGTAATTCTCCCATAAGCGCCTCTTTGTCAGCGACCGAGCATGACACGAGCGAAAAAGCGAGAGCTATTGCAAGTATTATAGGAACAATTCTTTTTATCATTCTGATATTTCTCCAACATTTTCGCCGTCACGATTTTCTTCTGCCGACATTTCTTCATCAGCGTCGACCTCTTCCTTTGAAACCTTTGTGAAGTTAACGACCTTTGCTCCCTCGTCAAGGCGCATGACGATAACACCGCTTGCAGTTCTGCTGTATACGGGTATTCCTTCGACGGGGATTCTTATCATCGTACCTTCATTTGTTATCATGAGAAGATCGTCGTCATCCTCAACCGCCATTATTCCGGCAAGCTTACCTGTTTTATCGGTGATATTGTGGCAGGTTACGCCCTTACCGCCTCTGTTGTGGCAGGTGTAGTTATCAAAGTCGCACTTCTTGCCAAATCCGTTTTCTGTGATCGTGATAAGAGTCTTGTCGTCTTCAACTATCGTTGCACCGGCAACGTAGTCGCCCTCGTCAAGTCTTATACCGCGAACTCCTCTTGCCGTTCTTCCCATAACGCGTACGTCGTTTTCGTCAAATCTTACCGCCATACCGTCGTGAGTTGCAAGTATGATGTTTCTGTTTCCGTCTGTATGCTTAACGTAAAGAAGCTCGTCGCCCTCATCAAGGTCGATCGCTATCTTTCCGCCCTTGCGCTGATATTCAAACGCCGAAAGGTTGGTTCTCTTGATAACGCCATTCTTTGTTATCATCGTGAGATACTCGTTTTCAAAGAAGCCGCCAACAGATATAATTGATGTTATCTTTTCATTGTCCGCAAGCTCGAGTATGTTAACGATATTAGTACCCTTTGCCGTTCTGCTCGCCTCGGGTATTCTGTATGCCTTGCGCATGTGTACCTTACCGTTACTTGTAAATATGAGTAAGTACGAATGGCTATTGCAGGCTATAACGTTTTCAACAAAGTCTTCTTCCTTTGTTGTCATACCGATTATACCTTTGCCGCCGCGGCGCTGTGCAGAATATACGTCTGAGCGCTGGCGCTTGATATAACCGGAATTAGTCATCGTTATAACGCACGTGTGGCGCTCGATAAGGTCTTCAATATCAATATCATCCTCTGCCTCAACGATGTCTGTACGTCTTTCGTCGTTAAATCTGTCCTTGATCTGAAGAAGTTCTTCCTTGATAACCTCTTTAACCTTGTTTTCATCGGCAAGTATAGCCTCAAGCTCGCCAATCTTTTCTGTCAGCTGTGCTATCCTGTCGTTTATCTTCTGTCTTTCAAGGCCTGAAAGTCTACCAAGCGTCATTTCAACGATAGCCTGTGCCTGTGCTTCGGAAAACTCAAACTTTTCTGCAAGGTTTACCTTTGCATCAGCAACCGATGCGCTTGCTCTGATCGTTGCAATTATCTCATCAATGTGGTCTATCGCGCGGCTGTAGCCTTCGTTTATATGAAGCTCGTGGCGCGCTTTTTTAAGATCAAAATTTGTTCTTCTGACAATTACGTCTTCCTGATGCTTGATATAAGCTTCGAGTATCGGCTTTATTCCGAGCACCTTGGGAACGTTATCAACAAGCGCTACCATGTTTGCCGCAAACGTATCCTGAAGCTGTGTATACTTATAAAGTTTGTTAAGTATTACCTGCGCATTTGCATCGTGGCGGTATTCGAGAACTATTCTCATACCGTCGCGGCCCGACTCGTCGCGCACTTCCATAAGGCCCTCTATACGCTTTTCCTTGATAAGATCGTATATAGAGCCAACGAGCGTGCTCTTATTTACCTGATAGGGAATTTCGGAAACGATAATTCTGTAATTATCCTCGTCAATTTCTGCCTTTGCACGTACCGCAATTCTTCCGCGTCCCGTCGTATATGCCTCAATTATTCCCGAAGTACCGTAGATCGTTGCCGCCGTCGGAAAGTCGGGTCCCTTGATGTACTGCATTATCTCACTGACACTGCAGTCGGGGTTTTCCATAACGAATATTGTTCCGTCAATAACCTCGCCTAAATTGTGCGGAGGAATATTCGTTGCCATACCAACGGCAATACCAACAGAACCGTTAACAAGAAGGTTCGGGAATCTTGCAGGAAGAACCGAAGGCTCCTGACGGCTGTTATCAAAGTTAGGAACAAAATCAACTATATCCTTTTCAATGTCAACAAGAAGCGAATCGGCAAGTCGAGCCATTCTTGCTGCTGTATAACGGTATGCAGCCGCGCCGTCGCCGTCGATGCTGCCGAAGTTACCCTGACCCTGAACGAGAATATATCTCATTGAGAAGGGCTGAGCAAGTCTTACCATTGTATCGTATACTGCCGTATCGCCGTGCGGATGGTATCTACCGAGTACGTTACCGACTGTCGTTGCCGACTTTCTGAAAGGCTTGTCATACGTGAGATGGTCCTCGTACATAGCGTAAAGAATACGTCTGTGAACGGGCTTTAGTCCATCTCTGACGTCGGGAAGCGCACGCGACATTATAACGCTCATCGAGTAGTCTATAAATGATTTTTTAACTTCTCTGTCTATTTCAATATCTACGATCTTCTGATTCGGAAACTCGTAGTTCATATTTTTTCTTTCCACATCTTTTCTCCTGATCTGTCAGTTTTTAAACAAGCAATTCTGTTTTTCAACAGGATGCAGATAATTTTTTCAACCGTGTAAAGCGTGATTTTATAACCAAAATTATTTTTAAACAACACTTTTCAACTGAGTTTTCAACATAGTTGATAACATTGTTGAAAACTTAAATATCGAGGTTGGTTACGTATTTCGCGTTTGCTTCGATAAATTCACGTCTGGGCTCAACCTTATCTCCCATAAGAAGCGAGAAGGTCTTATCGCATTCCATAGCATCTTCAACGGTTACCTTGAGTATCGTACGTGTTTCAGGGTCCATCGTCGTTTCCCAGAGCTGTTCTGCATTCATTTCACCAAGACCTTTATATCTGTCTGCTTTGATGTTTCCGCCCATTTCTTCTATGATCTGGTCTCTTTCCTCGTCACTGAAGGCATAGCGTATCTGCTTGCCCTTCTCTATTTTATAAAGCGGAGGCTGAGCAAGATAAATATGTCCTCTGTCTATAAGCTCCCTCATATGTCTGAAGAAGAAGGTCAGAAGAAGTATTCTGATATGCGAACCGTCAACGTCGGCGTCGGCCATTATTATGATCTTGCCGTATCTTAATTTTTCAATATCAAAATCCTCGCCGATTCCGCAGCCGAGCGCCTGTATTATCGGAATAAGGGATTGGTTTGAGTAAACCTTGTCAAGTCTTGTTTTTTCTACGTTAAGTACCTTACCGCGAAGAGGAAGTATCGCCTGATATTGGCTGTCTCGTCCTGTTTTTGCAGTACCGCCCGCCGAGTCTCCCTCGACAAGATAAAGCTCTGTAAATTCTTTTCTCTTTTCATGGCAGTCAGCAAGCTTATCAGGTCTTCCGCCGCCTGCAGGACCTGCGCTGTTTCTTGCAAGCTCTCTTGCACGCTTTGCCGCTTCTCTTGCCCTGCACGAGCTTATTGATTTTTCAATTATTATCTTTGCAGATTTCGGATTTTCTTCAAGGTACTCGCCAAGCTTATTTAGTACCATCGAATATACGAGCGAGCGTATCTCGGAGTTACCGAGCTTTGCTTTCGTCTGGCTTTCAAACTGCGCGTCAACAAGCTTTACGCTTATAACAACGCAGATACCTTCCATAATATCGTCGCTTGTAAGCTTTTCTTTTTCTTTAAGTATGTTTTTTGCGTGTCCGTAATCGTTGATGATCTTGGTTATACCCGTCTTGAAGCCTATTTCATGAGTACCGCCGTCAATCGTATTCATATTGTTTGCAAAGCTCATTATAACCGATGAATAGCTGTCGTTAAACTGAAGCGCAACCTCGGCTGTACTCGTATTCTTTTCCTGCTTCATGTAGATAACGTCTTCATGAATAGGATCTGCCTTCTTTTCGTTATTCAGATACTCAACGTAGCTCTTAAGACCGCCCTCATAGCAGAAATCAAATTCTTCGGGCTCGTCCTTTCGATCGTCAATAAGAATTATTCTTATTCCTGCATTTAAAAATGCCTGCTCTCTGACTCTCTTTGCAAGTGTTTCAACGCTGAATACCGTTTCTTCAAAAATCTCCGGATCGGGCTTGAAACGAACGTAAAGACCGTGTCCGCCGTTAGCATCACCCTCGTCTTTGAAGGCTCTTGCTACCTTGCCGCGCTCGAATCTTTCTGTATAACGGTGACCGTCGAAGCAGTTATCAACCTCCATCCATTCGGAAAGCGCATTAACGACCGACGCACCAACACCGTGAAGTCCTCCGGCAATCTTATAGCCCTCGCCTCCAAACTTACCTCCTGCATGAAGTACGGTAAATACCACCTCAAGAGTTGGTATTCCCATTTTCTGATGCATCCTGCTCGGTACGCCGCGGCCGTTATCCTGTACTGATACACTGTTATCCTTATGAAGTGTTACTGTTATAGTATCGCAGTGTCCCGCAAGCGCCTCGTCAATAGAGTTATCAACTATCTCATAAACAAGATGATGAAGTCCCTTTTCCGAAGTTGTACCGATATACATACCGGGGCGCTTTCTTACAGCTTCAAGCCCTTCAAGCACCTGAATCTGATTTTCGTCATAGTTACCGGTTGTCTGGTTTTTGATGTTTTCCGCCATTAGATTTGCCGATTCCTTTCATAATTTGTGTCTTTATGACTATAATAATTGATTTACTCTGGAAAGTAATGTGTTTGAAGATATATCCGAAATAAAAACCTTTATCTCTCCCCTGTCGTTTACAACAACAAAGGATTTCGGAAATTCCTCCCACGTACTTATAAGATTACCCGTTTCTTCTGCTCTTTTTAAATAAGCTTTCGTTGTTTTTTCAACCGTTGCCTTATCAAAATCAAAAATTCCGATAATATCTTTTTTTCTGACGGTAAAAAAGTTTCCTATATGAAGATACATAATTTATTCCTATCAAAAATAAACTCCGCTTTTAACGTTTATAAGCTTTGAGTTATCAAGCATGTTACGATCAAACCCCGAAATATCGCAGGAGGTTATTATAACCTGCTTATCATTAAGATTTTCAAGAACGAATCTCTGCCTGTTATGATCAAGCTCGCTTAAAACGTCGTCAAAGAGAAATACAGGATATTTTCCCGTTATATTTTTTGATATCTCTCCCTCTGCAAGCTTAAGCGCCAGAGCAATACTTCTCTGCTGGCCCTGAGACGCGTAAAGACGCGCTTCTCTGTTATCAAGATATATTTCTATATCATCTCTGTGTATTCCGTGAAGCGTTGAGCCGAGAATTATCTCACGCTCTCTGTCTTTGCAAAAAAGCTCATAATACTTTTCTTCTATAAGCTTCGGATCACTTTCTTCAAAATCCTTAAGACTGTTTTTATATCTCAGCGTAACTTTTTCGTTTTCCGACATTTCCTTAAAAAACTCTGTCAGAATAACTGATATCTTTTCTGTATAATCGCGTCTGGTAAGGTAAATAAACGCTGCTTCCTTTGCAAGAGACTCCGAATATATATCAATAATACCCTTATATCTGTTTAGATTATCCTCTGACTGCTTTATAAGCGCATTTCTTTGTTCAAGTATCTTGTTATATCTCTGAAGACTCTTTAAGTAAACAGGCCTTAACTGACATATCGCAGAATTTAAAAAGCTTCTTCTGTACGCAGGTCCTTCTTTAACGATAGAAAGATGATCCGGGCAAAACAAAACTGCCCTGAAAAGTCCTATGACCTCGGATAATTTAGCAGGCGCCTTATTTATCTTACAAACACGTCTTTTCGTTTTGTAAAGCTCAAAATAAAGCTCTCTTTTTCTGTCGTCTTCGTCATATACCATTTCAAGAGAGGTATTCTTTGCACTGAAATTTACCATATCTCTGTCGCTTTGAGTACGGAAGCTCTTTCCGTGAGCAAACAAATATATTCCTTCAAGCGCATTGGTCTTCCCCTGAGCATTTTCTCCGAAAAGTATATTAACTCCTCGCTCAAACGACAAAGTCTGGTCTTCGATATTACGAAAACCCTTATATTTTATTTTTTCAACCGTCATTTGATCATAACGGGAAGAACGAATACCGTAAGCTTTTCGTTTTCCTTTGATTCTTCAGGCTCGATTATTATACCGATCTTTGGTGATTCAAGAGATATCTTAACCTTTGTGCTAGCGCAGGCCTTGAGCGAATCTATAAGGTAACGGCAATTGAATAATATTTCAATATCCTTACCTTCTTTTTCAATACTCAGCTCGTCCTTAACCTTTCCCTTTGCTGAAACCGATGAAATTACGAGATCATCCTGTGATATATTGAGTCTTACGTATGACTTTGTTCCCGTTGACGTGCTCTCTTCGCTAACAAGTGCAGCTCTTTCAAGAGCAGATAAAAGAATATCGTTATCTGCAACAACAAAGGTTTCAAAATGCCTTGGAAGGATTCTTTCATAATCTATATATTCTCCGTCAAGAAGCCTTGAGAAGAAATAAAGATTTTTCTTTTCAACTTCAAATACTATATGCTTGCTTGAAGCCTTGATAGTGATATTATCGTCATTGTCGCCGATTATCTTCATAAGCTCGGAAAGTGTCTTTCCCGGTATTATTACTCTCTGATTTATATTTTCAGGCGCATTTTCCATGTCGCATACTACTTCTTTAACGGCAAGACGGTATCCGTCGCATCCGACAACCGTTATCTTTCTTCCGTCTATTTTAAAGAGTGAGCCTGTAAATACCTGCCTCTGATTGTTCTGAGGTACAGCAAAGAGAGTCTGTGATATGCTCTTAAACAATACATTCTGCTTTATTGTAAAGCCGGATTCCATATCAAGCTCGGGCATAGAGGGAAATTCATCTCCTCTTTGAGAAGCTACCTCAAACTCGCTCTTTCCGCTTCTTAAACATGCAATATTTCCGCTAAGCGATATTTCAACCTCGCTTTCGGGAAGTATTCTTATTATCTGATTAAGCCTCTGAGCATTTATAATGCAGTTTCCCTCTTCGATAACGTTTGCTTCTATCGTTGTATTAAGTCCCTTATCATAATCATAGGAAGAAAGACGGCATTTATTATCAGCTAAGGTTTCTATAAGAATACCCTGCACGCTCGTTCCCATGTTTTTATTCGATACTGCGCAAAGAGCATAGCTCACAGCTTCTATAAGTACATTTTTCTTAAAAACGATCTTCATTTTGAAAGTCTCCTTTTTTATTTATAAAAAGAAAATAAAATAATAAATAGTAGTAGTAGGGGTTGTTGAAAATGTTTGATCTTACAAAATCCTGAGTATACGGCAGAATTTAGAGTGTTTTCTATTTTACTTTGCTGTGGATTATATGTTGTAATAAAAAACGCTTGTATTTTCACCCTGAAAAATCAAAAAAATCAAACATATTATTCAAAAATCAACCGACATGTAAAAACGTTGTTTTCAACATGTAAAATCAACATGTGTTGAAAATTATAAAGTCATAATTTCTTTTATAAGCTCGTTTATGTCGATTTCAAAAAGTGAATTGCATTTTATCTCGTTTTCGATCTTTTTTATGGAAGGGATAACCGTTGAATAATTTCTGTCAAATATCTTTCCTATTTTAGGAAGAGAAAGATCTGTCGTTTTTCTTAAAACATACATCGCTATCTGACGGGGAGTTGCAATATTGCTTGCCTTGGACTTGCTTTTTAACTCCTCGGTTGTAACACCGTACTTTTTAGAAACGGCATCAAGTATCTTATCGATAGTAACGTTAACCGAAACCTTATCTTTAACGATATCGGATATCGCCTGCTTTGCAACCTCTAAAGTTAATTCTTTATCGGATAACAGCTTTATTGCGCAAAGCTTTTTAACTGCACCCTCAAGCTGCCTTATATTACTTGTCAGATTTTCGGCAAGAAGATTTATTATATCGGGTGAAAGCTCGATTCCGCGAGCCTTTGCTTTGCTTGAAAGTATAGCGGCGCGAAGCTCGAAATCGGGGGGATTTATGTCTGCAGTAACACCCCAGTCGAATCTCGTGCGAAGCCTGTCTTCAAGATGCTTTATATCTCTTGCAGGTCTGTCGGACGTGAGAATTATCTGTATGCCGTTTTCATAGAGCGCGTTGAAGGTATGGAATATTTCTTCCTGGGTATTCTCTCTTGATGCGATAAACTGAATATCGTCTATCATGAGCATATCTGCTTTTCTAAACTTATTTCTGAATTCTTTCGTTGTTTTACTTGAAATACTTTCGATAAGCTGATTTGTAAAATCCTCGCTTGTTACGTATACGATATTTATTTTGGGATTTTTCTTTTTTGCGTGATTTGTTATAGCGTGAAGAAGGTGCGTTTTACCAAGACCACTCGGCCCGTATATGAAAAGCGGGTTATAATCGTAGCCCGTATTGTTGGCAACGGCAATACACGCGGCATGCGCAAGCTTGTTTGAGTTACCGACAATAAAGTTATCAAAGGTGTATTCCGCGTTTGAAGAGAAAAATGAAACCTCTTCATTTCTAATCACAGTTTCTTTTTCTTCAGAAACCGTATCATCGGAAGATACTTCGTTTGAAGAAGCCTCAGCTTCATTTGTATCACCGGGGGCAGTTATAGCTATTTCAACACGAAATCCGAGGATCTTTTCAAAATAATCTTCAAGCTTACCTAAAAATGAAGACTGAAGTATTCTTTTTTTAAAAACCGTTTTTGCCAGAAGAACGGCTCTTTTTTCATCAAGCTCAATAAGAGAAAGATCTTCAAACCATAATTTAAACGTACTTTCGGTTATATCCTGTTTTAATTTTTCATAAACGAGAGACCAGACTTCATCCAAGCGATCCATTTATAAAACCGTTCCTTTACAAAAATTTAAATCTACATTTAGCAAATAGCGCGCGCACGTGCGCGTGCGTAACTCTAATATATATTATATATAAATATATATACTCATCAAACATTATAGCATAAGTACACAAAAATTTCAATAGCAAATTGAATTTTTAACAAATTGATTTAAAAAAGGAGTGTCAGAATTTTAAAATAATTAGAAAAAGACTTGACAAAAGGCGAAAAGTATGTATATAATATTAGGTGTCGTAATGTGAAAATACGTAAGAAGTAAAAAGAAGTAAGATTAAGGAGGTGCCCAGATGCTTAGAACATACCAGCCTAAAAAGCGTCAGAGACAGGTTGAACACGGCTTCAGAAAGAGAATGAAAACAGCTAACGGAAGAAAAGTCTTAAAGAGAAGACGTGCAAAGGGCAGAGCAAGACTCAGCTATTAATGAGCCGTTATGCGGGTTTATTAAAAAATGACGCAAAAAACCGCCGAATTTCGATAATGTCCTTCTGGCTTTTCGTTTCGGGGGTTTTTGTTGTATATGGCAAAGTTGCCTCAAGAAATATTTACAAAAAAGAGTGTATTTCTACAAAATAAAAAGGTATAATTATTGCGGATATGAAATATAGGGCAATAAGCGAAAATCATCTTTATCTCAAGGCGTATAACAAGGGAAAAAAGTGTGTTGCGAAAAACGTGATAGTATACGTGCTCAAAGATTATGCGTCGAAAAGACTGCGCCTTGAAAATCCAGAAAAGAAGGAAATCAACAGAATAGGACTGACGGTAACGAAGAAGAACGGTAATGCCGTTACCCGTAACAGGATCAAGAGGATAATAAGAGAAGCGTTCAGGCAGGCCGATAAAGAATACGGTATTAAAAAGGGATATTTGATAGTAATAGTTGCAAAATACAGTGCAGCTGATAAGAAAACTCAGGATATTAAAAACGATATTTTATACGCTATGAATAAGCTGTCGATGATAGAGACAGATAACGGATAAATGAAGAATATTTGTATTATAATACTGAAAATATATCAAAAATATATATCACCGCTTAAGAAACCGTGCTGCCGATTTACGCCAACATGCTCAAGTTATGCAATAGAGGCGTTTTCAAAGCGCGGCTTTTTTGTTGGTTTAGCGCTGACAGTGTGGAGGGTACTCAGGTGTAATCCCTTTTGCAAGGGAGGATACGATCCGGTGCCCGAGAAGAAAAAATAATTTTGCGTTTATGCAGAAGGGAAATTTATATGTTTGATTGGTTATATCAGGGTCTTGGATACGTAATAAGATTTTGTTATTCGCTAACAGATAATAATTACGTTATAGCGCTCTTTTTATTTGCGCTTGTTGTAAAGGTTGTTTTGTTCCCGTTTGGAATAAAGCAGCAGAAGAACATGGTCAAGCAGGCAAAGCTCAGACCAAAGGAAATGGCAATAAGAAAGAAATATCAGGGCAGAAACGACCAGAAGACTCAGCAGAAGCAGCAGGAAGAGATAATGGCTCTTTATCAGGAAGAGAATTTCAATCCTATGGGCGGATGTCTTCCTCTTCTTATACAGTTTCCGATACTCATCGCGCTTTACAGAGTAATAACTCAGCCGCTTACGTATATTTGTCAGTTTTCCGCTGAAACGGTTGCGGCAATAAACGCAAAGATAAGCGAATTTATGTCTGCAGGCGGCGGGGAAGCAATAACCAAGGCAACAAAGGGTTATTCTGCGGAGATAACCACTATAACGCAGATGAAGGAAATAGGACTTGAAAATTTCGCTTCTATCGAAGGATTTTCTGCAGAGGTAATACCTAATTTTGAAATTTTCTCGGGTGCTTTAAACCTTTCATATACACCGAGCATAACAAACCTTTCGTGGCTTGTGATTATTCCCGTATTAACGCTCATATTTACGCTACTTTCAACTAAAATCACAAAGAAGCTTTCATACCAAGCTCCTTCAACTCAGGATATGGCGAACAATCCTTCAATGAAGATTATGGAATATTCCATGCCGCTTTTAAGTACCTACATCTGCTTTACAGTACCTGCGGCGATAGGCGTATACTGGATATACCAGAACGTACTTTCAATACTTCAGCAGTTCGTTCTCTTTAAGCTTTATCCCTACCCGAAGTTTACACAAGAAGACTATAAAGCGGCAGAAAAAGCTGTCGGCGCGGATAAAAAGAAAAAGAGCACGACGGCAGCTTCGGGCTCAAAAGGAACAAAAGGACGTTCACTTCATCATATAGACGATGATGAATTTGAAGAGATCTACGGCAAAAAGAACACAAGAAAAGAAAACAAGAGTGAGGAAGTAAAAGAAAACAAGATTGAAGAATCAGAAAAAGCTGAAGAAATAAATACCGAAAAAGACGATAAGGATATTCCTGTAATAAAGGACGATTCCAAAACAAAGTATAAGAAAAAAGACTGACAGTATTAAAGAGGTGAAAATTTTGAAAAACGAAAAGATCTTTACGGGCAAAAACGTTGAAGAAGCGCTTGAAGCGGGGCTTATGGAGCTTGGCCTTGAAAAAGAAAATGTAAGCTATGAAGTAATCGAGCAGGAGAAAAAGGGTATTCTCGGAATAGGTGCCTCACCTGCTAAAATAAAGATATTTTTCTCATCAAAGAAAAACGGTGAAGCGATTGCTTTAAACTACGTTAAAACTCTTCTTGACCATATGGAAATAGAAGCAGACGTAAAATTTGAAAAGGGTACACAGAACAGATATAATCTCACAGTAGACGGAGATAATACGGGAGTTCTTATAGGCCATCACGGCGATACGCTCGATGCTCTTCAGTATCTTGTAAACCTTGCGGTTAACAAGAAGGAAGAAGACGGTGAAAAGGGCGAATATATGAATATAACCCTTGATGCATCGGGATACAGAGCAAAGAGAGAGCAGGCGCTCAGAGTGCTTGCAAGAAGAATGGCAAATAAGGTCCTCAAATACAAAAGAAGTGTAACTCTTGAGCCCATGCTTCCTTATGAGAGAAGAATTATTCACTCTGAAGTACAGGGTATAGAGGGAGTATCAACGAATTCCATCGGTGTTGAAAATAACCGTAAGGTAGTAATATTCCTTGAAGAAACAGGCTTCCAGAAATCTATGGAAAGAGATACAGACAGAAGAAGCTCAAACAGAGGCGATCGCGCAGACAAAAAGAGATCGGGCGGATATTCGTCAAAGAGAAGCTCGTCGGTAGTACTCCCCAAGATAGAAAAGAAGCAGCCGCCGAAGATCGAGATCGACGATTATGACGATAGCGATTATTCTTCAACGGCATATCTTAGAGAGCCCACAAAGAGGTTTTCAAGCTTTGCCGAATATGAAAGCCATATGGCAAGCCTTGCAGCGCAGGGCGAGGCAAAAGCGGCAGAAAAAGATAAAAGTGAAGAAACTGCAGAATAAGTAAATAAAGGCGCTAATAAAACAGTCGCTTGCAGAAATAATTAAGCTTCAAAAAGGCTGTTGCTTGGCAACAGCCTTTGTTTGTTGAGTAGATAACTCCCCGGTTTTTCCGGAGGAGTTATAAGCAAGCCCAAAGCAAGCCTCGCCCTATGGGAGAGGTGGCGGCGTAGCCGACGGAGAGGGAAAAGCTAAAAGAAACCCTCTCACCCGCATTCGCGGGAGCTCTCCCAAAGGGAGAGCCTTTGGGTGGTTACACGTTGACGGGTTGCAGAGAGTGAGATAAAATTATAATATTCGGTGCTCCTTTTAGGAGATAAACCGATGATTATGATTAAAAAGTTACAAAGAAACGGAGTTTGAGATGCTCACAAATACAGTAGCGGCGATATCAACGGCGTTTGGACGTGCCGGTGTAGCGCTGATAAGGGTTTCGGGAGAAAATGCAATTTCTATATGCGAAAAGATTTTTATTGCAAAAAACAAAAAAGTGCTCTCAGAGCAAACGGTCAGAAGCGCGGTATACGGAGATATAATATCAGAAACGGGTATAATTGACGATGCTGTTGCTACGGTATACAGAGCGCCTGCATCGTATACGGGCGAGGACGTTGTTGAAATATGCTGCCACGGCGGTATACTTTTATCGCAGAGCATTCTTGAGCTTATAATACTTGCAGGTGCTGACTATGCAGGACCGGGAGAGTTTACAAAGAGAGCATTTCTTAACTCAAAGCTCAGCCTGACCGAAGCAGAATCGGTTATGAATCTGATAGATGCCGAAACAGAGGAGCAGATAAAGCTTGCTTCTTCGCACAGAAGAGGAGTTTTGTCTAAAAGAGCAGATGAAATTTATAAAAAAATGCTCTCGCTCGTATCAAGCACGTATGCGTATATAGACTATCCGGATGAAGACCTCACAGATGTATCATGCGAAGAGCTTTTGCGCGGACTTGAAGAGATAAATGACGAACTGACTGCGCTTGATGAAAGCTATAAAACGGGTAAAGCTGTCAGCGAGGGTATACCAACGGCTATCGTCGGGAAGCCGAATGCGGGCAAAAGCTCGCTTTTAAATGCGATGCTCGGCGAAGAGCGTGCCATTGTAACCGATATTGCAGGAACGACGAGAGACGTTATTGAAGAAAGCGTAAAAACGGGACGTATAATACTGCGCCTTTGCGACACGGCGGGAATAAGAAATGCTCTTGACGCAGTTGAAAAAATAGGCGTTGAGAGGGCTTTTGAAAAGCTTGATTCAGCCGAGCTTGTTCTGGCGGTATTTGATTCAAGCACGCCTCTTGAAAAGGAAGATACCGAACTTATAAGCTATATCAAGGATAAATGCAAAGACAAAAAGGTTATTGCAATTATCAATAAAACAGATCTTGAAGCTGTTGAGAATACCAAAAAGACGCTTAATGAAAGCTTTGAGCAGGTTTTTGAGATGAGCGCAAAGCATGAAAATAAAAAAGAAGAATTATTCAAGCTTATAGAAAGCTTTTATATAAGCGGCGAGATAGATTATACTAAATCTGCCGTTATAGCAAACAAGCGTCAGCATACGGCTATAAGAAAAGCAAGAGAATTTGTAGAGTGCGCGCTTGATTCGCTTAATGCCGGCTTTACGCAGGACGTTGCCGGAATGGATATAGAAAACGCGATGAGCGCAGTTGGCGAGCTTGATTCAAGAAGCGTTGGAGAAGACGTTGTTCACGACATTTTCGGTCGCTTCTGCGTCGGAAAATAAAAAACCGGTCGTGAGACCGGTTGTAATGGCAGATTTTATTAACTTAACGCTTCTTCTGCAGACTGGATCTCATAAAGAGCAAGCTCTCTGTTATAGGCGTCTATAACCGCCTCTTCAAGCTCAAGTCTGAAGCTGGAGTTTATCGGATGAACGATGTCGCGGTAGGTATTATCAGGGTTTTTGCGGCTGGGCATAACGATAAAGAACTTGTCCTTGGCGTTTATAACCTTGATATCATGTACAGCTAACTGATCGTCAAAGGTGACGGAAACAACAGCCTTCATAGGACCGTCGTCAAATAACTTTCTTACTTTGATGTCGGTAATTTTCATAACAGCCTCCGTTAAAGTGTTTTTATCAAATATATTCTACAATTTAATTATGAAGTTTATTCAAATAAAAATACACCTTTTTCAAAATTTGTTTTGAATTTTACTTGAAAAACATATAATTTTACTGTAAAATAAACCGGTATGGTAATAGTATTTCACAAACTAGTGAAAATATAATATAAAACGGGAAAAAAACCAAAGAAAGGTACGCGCAAAATGTATAAGAGCATGCACACAAGGGAAGAGATCGAGTCTATACTTAAAAATTCAAAGAACATATTTTTCATTGGTATAGGCGGCGTAAGCATGTCTTCTCTTGCTCATATTTCGGCAAAAAGCGGCTATTGTGTCAGCGGAAGCGACAGAACTGAAAGCGATGTAACAAAAGCACTTGAAGAGTGCGGCGTAAAGGTGTTTTATAAGCATTGTGCCGATAATGTAAAGGGCGCTGACGCGGTTGTATATACCGCAGCGATAAGAGATGATAATCCCGAGCTTGTGTATGCAAGAGAGAATTCTATACCAACAATATACAGAGCTGATCATCTCGGCTATATCATGAGTAAGCATAAAAACAGAATAGGAATCTCGGGTATGCACGGAAAAAGCACGGCAACGTCGATGACATCGCTTGTGTTCCTTGAAGCAGGAGTTGACCCGACGGTCGTATCGGGCGCAAAATTAGATCAGCTTGAGGGCGGCGCGTACAGAACGGGCTCAAAGGAGCATTTTATAATGGAAGCCTGCGAGTACTGCGATTCGTTTTTGTCCTTTACGCCAAATATAGCCGTTGTACTCAATATCGAGATGGACCACCCCGATTATTTCAAAGACCTTGCTCAGATAAAGGACTCCTTTTCGCGCTTTATATCTATCGCAAACGACGGATATGCAGTTGTAAACTGGGACGATGAAAACGTGCGTGAAATCGTTAAAGACTATAACGGCCGCCTTGTAAAATTCGGCAGTGAGAGTCAGGGTCTTGACTATACGGCGGGAAATATACGGTATGAGGGCGCATACCCTGTTTTTGACATAAAAAAGCCCACGGGTACGGTGGAGAATATAAAGCTTTCAGTAACGGGCGAGCATAATATAATGAACGCGCTTGCCGCAGCAGCCGTTGCCGACATATGCGGTATCAAAGACGAAAGTATAAGAGATGGGCTTGCAAAATACACGGGAGCGGCGCGAAGAATGGAGTATAAGGGCAAAATATGCGCCGGCAAGGCCGATATGTATGAGGACTATGCCCATCACCCCACCGAGATACGCGCAACGCTCAAGGGCGCAAAAAAGCTTGCGTCAGGAACATTATGGTGCGTATATCAGCCGCACACCTATTCAAGAACGGCAGAGCTCTTTGATGAGTTTACAAGCTCCTTTGGGGGAGTAAAAACAATATTTGCAGATATTTTTGCCGCAAGAGAAACAAATAAAGCAGGCATCAGCTCAAAGGACCTTGCGGATAAAACCGAAAACGCTGTCTATATAGATAGCTTTGAGGGGATAGTCAAGTACCTCAGGGCAAACGTAAAAGAGGGCGAAACGGTAATAATAATGGGCGCAGGTGATATAAACAAAGTCTGCGACATGCTTAAGGAAGAGTAAACAATGATAAAAAAACTGATCCCCGACAGAATATTTGAAAGTTTTACAGAGATTACACCCGAGTATCTTATGAAGAATAAAATAGAAGCCCTGCTTCTTGATATTGACAATACGCTTGTAACCTACGATGACAGAGAGCCGACAGAGGCGGTTATAAAGTGGCTTGACTGCATGAAAAGTGCGGGCATAAAGATCTCCTTTGTGTCAAACAACTCAAGCCCCGCGCGCGTTGAAAAATTCAACGAAAAGCTTGGATTTTTTGCTGTAAGCAGAGCTAAAAAGCCCCTGCCGTTCGGATTTAAGCGAGCGCTTGATAACATGGGTGTCAAGGCAGAGAACGCCGCAAGCATAGGAGATCAGATATTCACAGACGTCTGGGCGGCGAGAAACATTGGCGCGCACGCATTTTTAGTGCCGCCTATAAAGGATAAGACGACACTGTTTTTTAAAGCGAAAAGACTTCTTGAAAAGCCTTTGATAAAAAAGTACCGCGAGCTTGAAAGCTCGGGCAGAATACATACAGAAAAATAAGGAGAGAATAAATGAGCGCATTGTTCGGGCCGGGCGGCAACAGCGAAAGCTTTTATGCCGACGGTAATAAGCATACAACACAGGCGCCTGCATGGCTCAGAGAAAAGGGGCTTGACGCTTACGAATATCAGGCAGGCAACGGTATAATGGGAAGCGACGAGACCTTTGCAAAAATAGGCAAAGCGGCAAGGGAAAATGGCATAAAAATGTCGCTTCATGCGCCTTATTTTATATCGCTTTCGGGAGTTGATATTGAAAAAAGGCTCAAAAGCCTTGATTATATCCGCAAAAGTCTGCACGTTGCAAGGCTTATCGGCGCAGATACGATAGTAATACACGCCGGAAGTGCGGCGAAGATAAGTCGTGAAGAGGCGATGAGGCTTGCTTCCGACACGCTCTATAAGGCGGCTGAGGAGTTTGAAGGCGAGAGCATCCATCTCGGAATTGAAACGATGGGAAAGATAAATCAGCTCGGAACGCTTGAAGAGGTGATCGAGCTCTGCAAGATATCGGACATATACTACCCCGTTGTTGATTTCGGGCATCTTAATTCAAGAAATATCGGCTCATACTACACGTGCGAGGACGATTACAAGCGTACCTTTGAGCTTATAGGCGAAAAGCTTGGCGATAAATACGCGAGATTTCTGCATTGTCATTTTTCAAAAATAGAGTATACGGGTGCAGGAGAGAAAAAGCACGTAAGATTCTGCGATAGCGGTTTTGAGCCGCCATATGAGCCGCTTTGCTCGTATCTTGCAAAGTCAGGCCTTGAGCCGAGAATAATATGCGAATCGGCAGGAAGCATGGCTGACGACGCGCTTCTGATGAAAAATTACTATAAATCATGCCTTGAAACTAACTAAAATAACAAAAAAATATACTATTTGGTATGAAAAAGGTATGTTTTTTTGTGTTTTTTCACTTTTTTTGAATATAGCTATTGAAAAATAGTTAAATTTATTATAAAATATAAGATGATGGAATAATGTACACGCGCAAGCTTTGCGGCGATGATGATTATCCGAAAATTATTGGAGGTTTACTCATGGTAGTAGCTGGAGATTTTAAAAACGGAATAACTTTTGACATGGACGGAAATGTAATGCAGGTCGTTGAATTCCAGCATGTCAAGCCCGGTAAGGGAGCAGCATTCGTAAGAACAAAGATCAGAAACGTAATTACGGGTGCTGTAATTGAAAGAACTTTCAGCCCGACTGACAAGTTCGAAAACGCAATCGTTGAAAGAAAGAAGATGCAGTATCTTTACAGCGACGGCGAGCTTTATTATTTTATGGACAACGAAACCTTCGAGCAGATCCCGCTTGAAGCATCCAAGCTTGACGATAACTTTAAGTTCGTTAAGGAAAATATGGACTGCACAGTTGTTTCCTATAAGGGCAATGTATTCAGCGTAGAGCCCCCCATTTTCGTAGAGCTTGAGGTAACAGATACAGAACCCGGCTTCAAGGGCGATACAGCAACAGGCGCAACAAAGCCCTGTACGCTTGAAACAGGCGCTCAGATCAAGGTTCCGCTCTTTATCGAAATCGGAAACGTACTCAGAATCGATACGCGTACCGGCGAATATCTCGAAAGAGCATAACTGTAATATGAGGCTTGATTGAATAAAAATATAAAAACGGTCAAAGCTTTAAAAAGTTAAGCGAATAGAACAAATGAAAGGTGGTTTTCGAATATGACACTTACAGAAAAGGTAGCATATCTCAAAGGCCTTATGGAAGGACTCGAGCTTGATGAAACAAAGCCCGAGGGCAAGATAATCAAGACTATGGCCGACATTCTTGAAGATATGGCGCTCACGGTTGCCGATCTTGAAGACGAGGTTGACGCACTTGATGAATACATCGAAGAGATCGACGAAGACCTTGCAGCAATAGAGGATATTGCGTATGAGGACGATGAAGACGATTATGATGACGATGATTTTGAAGAATATGACGATGATGAAGAGTTCTACGAGGTAATGTGCCCTCATTGCTCTGAAGTGGTTTATCTTGATGAAACCATCGATCCCTCAAGCGTAACCTGCCCTGCATGTCTTAAAGAGTTTGATCTTACAGAAGACGTATGTTCTCCTGAGGATTGTGAAGGCTGCCCCGGCTGCGCAGAATAATCAGACGAATAAATAAAATGTGCACCGCACTACGCGGTGCACATTTTTTGCGGCGAAAACCCTTGTGTCAAAGCCACAGACTTTGCCACCTCCCCTTTAAAAAGGAGAGGCAAGTTTTCGCTCCCGGAAAGCTAAGAAGCTATTTGAATACAAAAAGAAGACCGACAAACGTCGGTCTTCTGCGTTTTTTATTAAAGCATTGCGTCGGGGAAGAGTCTGAAGAACCATTCGTTATAATGGAAAGCGAGAGATTGTTTATTTTCAAATGATATGTATTCAGAAATAGTGGGATTTGCTCTGAGCTCATCAACAGCTGTTTCTATCCATGCATCAAATCTGTTGTACGGAACCGTTTCCATTTCATCAAAATATGCTTTGCTTATCTCTCTTATTTCCCTCATTGCATTTTCATCAACAAGATCTTCATAGAAGAATCCGAAATAAGGATTTTCAACGCTCTCAAGATTCTGAGCCTTGCATACTTCCCAAACGTCGGGAGTTGATCCTTCGGGAGGATACGTGATGAACATATTGCCTGTATAAACAAGGGGAGTATCGTAGTCGTTATTGAGCTTTTTAACAACGCCGTTTTCATCAAGAGTATAATGAACGTCACGAACGCCGTATGCGAAAATATTACGAAGCTCAGGGTTAGTGTTAATAGCGCAAAGCACTTCCATCGATCTTGTAATATCCTTAGTGTAAGAGGAGATCGCGAACATGTCGGTGTATATGCTGTTGTCTATATGAGGCTTCTGAAGAGTGATAACCTCGTATTTTTCTTTATACTTTTCTGCATCTGCTGCAGTACCCTTAACAACACCTACGGCAAATTTTCCAAGCTCGGCTGTTCCGTCGCCGATATAACCAAGCGACTGATACTTTTTAAGCTGTCTTACGTGGTCAACATATTTGGTATTTGAGAAAAGCACGGTAGGAACACCGTATGCAGACTTGTTCTTTTTTGTACCGGCAGCAAGCATGTTTCCTACAACCGATTCTTCACCGTCGGGTGTAAAGTACTGAACACCGAGCGGATCGAATTCACCAAGAACGGGAACGATTCCCGGCTCGTTTGCAGCGATGTCCATGATAAATTCATCGGCTGCGCTGAAGATCGATATGTCGGCGGCATCATAATAATACTTATCAAGAAGCTCGCGGTTTAAAAGTAAGTACGTATACTGGCCCATCGGCTTATTGTTAAGAATAGCGTATGTAGAACCGTCAAGCTTGCCGGCAGCCAGGATACTCGGATGAATATAGGATGTCATGAGCTTGCCGGTTGACGAAAGCTCTGTATCAAGTATGCTGAGATGACCGTCTTTCTGATACTCAACGAACGTATCATAATCAGGGATATAGAAAATGTCAAGCTGAGCGGGATCGGGCTCGGGGTAGATTATTTCAACAAGACCGATCTCGTTTATAGAGGTTATGTCTTCCGGAATAGTTTCGGATTCTTCATCACCTTTATTTTTCTTATAAAGCTTAGCGATAGCCTCTAAACGATCTGCTTCGGCCTGCTCAACCTTTTTCTGAGCGGCAATTTCATCAAGACGTTCTTCAAGTGCGGCTATATACTCGTCTTCTGTGTAAAGATTGAGTTCGAGCGCGGTGTTAAACGCAGACTGAGTTAATGCGCTCATTTCTTTTTCAACGAGAGCAACTGCCTCATCTGTGGTGTTATCACCTCTGAGACCCCATATAGTAACGGTTGTTGCAGGGTTCTTGTTTGAACCGTCATTCATAGTTATAGTGTCAACATTCTCTTCTTCTGAGCAAGCAACTGTAAAGCAGGATGCAAGAAGAACTAAAGTCAAGAACAGACATTGTAATCTTTTTTTCATGATTTTGAAGAAACCTCCCGGGTAATCAAATCTAATAATATTGTACAAATTTACTATTATATTTTACACCAAAAAAGTCCTGATGTCAAGGCTGAATTTTCCAATAATCAAAAGCAAAAAACAAGCTTGCACCAAAGTTGTGAAATTAAAAATACGGCAAAACTTTTTGTTTGTGTAAAAACAACAATTAAGTTGATGCTTTTCGGTAAAATAAAACCAAATTTTTGTGTGAAAGAGTCAAAAGGTAAATTTTATTCAAGAAAATCTTTGAGTTTTTTTGACCTTGTGGGATGTCTGAGCTTTCTCAGCGCTTTTGCTTCTATCTGACGGATTCTTTCACGCGTGATCTTGAATTCCTTACCAACCTCTTCAAGAGTGCGCATACGGCCGTCTATAAGACCAAATCTTAATTTCAAAACAAGCGCTTCACGCGGAGTCAGCGTATCAAGAACTCCCTCAATAGCTTCCTTTAAAAGCGCGTGAGATGCCGCTTCTGCCGGTGCCGGTGAATCATCGTCCTGTATAAAGTCGCCGAGATGCGTGTCCTCTTCCTCGCCAACGGGCGTTTCGAGTGATACCGGATCCTGAGCGATCTTCATGATCTCGCGTACCTTGTCGGGAGTAGTGTTCATTTTCTCTGCTATCTCCTCGGGAGTTGCCTCGTGACCGAGCTCCTGAAGAAGCTGTCTTGAATATCTTGAAACCTTGTGGATAGTTTCAACCATGTGAACGGGTATTCTTATAGTTCTTGCCTGATCGGCGATTGCACGCGTTATTGCCTGGCGTATCCACCAGGTAGCGTAGGTTGAAAACTTGTATCCCTTGCTGTAATCAAACTTTTCAACAGCCTTCATAAGACCAAGATTACCCTCTTGTATAAGATCGAGGAAGAACATGCCCTTGCCAACGTATCTTTTTGCTATACTTACAACGAGTCTTAAGTTGGCCTCAACAAGCTTGTCCTTTGCCGCCTCGTCGCCCTCGCTCATTTTTATAGCAAGTGCCTGCTCTGTTTCAGCGTCAAGCAGCGAGACCTTTCCTATCTCTTTAAGATACATTCTTACAGGGTCGTCTATCGAAAGACCGCCCTGCATGAGCATCTTCTCCATTTCCTCGGCGCTCTCATACTGCTCTACGTCTTCCTCAACGTCGTCAAGGTCAACGGGTTCTTCTTCGAGATAGCTTATCTCGACGCCGCTGTTTTCGAGCTCCTCATAAATTTTGTCGATCGTTTCAATATCAAGGTTTTCATCGGGGAAGGCTTCGAGTATCTCGGCGCTTGTAAGAGAGCCCTTTGCCTTACCTTTTTCGATAAGCTCCTGAAGATTGATTTCCTGATGGTTTTCCATAATTCCTCCGTTTTTATATGTAAAGAATTTACTTGCTGTGTCTTTGCAAAAGCGCTTAATCATTGTCTGCGCGTTTTTGCTTTAATATTTTTTCTATGTCTGAAAGCCCGTTATTTGTTTTGCCGCCTTCATTTTTGAGTTTGTTTATACCGTCGCGTAAAACGTCCTCTGAATTAAGAGAAAGCTTTTCGCGCCTTATGCGAAGCTCGGTTATTCTTCCCATTTCATCGGGAGAAAATACCTCTCCGAGCATACCGAACTCAAACCTGCCGACTTCATCTGTAAGCTCTATTATTTTTTCAAAAACCTTTTTTCCGAATGCCGTGAAAAAGTCGTCGGCTGAAAGCTCTATTTCCCCTTGCTTTATTTTAAGCGTATATTCGGGGAAAAGTAGAAGCATGCCGAGTATCGCTTCCTCGGCCACCGCCGCAGTTTTGTTTTTGACGGCATCTCTGTTTATCCTGTCGCCAAAACCTGCCGTTTTCATATATATCGAGCGCTTTACCTCGCGCGTTTGCTCGCCCTTCTTTTTTCGCATAGCTCTTTCAACGTCAGCCATCAGGCTTTCTCGGCTTACCGAGAGCCTGCCTGCCGCCGCCGTGCACGCGAGATCTCTTTCAACGCTTGAATATATCTGTGCAAGCATATCGCAGACCTCTCTGCTTGCCCTTATTTTGTCGTCAGGTACGGCAAGGTCGTATTTCTTGAGTATATTTTCAATCCTGAAATTAAATCTCGACTGACTGTTATCAAGCAGATATCTGAATTTTGCCTGACCTTCTGCGCCGTGCTTGCGGATGAATTCGTCAGGGTCCTTAGCTCCGGGTATTTTTAAGACCTGACCGTCTATACCAACCTCGTGCAATAGACCGAGCGCCTTTTCCGCCGCTTTCTGACCTGCATCGTCGCTGTCGTATGAAATAATTACTTTTTTCGTATATTTTGCTATTATCCGCGCCTGCTCGCCCGTTATAGCCGTGCCGAGCGTTGCAACGGCGTTTTCAAAGCCTGCCGCGTGAAGGGCGATAACGTCCATGTAGCCCTCGCAAAGGATAAGTCTTTCCTGTGCGTTTGCTTTTGCAAAATTAAGAGCGAAGAGATTGCGGCTCTTTTTAAACACGGGAGTATCCGACGAGTTTAAGTATTTCGGTGTTGAATCGTCAAGAACGCGACCGCCGAAAGCGATTATATTTCCCGTCGTGTCGATTATCGGAAACATTATCCTGTTTCTGAACATATCAAACGGCTTGCCCGTCTTTCTGCTGATACCGCAAAGAAAGTTTGAGACCATTTCTTCGTCTGTATAGCCCAAAGAGCGAAGATGGTCGTGCAGTGCCCCAAAGCTTGCAGGAGCATAACCAAGGCCGAATCTCTTGACGATAGCGCGCGAAAGACGGCGCTTGTTATAGAGATATTCGCGTGCCGCTGACCCCTGCGTTTCATCACTCAGGCAGGAGTGGAAGAATTTTGCCGCGTCCTTGTTCATTGCTATAAGACGCTCGCGCTTTACTCCCGCCCTTTCTTCTTCTGCGCTTTGAGGTATCGTTATTCCTGCACGCTTGGCAAGGAACTCAAGCGCCTGAACGTAAGTTAAGTTCTCCGCCCTCATTATAAAGGTTATAACGTCGCCGCCTGCACCGCAGCCGAAGCAGTAAAAGCTTTTTGAAGCTCTGAACACTGTGAAGGAGGGCGTTTTTTCATTGTGAAAAGGACAAAGACCGTTGAAATTTGACCCTGCGTGACGAAGAGTAACGTATGTGGAGATAACTTCTTCGATATCGCTTCGGAATTTTATTTCTTCAACGATTTCGGGTGAAATCATAAAATCTTCCTCCTTTAATTTATTATTTTCCGCCTGACCACACGTTCGGTATGTATATTTCCTTATAAATTTCTATTGCATGCCTGTCCGTCATGCCTGCGATAAAATCGCAAACGCATCTTTCAACAGGCTCATTTTTTATGTTGTTCTTAAAAAACTCAGGCATCTTATCGGGATGCTTGACAAAGTAATCAAAAAGGCTTGCAATAAGCTCTCTTGCTTTGCTGTCCTCGCTTTTCACCTTAGGATTTGTATATATGTTTTCAAAAAGAAAGGCTCTGAGCTTTGCCGTTGCCTCGGCAACGTGGTTTTCCATCTTTATCTCGTTTTTGTCAAAGCTTGCAGAAATAACGCTTCGCACCATATTGTTGATGCGCTCCGAGTGACCGCGCCCGAGTACTTCGATTATCTCTTTCGGAATATCCTCAATATTTAAAACACCTGCGCGGATCGAATCGTCTATGTCGTGATTTATATAAGCAATCCTGTCTGCAAACTTAACGATAACGCCCTCGAGCGTTGAAGCCATATTGTCGCCCTGATGATTGACGATGCCGTCCTTGACCTCAAAGGTAAGATTAAGCCCCTCGCCGTTGTTTTCAAGAAACTCAACAACGCGTAAGCTCTGCTTATAGTGTGTGAAATCCTTTGAAAAGCAGTCCTGAAGTGCCGCCTCGCCCGTATGTCCGAATGGAGTGTGACCAAGGTCATGACCCATGCACGCTGCCTCGCAGAGATCCTCGTTTAAAAGAAGCGCTCTGCAGATTATTCTGCCTATCTGCGTGACCTCAAGCGTGTGAGTGAGTCTGGTACGGTAATGCTCTTCAAGAGGCGAGAGAAAGACCTGCGTTTTGTGCATCATTCTCCTGAACGCCTTGCAGTGAATGATCTTATCTCTGTCGCGCTGGAACTCGGTTCTGATATCGCAGGGAGTATACGGCTTTTCGCGCCCTTTGGTGTTTTCTGTGAGAAAAGCGTACTTTGAAAGATTATTTCTTTCGCGTTCTGTAATTATGTCACGTATAGCTCTTTCCATGATGCTCCTTTCTGCGTATCCGTCGTCCATTTGATCGTATCTGTTTAATAATATACGCAAAAAAATCAAAAAACCCTCTTTTTCCACGCAATTTATTTGAGTTTTTAAACTTTTTTATCCGCATCAAAGCGGTTTTCTATAAAATCCGGGGTAAGTCTGCCGCCCGAAAGCTCCGCTATCTTTCTGATAAGCGTATCTGCAATCGGTTTTCTTACGGCAAAGCGCATATTAACTTTATCTGCAAAATCCAGATTATCGATTATAGCGCGCGCACCCTCAAGCTCGAAATTTATCTTGTTGTATTCCCCATAGTCGCACGAGAGCGCATAGACCGAATATTCTTCATAGGTTACAATGTGCGCCGCCTCGAGAGCAAGAGAGGCCGCGTTTGCGTAAGCGCGTACAAGTCCGCCCGCGCCAAGAAGTATTCCTCCGAAATACCTTGTTACAACAACAGCACAGTCGTCGCAGCCGCTTTTCTTGATAACCTCAAGAACGGGAGGGCCCGCCGTGCCCTGCGGCTCGTTATCGTCGCTGTATCTTGCCATTGCACCGCCGCGCAGATAGTACGCGTAAACGTTATGCGTTGCGTCGGCATACTTTTCTTTTATCTTTTTAACAAACTCAAGCGCTTCCTCATCAGTTTTTACAGGCTTTGCGTGTCCTATAAAAACAGACTTTTTTTCAATAAATTCAGCGCTTGCTTCCCTTTCGAGAGTAACGTATTTTTTGATTTCTGTATCCTGAGCGGATTGATTTGAATTTACAGCCATTCTTCATCCTCCCCGCTTTTTGCCGGCTTGTTTTGCAGAAAATCCGAAAACATACCTCGCGCCTTGGCGTCGGCAACCGCGTTTACTTTTACACAGTCCTCGCCATATTCAACGTCATTTATCGTCATAAATTCATACATTCTTGAAATTATGCCCTGCTTTGCGTTTGGAATAATGAATACCTCGTTTGTTTTTCCCTCGTGTACAAGCTCCTCGATGCGCAGAGCGAGAGCCTCAAGCCCCATGCCCGTGTGCGCGGATATAAAAAGTCTGTTTTCATCTCCGTTTTCAAAAACGGCCGTACCCTCTTTAAGATCGCACTTGTTATAAACGAATAAAGTCGGCTTGCCGCTTGCGCCAAGCTCATTTAAAAGCTTTTCGCAAACCTCGGTCTTTTCTTCCTGTTCGGGATCGGTATAGTCTATAAGAATTATTATTATATCGGCAAACACAGCTTCGTCGAGTGTTGATTTGAAGGCTTTTATAAGATGGTGAGGCAGGCGCCTGATAAAGCCTACCGTGTCGGTAAGAAGAATTTCGTCGCCGCAGGGAAGTGTGTATTTGCGCGTTGTTGGGTCAAGCGTTGCAAAAAGCTTGTTTTCGGCAAGTATGCCCGCGCCCGTCAGCGCATTTAAAAGCGTTGACTTCCCTGCGTTTGTATAACCGACGATAGCTATCTTCTTTATACCCGAGCGCTCGCGCGCCTTTCTTTGTGTAAGGCGGGCTTTGTCAAGCTCGCGTATCTCATACTCAAGCTGCTCCATTCTGCGCCTGAGGTGACGTCTGTCGCTTTCAAGTTTGGACTCACCCGGTCCTCTCGTACCGATACCGCCGCCCAGACGAGAGAGTGCCTGACCTTTTCCGGTAAGTCTTGGAGCTGTATATTTAAGCTGAGCAAGCTCTACCTGCAGTTTTCCCTCGCCCGTTACGGCGTGCTTTGCGAATATGTCGAGTATGAGCATCGAGCGGTCGATAACCCTCGTGTCATCAAGCTCGTTTTCAATATTTCTTATCTGAGCAGGAGATAATTCGTTATCGAATATAACAACGTCAATATTGTTGTTTTTGCAAAGCTCGCTAAGCTCTTTTATCTTTCCGCTACCAAGGCAGGTGCGTGAGTCGGGGCTTGATTTTGCCTGGATGACGCGCGCAAACACTTCTCCGCCTGCCGTGTCGAGCAGGTTTTCAAGCTCGTCAAGCGAACGCTCGCATTCGCCCTCAGCCATTTCGGGGAGATTTACAGCTGCAAGTACAGCTTTTTCAAGTACGTGTTCATTTATTTCCATAAAAACTCCGTTATGCCGAAAACGGCATTGAAATAAAGTGGTTTTTACTTTTTATTCCAATTACTTTTATGTTCCCGCACAAAGAAACGATTGGTTTTGTATGGCGGGGCCTTGGTAGTGCCGCAATCAGCCAAAACTGCACGAAACGGCGGGAGTAAACCCCCGCCCTACGGGCAAAAGAAATAAGACCTTACAACGGGAACATAATGCCGAATGGGGAATAATTTTCTTACATAATACAAAAGGTGGGCAGAAGCGCACAAGCGCATATGCCCACCATTCTGTTGTGTCGTTTCCTAAAGCGGATTGCGCAAGCTTATTACTTGGCAGCCTTACTGCGACGCTGATTGAATTTATCAACACGTCCGCCGCTGTCTACGAATTTCTGCTTGCCTGTAAAAAAGGGATGGCACTTGGAGCAGATATCAACTCGCATATCGCCCTTGGTAGACTTAGTTACGATAGTTTCGCCGCAAGCGCATCTTACCGCAACTTCTTCATACTTAGGATGAATTCCTTCCTTCATTATTAACACCTCACTGTATACGTATTCACAATGCACTTTAGTATATCACAAAAAAATAGTTTTTGCAAGACATTTTTGAAAAAAACTTATATTTTTTATATTTTTCTGCGAAAAATCAGTATTTAGGCTTGAGTTTTTCCTTTAAATCGGCGATGATCCGCTTTTCAAGACGGGATATGTAGGATTGCGATATGCCGAGCATGTCGGCAACCTCTTTTTGCGTTTTCTCCTTTAATCCCCCGAGCCCGAACCTCAGGGATATGATCATTCTCTCGCGCTCTGAAAGCTCAAGCAGAGCTCTTTTTATTATTTTTTTATCCTCTTGTGTTTCAATATCGGCGAAAATGCTGTCATCATCACTGCAAAGTATGTCCGAAAGCAAAAGCTCGTTGCCGTCCCAGTCAACGCTGAGCGGCTCGTCTATTGAAAGCTCGCTTTTAAGCTGACCGTTTTTTCTTATAAACATCAGTATTTCGTTTTCTATACACCTTGATGCATATGTTGCGAGCTTTATGTTCTTGTCGGCTTTAAACGTATTTATCGCCTTTATGAGTCCGATAGTGCCTATTGAGATAAGATCTTCGATTCCGATGCCCGTATTCTCGAATTTTTTTGCGATAAATACAACGAGCCTCAGATTATGCTCGATAAGAGTTTGTCTTGCGCCTTCGGTATCCTCTGAAAGCCTTTCTATAACGGCGAATTCCTCTTCCTGCGAAAGAGGCGGCGGCAGTGTATCCGCGCCGTTGATATAGTTTACCGACGTATCGGGAAAAAGCCTTGAAGATATCAAAGATAAGTGCTTTATAAGAAAAAATCTGATTTTCACAAATATTTCGTTCATCGTTTTATACCTTTCACGTTTTCTTTTATAATACTACCGATCACCTTCTGTGTTCCCTCTTTGATCACACTCGGTTTTCGAAGGGCAGGGGCTTGCTCCTGCCGAAAAAAGTCAAAATTGCAGGAAGCAGCGGGAGTAAACCCCCGCCCTACAACACTCATACACGCAGAATTGGAGTTTATAATAAAGACGTTCCCACGATCGCGCTTTTTCGAAGCCTTGTCTGCTTTGAAGTATTTTCTATTGCAATAACTGCGTCAACGTCTTTTGCCGTGTTGTCCCACATAAGCGTTACTTTATCGGGAACAAAGCCTGTCATAACACCGCTTGCACAAACCGTTTTGGCAGGAATCAGGCGAAGTTTTTTGTATATAGCATCATTTTTGTTAAAAACGGGCAAAGTCGGATCAAAGTTCAGAAAATCTTCGTCAAGAAGACCGCGAAGCAGCTCTTTTTCAACGATAATGGCAGGCTTCTGGCTTATTGGCTCGCAAAGAAAATTTCCGCTGTCAGAGAAAAAGGGCATTGAAAGTCTTTTTTTGCCGTATTCGATTATAATCTCGCCGTGTTTTGTGTTTTTAGAGCTGTTTAAGAATCTTTCAAATACAAGCGCCGTGAGAGTCACGGCAAGCGAAAGCAGTATAAAAACGGCGCTTGAAAGATCGCTTTGAGCGGGAAGCTTTATTCCCGTACGGTTGAAAAAAGAATATATGAGCGTAAGTGATCCGCCGAGTGTTACCCCCGAAGCGAAAAGACAGGTGCATATTTTTACGTATCCCCAAAAGCCGAAAGCGCGAAAAGAGAGCGCGCACATAAGAAAGGTTGCTGCAACCTCGCTTATCATAGTTGCTACGGGTGTTGTGAAAAATACGCAGACCGTACCTGCGAGAGCGCCGCAGGCCGCGGCAACTAACATGCGCCATGCTTTGCTTTTAAGCTTCATTATTTTTGCAGTCAGAAGAAGTGAAAACCAGTTAAGACTTAAATTTACGAGAAATAAAATATCGGCGTAGACTGTCAACTTCATCTCTCCTCTCGTGCCGTTAACTAAAATTATACTGCTATGTGTGAGAGAAAAAAGTCGCAATTACGCCGATATTAAAAATATTATAAAAGATTATCCTACGCTTATCTCTTTGCCGTTTGAAACAAACACGATATCTGAGTCAATGTCGGTACGGTAGACTTTGGCGTTTATTTCTTCAAAACGGTCGCGTATTTCCTTGTGGGGATGTCCGTAATCGTTGTCAAGTCCGCAGGAGATGGCAACGTAGTCCGGGGAGAGGGCTTCTATAAACTTTTTCGAGTTTGACGTTGTGGAGCCGTGATGGGCGGCTTTGAAAACGTCGCAGTCAAGAAAGCCCGCACCGAAATAATCAAGCATTTCGCCCTCTGAGAGCTTTTCGGCATCACCCGTGAGCACAAACGACGTTTCTCCAAATTCGATCTTGAGCCCGATACTGTAATCGTTTGTTTCTTCATAATCGCTCTCGGACGGTGAAAGCACGGTGTAGCTTATATTGTCAAGAACAAATTTATCACCCCTGCGGGGAATCGTTATACTAAGCGAGCGCGCTTCGATAGCGTCAAGGAGATTTTCAAAGGCCCTTGTGGAAGCAGAATGATCGGGCATAAGTACCGTGTCGGTTACAAAGCTTTCAAGTACAAGATCCGCACCGCCGATATGATCCTCGTGAGGATGAGTCAGCACAAGACAGTCAAGCTTCTCTATACCCTGAGCCCTCAGGTAGGAAACGAGCCTGTCCTGGCTTGAATTTGGCCCCGCATCAATAAGGAGAGCGCTTCTTTCGCTTTTTATCAATACCGAGTCACCCTGTCCTACGTCAATAACGTGCATCTCGATACTACCGCTTGTGACAACAGAAGGCTCAGACAAGCCAAAAAGCTCATTGACACTGTTTTTGAAGCTTCCCGAAAAAGCGTAGAAGGCAAAGATTATAACAACAAAAAGTATTATTGAAATGATATTTAAGCGCTTGTTTGAAAATCTCTTCATGTGGGCTCCTTATAATACTGCAATTATTACTGAAAGTATACCACAAAAGCATGTAAAAAGAAAGTATTTTTTATAAAAGCACACTTTAAAACAGTATTTTTTGTGTGGGGATAGATAATTTCGTTAAAATCATTGACACGGAGCCGTCAGATTTGATATAATACAATAATGGATAAAAATGTGTTTGCGAGGCGAGTTTTTCGCCGTGAAAGGAATGATAAATTATGAAGTGGACAGGCTTAAATGAACTGAGAGAAAAGTATCTGTCGTTTTTTGAATCAAAGGGTCACCTCAGGCTTCCGAGTTATCCCCTTGTTCCGATAAACGATAAATCTCTTCTTCTTATAAACTCTGGCATGGCACCCATGAAGAAATTCTTTACGGGAGAGGTTGAGCCCCCGAGAAAAAGAGTAACAACCTGCCAGAAGTGTATCAGAACGCCCGACCTTGAAAGAGTTGGTCACACAGCGCGTCACGGTACTTATTTCGAAATGCTCGGAAACTTCAGCTTCGGAGATTACTTCAAAGACGAGGCGATCGCATGGTCATGGGAGTTTTTGACAAAAACTCTCGAGATACCCGGAGAGCTTCTCTGGCCGTCAATATATGAAAACGACGAAGAAGCGTATAAGATATGGACAGAGGATATAGGTGTTCCTGCCGAGCGTGTTGTCAGAATGGGCAAGGCGGATAACTTCTGGGAGCACGGTACAGGCCCTTGCGGTCCCTGCTCTGAAATATACTTCGACCGCGGGATCAAGCATGGCTGTGGCTCACCCGACTGTAAGCCGGGCTGCGACTGCGACCGTTATATGGAAATATGGAACAACGTG
>JAZNJH010000003.1:0-11351 GCA_045577925.1 Eubacteriales bacterium
AAGCTTTTCTTCTTTGCTATGACTATTATTTGTCCCGCCCTTTGGTCTTCCCATTCTTTTCATCTCCTTTTCTTTATTTTAACATAAAAATTGATGGTAGACACTGTTTTTTTTAGTGTCTACCATCATTATATCATTTCAACAAACGTGGTGCTTTTTTTATGATGCTTACGCATTAAACAGAGAAAGAATAGCCTTGTGTGCCATATACACGTCAAGCTTTGCAATAACCTCTGCAGGTGCGTGCATTGAAAGCACAGGTACACCGAGGTCGATAACGTCAATATTGAGGTTGGCGATATATGCGGCAACAGTACCGCCGCCGCCCTGGTCTATCTTACCAAGCTCGGCTATCTGCCAGCATACGCCCCTGTCTTCAAATATTCTTCTTATATAGCCGAGGAATTCAGCCGAAGCATCGGAAGTGCCGCTTTTACCGCGTGCGCCCGTGTACTTTGATATTACAACGCCGTGGTTTATAAACGCAGAGTTTCTCTTTTCAAATACTTCGGGGTAATTTGGGTCAAAAGCAACGTTAACGTCTGCAGAAAGGCACTTGGAATTTGCTCTGACAACAACGGGATCTCCGCCGAGCTCCTTTGCGATGCTTTCTATAAGATCGCGCAAAATTGCCGATTTCATACCCGTATTTCCGTCGCTGCCCGTTTCTTCTTTATCGGCAAGTATTGTCATTACGGTGTGCTTACTGTCACATGTATCATCAAAAATTGCAGTAAGAGCAGGGTATGCGCAAACTCTGTCGTCGTGTCCGTATGCGGCGATCATCGATCTGTCAAGACCGCAGTCGCGTGCCTTTAAGGCAGGCACAGCCGAAAGCTCTGCTGAGATAAGATCGGCTTCGCAAATGCCGTATTTTTCGTTGAGTATCGAAAGAATATTAAGCTTTATTTTGTCGCCAACCTCTTTGTCGGGATAGGGCTTGCTTCCTGCAAGCAGGTTGAGAGACTCGCCCTCAACACCGAGAGCAAGAGTCTTCTGATTCTGAGTTTGTGCAAGGTGAGGCGGAAGATCGTTTATATAGAAAACGGGGTCGTTTTCATCCTCGCCTATCGTAATATCAACAACACTGTTATCGCGAAGCACGACGCTTCCGTGAAGGGCAAGGGGTGTTGCCGTCCACTGATACTTCTTTATGCCGCCGTAGTAGTGGGTCTTTAAAAAGCCCATTTCTGCGTCCTCATAAACGGGGCGCGGCTTTAAATCAAGCCTTGGTGAATCTATGTGTGCCGCGGCGATGCGGATACCGTTTTCAACATTCTCGCTTCCTACTTTAAAGAGGAAAAGGCTCTTGCCGCGGTTGTTATAATAGTATTTGCCGCCAACCTCAAGCTTTGTTTTGTGAGTATATTCAACAAAACCGTTATCCTTTGCCATAGAGATTGCATGCGTTACGGCCTTACGCTCGGTCTTTGCAGCGTCAAGGAAGCTCTTGTAGCCCTCAGAATAAGAATAGGCCTTGCCTTCTTCGCTTTTATCAATTATCTCAAAAGTGTTTTCCGATTTACATAAAAGCTTTTCGGCAAGCAGCTGCCCCTTTGTTTTTTCGCTCATTTTTATCACTCCTCATTGTATATTTGTTTATATTTGATTATAGTGTTTCCAACTTTATTTACGTAATTTCTCGTTTCCGAAAAAGGAATATACGTAAGCGTTATACCGTCTGAATACGCCGGGTCTTCAAGCCAACCCGAAACGCGGTTCATTCCCGCGTTGTATGCGGCAAATACAGTATCCCAGTTTCCGAATTTTTTATAAAGGTAAGATAGAAAATACGTTCCGAAATCAATGTTTGTTCTAATATCGTCAAGTTCACGCGTTTTTTCTTCGCCGCGCAGATATAAAAGCCAATCGTACGTGTCGGGCGTTATCTGCATTAGGCCGACAGCACCCGCAGAAGACCTGGCTTGCGGGTCAAAACCGCTCTCGGTGTGTATAACCGAATAGATTATATCACAATCCACACCGTATTTTTCCGAATACGTTTCAATGTATTGTACGTACTTTTTAGGATATATAAACTTGTTTTGCCGCTCGATAAGCTCTCCTGCAATAAAATATATTGCAACAGAAAGAATTATAATCAGAACGGCGCTGCCGCTGCATGAGAGCTTCTTTTTTGATTTTTTCGATTTAGCCATATACTATGCCTTTATATCAGAACTTTGGTATGATGCCCTCTGCAAGAGCCTTTATATAGTCATGGGTTAAATTTTCAAGCACTTGCTTGTCGCCGTCGTTTGAAAAAACAACAGAGCAGTGTTTTTTCAAAAACTCATCGTCCTTCTGAAGCCCTGCGCGCTTTTTTGCAAGCTCTGTGTCTATATTATCGCGCTGTATTATGCGCCTGATACGAAGCTTTTTGTCTGCGGTCACGCCGATTATATAGTCGCATTTCTTATCATAACCCGACTCAAATAAAACGGGCGCGTCAATAACGGCGGCTTTTGCACCTGATGCCCTCTGACCTTCAAGCCACGAGTCTGCATATTCAAGTATATATTTGTGAGTTATTGAGTTAAGCTTTTCAAGTAAAGCATCGTTTTCTTCTGCTTCAAACACTTTTTTTGCAAGAGCCTTGCGGTCAAGCGAGCCGTCTTCAAGAAGTATATCCTCACCGAACTCTTGTGCAAGCTCACGCGTACACGGCATACCGGGCTTGCACACGAGGCGCGATACGAGATCGGTATCAAGACAATGTACGCCCCACTTTTCAAAAATATCGCAAAGCGCACCTTTACCGGCGCCCGTTGCCCCCGTTAGTCCTACTGTTAACATAGATTTGTACTGCCTTAATTTTGACCGGGTGTTTTACCCTGTCAGATTCACAGGCTTCCTCCATTACTCGCTGTATGCGGTATGCATCACACATATCAAGAATGTTTTCACTTTATATTATACTTGCAATTTGAGAAAAAAACAATACTTTGAGGAAATTATATTTTATCTTTGTTTTTAACTATAAGATCCAATGCAAGAGCCCCTGCGATTATAATTATAAGAGTAATGAGCGTATGCTCAAGCATCAGTCGTGCAAGAGGTGCGGCTGTAAAAAATCTTATGCTTTCTTCGTTACTTGAGCATATAGTAAGATCATATTTGAGCCAGGTCGCTCCAAGCATTGAAACTATAAGAAAAAGCCCGTACTTTAATATGTAAAAAGAGTGCCTGCAAACAGCAGGCACAGTAAAGTTATTTTTCATTATAAGACCTCCGTGTTTACATAATAATTTTAACATAAACAGAGAGGAATGTCATCTATAAAAAAATGCAAAAGCAGGAATAAAACGGACCGGACCTGTAAGCCGGGTTTTGTTATAGACAATCATCTATCTTGACTGCACGTTGCCGTGCAGCTCCGAACAATGTTCGTGCCACCAGAGATATTACGTCGGGCAAACGTTACTGAAAGTAAATCTCAGGTGTTGCTTCGGATAGGGTTTACAGCGAACCTATGTTACCATAAGTTCGGGTGAGCTCTTACCTCGCCTTTCCATCCTTACCGCAAAATTGCGGCGGTCTATTTCTGTTGCACTTTCCCGGGAGTCGCCTCCGGCGGACGTTATCCGTTATCCTGCCCTTCGAAGCCCGGACTTTCCTCACGGTAATACCTTTCGGCAACATACCGCGCGATTGTCCGGTCCGGTCCGTTTTATTCCTGCTTTGAAGTTATCGTAACACAAAGAAATAGTTTTGTCAAGAACATGGTAGCTTAAAACGGCAAAAAATTCCGCATATAAACGGGTAAGGTTATGGAAAAACTACCATTGCACAAAAATAAAAAAACAGATTGGAAAAATATTATGGATAACCGGAGAATGCCCGATGAGATACCTATGGGCTTTGCAATGAGCCTTGCTCAGAACAAGACCGCGCTTGAAAAGTATGCGCGCTTAGAAGAAGCCGAAAGACAGAGCTATAACGAGCGCGCCGCACACGCGCAGTCTAAAAGCGAAATGCGCGGGCTTGTAAGTGAGATAGCAGCGAAAAACGACATAGGATAAAATAAGACCCGAAAGAAGTATCATGCCTCTTTCGGGTCAGACTTTATTTGTTGAGAGTTACAGTTTCACATCCGAGAAGCTTTACGTCATCGGGATTGTGAGTTATAAGTATAAGAGTTCTGTTATCAAGCTTATCAAGAATGTAGTCAGCTGCCTCTTTGCGCGTCTTTTCATCAAGGCCGTTAAACGGCTCGTCGAGTATAAGCGTGTCAAAATCGGCAAGCATCGCGCGTATAATAGAGGCGCGGCGCTTCATGCCGCCGCTGAGCACACTGACAGGCTTGTTTTCAAAGTCTTCAAGCCCAAGCTTTTCAATATCATTTAGTATTTCAGCCTTACCCACACTCTTTGAAACTACAAGCTTTATGTTTGCATAAAGCGAAAGATTTTCGCAAAGCCTGTCGTCCTGGAAAACGGCAGAAAAGCGCATGTCTTCTGAGCGTACTATTTTTCCGAAGTCGGGAGAAATAAGACCTGCGACAAGCATAAAAAGAGTAGTTTTTCCACATCCCGAGGGCCCCATTATCGCAGTACGGCTGCCTGTGTCAAACGAGAGTGTCAGATTATCAAGAACGTTGTGTTCCCCAAAGCTTTTTGTAACTTTTTCAAGCTTTATCATACTTAAATCCTTAGTTTATATTTTTTGTATAAGTCGCCATGCAAGATCGGTGATGCGCCTGAAAACAAGCTCGGTCAGGTGCGACATAAGAATTACCACAAGAGTCCACGCGAAAAGATCGACCATTTCAAGTGAGACCTTCGCTTCGTAAAGCCTTTCGCCGATCGAACTTGCGGCAATAACTATAAGCTCTGCGGCAACACCCGATTTCCAGCTGAGTCCCGATGCAACCGACAACGCCGATTTGAAATAGGGAAGCACCTGCGAAAAGTATATGTAGACCGTTTTCTTGAAAGGTGTGACACAGAAAAGCTTTGCCGCTTCAAGCAGTCGCCTGTCGCAAGCCTTGATTCCCGTCAGTATGTTTGAGTAAACGACAGGCAGCGCGATAAGAAATACAACGAGCACCGAAAGATTTTTTGCTGATATCATAAACAGCGCAAGTATTGTAAACGAAGCGACGGGCACCGCCTTTACGGCCGCCATAAACGGTGACAGAAAATCGCGTATTATCGCATATTTTGCCGAGATAACGGCAAGAGCGGTTCCTATGCTCATACCGAGAATAAAGCCTGCAAGGATGCGCAGAGTTGAAACAAGTATGCTCTGATAGAAAGAGGCATCAGACAAAAGACCCCACAGGCGCAGTATTACGTCTATCGGTGAAACGAGTATCAGACTCTCGCCAACAAGCATCGACAATGCCTGCCATATTACAATCCATATAAGTGCTATGGATATAGTTTTAACAGCCTTGATTTTTTTCATCTTCATTACCTTTGTATAAAGATTTCTTACTAAAGTATACCATAAAAAACGCCTGTTTGCAATATGACGGTACAGTTTTTGTGTCAAAATAAACAGAATTGGCAGATAATTTTTTGCCGTAAATGTGTTATCAGCAAAAAAAGTGTGATTTTTGGTCAAAATCAAAAATTTACTATTGAAAAAACACGAAAAAAGTGATATAATATATGTCGTTAAAAAATCAATGATAAGAAGAGGGAATATTTATGTCTGATAAAGAAAGAAGAGTGGGTACGGTATCAAGAGGTATCCGCTGCCCTATCATAAGAGAAGGAGACGATCTTGCCGCGATCGTTACCGACAGCGTGCTCGAAGCGGCAGAAGCCGAGAGCTTTGAGCTTCGCGACCGCGACGTTATCTCGATAACCGAGTCTATCGTTGCACGCGCGCAGGGTAACTACGCATCTGTTGACGATATCGCTGCAGACGTTAAGGCAAAGCTTGGCGGCGGCACGGTAGGCGTCATTTTCCCCATACTTTCCCGTAACCGTTTTGCAATCTGCCTTCGCGGTATAGCAAAGGGAGCAAAGAAGATAGTGCTTATGCTAAGCTATCCTTCCGACGAGGTTGGAAACGAGCTTGTAAGCCTTGATAAAATCGACGCAGCGGGAATCAATCCCTACTCCGACGTTCTTTCACTTGAAGATTACAGACGTCACTTCGGCGTAAACAAGCACGAGTTCACAGGCGTGGACTACGTTGAATATTACGGCGACCTTATCCGCGAAGCAGGTGCTGAAGTTGAAATAATCTTCGCAAATCAGGCAAAGGCAATACTTGATTATGCCGACTGCATAATTAACTGCGATATCCATACACGCGCACGTACAAAGAGAATACTCAAGGCGGCAGGTGCTAAGATAGTTTGCGGACTTGATGAAATACTCACAGCCCCCGTAAACGGAAGCGGATGCAACGAAAAGTACGGACTTCTCGGCTCTAACAAGTCAACGGAAGACAAGATCAAGCTCTTCCCCAGAGAGTGCAAGGACTTGGTCCTCGATATTCAGACGCGTGTACTTAAAGCGACAGGTAAGCACGTAGAAGTAATGGTATACGGCGACGGTGCATTCAAAGATCCCCAGGGTAAGATATGGGAGCTTGCAGACCCGGTAGTTTCTCCTGCATTCACAGACGGTCTTATCGGTACACCCAACGAGCTTAAGCTCAAGTACCTCGCTGATAACGATTTCAAAGACCTTTCGGGCGACGCTCTTAAAGCGGCTATTTCCGAAAGTATCCGTACAAAGGATAATAACCTCGTAGGCAATATGGCATCCCAGGGTACAACACCCCGTCAGCTTACCGACCTTATCGGCTCACTCTGCGACCTTACAAGCGGCTCGGGCGACAAGGGTACTCCCGTGGTATTGGTACAGGGCTATTTCGATAACTATACAAACTGATTTCGTTTTTCAAACTGAAAGGAGCGCTAATATATGCTCAGTAATAAAAGACCTGATAATATGGAAAGAATTACAACCAAGGCTCTTGCAGACGCTTTTATCGAAGAACAGGTAAAAGAAGTCCGCGACCAGGTAGGAGATAAAAAGGTACTGCTTGCTCTCTCGGGCGGTGTAGACTCCTCTGTTGTTGCCGCACTTCTTATAAAGGCGATCGGTAAGCAGCTTGTTTGCGTGCACGTAAATCACGGACTTATGCGTAAGGGCGAAAGCGAGCAGGTTATAGAAGTATTCCGCAACCAGCTTGACGCTAACCTTATATATATAGATGCAACAGACCGCTTCCTTGATAAGCTTGTAGACGTTGCAGAACCTGAAAAGAAGCGCAAGATAATCGGCGGCGAATTCATCGAAGTATTCAATGAAGAAGCACGCAAGCTTGAAAATATCGATTTTCTTGCTCAGGGTACAATATACCCCGATATACTTGAAAGTGACGGCGTAAAGGCGCACCATAACGTAGGCGGACTTCCCGAGGATATGCACTTCGAGCTTGTAGAGCCCGTACGTCTTCTTTATAAGGACGAAGTAAGAGTGGTAGGAAAAGCTCTCGGACTTCCCGCGTCAATGGTAGACCGTCAGCCCTTCCCGGGTCCCGGACTCGGCGTACGTTGCCTCGGTGCTATCACACGCGACAGACTCCACGCGCTCAGAGAAGCAGACGCAATACTCCGTGACGAATTTGATAAGTGCGGACTTGCAAGTAAGGTATGGCAGTATTTTATCGCAGTACCGCACTTCAAGAGTGTTGGCGTAAGAGATAATAAGAGATACGAAGGCTGGCCGGCGATCATCCGCGCAGTAAATACGACAGACGCCATGACGGCAACGATCGAAGAAATTCCGTACGACATACTCCATAAGATAACAGACCGCATTACACATGAAGTAGAGGGCATAAACAGAGTGCTCTTCGACCTCACACCTAAGCCTATCGGCACGATAGAGTGGGAATAATAACAAGAAATCCCGAAAGCCTTTATTTACAAGGGTTTTCGGGACTTTTTATTTTCTAATCGTACTAATATCGTACTAAATTTTTAATTTTGT
Organism: Eubacteriales bacterium; assembly: GCA_045577925.1. Classification (GTDB taxonomy): domain Bacteria; phylum Bacillota; class Clostridia; order Oscillospirales; family CAG-272; genus UBA4717. The sequence continues at coordinate 7,962 of JAZNJH010000003.1, forward strand.
ATCAATTTTGACAATATTTCTGCTACTTCTCCGTGCTTATTCGGGTATAGGTGAGAGTATGTGTTCAGAGTTGTTTCTATGTTTTCGTGTCCGAGCCGTTCAGAGATTAACAGAGGGGCAAAACCTAACTCAATGAGCAATGAGGCGTGAGAGTGTCGTAAATCGTGTATGCGTATTCTTTTCACGCCCGAAGCGGTGCAACCTCTAATCATTTCTCTTGTTAAACTTTGCTTACTTGTTAGAAATAGCCTGTCCGTTGGTTTGTAGTCATAAATCATTGAACTATATTCTTTTACCATTTCCATTATTTCAGCAGGCAGAGTTATTGTCCGTTTACTTTTTGGGGTTTTAGGTGCTTGTATAATTTCCTCATATCCGAGCCGTGCGTAATTCTTTGTAATGCTCACGGTATTATTATCAAAATCAAAATCGTTCAGAGTGAGAGCCAATAACTCACCCTCACGCATACCGCTATAAAAGAAAAGGTGAAATACAACTTTTGAAAGCGGTTTATCTGATACGCATTTTATAAATGAGTCAAATTCTTCTTTTGTCCAAAACTGCATACTTTCCGCTTTTTTCTTTCCCATAGAGCCACAGGCAGAGGCAGGGTTTGACGGTAGTTTGTAGTATTTGACCGCAAAATTGAATATTGCTGATAACTGATTATGTACGGTTTTCAAGTATGTTGGAGCATAGCCGTTTTCGTGCGAAATCAATTCATTTTGCCATTTTCTCACGGTAGATATATCAATATCACATATACGCATATCAGCGAAATAGGGTAATAACTTTGTTGATATAAGGTGTTCTTTGTTTGCTAATGTAGTAGGCTTCAAATGCACCCTGCAATCTTCCATATAGTTTTTAACTAAATTTGCGAAAGTAATATCAACAGATGTTTTGCACTTGTTAAGGAAGTCCGCCTCAAAGGTTTGGGCTTCTTTTTTTGTTGCAAATCCCTCTTTTTTCTTTTGTTTGCGTTTGCCTGTCCAATCGGTATAGTAAAACTTTACATTCCAAGTACCACGCTCATTTTTATATGCTGACATTATTCTTCACCGTCCTTTAGTACATTTTTTATCCATTCGTCCGTTTCCCTCTTTATTTGCAGTAATTCGTCATTTCTCTGTTTTTCGTATTCAGTAACAGGCTGATATATTTCTTTTGCACGCTCATCAAAATATCGTTGTAAATATTGAGAAATTCTATAAGCAATAACCTCATAGTCCTGTACTTCTGTCAAGCGTAATTCTTCTATAATTTCAGTCATAAACGGTTCATCGGAAGCGGAAGCTAAATGCCCTCTAAAGTCTGCAGTCCTTTTAACATCACTACAATACTCAACAATGGATAATAAGAAAGACTTTCCGATATCGTTTTCAAAAAATCTTGATAATTCCCTCTCTGTGTCTAACTCTTTAATTTCCTTGAATAACAATACCGCTTTTTCTGACAATCCTGTATATTTGCAGACACCTTGTAATTTTTCGTCTGTTGTTGGGTTGGGGCTGTTACCTAACAAATAATCTGTTGATACTCCATAATACCGTGCTATTTTAATGATGTTACTTGCAGGACATTCGGCTTTACCATTTATGTATTTTACAAGGGTTGGATAAGGAATACCCATTCCGTCCGCTTGTTTTGGTATTGAGTTTTGATAGTTTTCATCTTTTTTCTTTTCTATCAATGTTTCAAGCCTTTTGGACAATATTTCTTTTAATTCCATTTCTCTATACTCCTATCAAATGTGATAATAAAAGTTTGATAATATCTAATATTATCTGATATTCTTATTTTCGTTTTTGCTTTTTCTTTATGTTATAATCATATCAGATAGAAAAGATATCAATCTATCTAATTAGATTATACACTAATTAGGACAGTCTGTCAAGAGAAAACGAAAAAGAAATATAAAGGAGTTGATTTATTGAGTAATAAACAGCAAAAATCCGTTGAAGAAATTGCAAGAGAGGAACGCCTTGCATATTTCAGAGAATGGAGAGCAAACAACAAAGACAAGGTTAAAAAGCATAATGCGACCTATTGGGAAAAGAGAGCAAAACGCATTATAGCGGAAAGAGAGGCAAAGCAGAATGAAGCAAAATAAACCTCTTATTTTAACCGATTATTTGTCTGTCGGAGAGGAAAACGCAATCACAGCGAAAGACCTTGCTAAATATTTAGGTTGGAATGAGCGAGATATAACGATAACTGTAAATGCACTACGCAAACAAGGGACACTTATTTGTAGTAATACGCAAAGCGGTTTTTGGTTGCCTGCTGATGACCGAGATATTGAGCAATTCGTCCGACAAATGCAAGGCAGAATAAAAGATATGCAAAGGGCTATGAAGCCTGCTATTGAATATCTAAAAAATGGCGGTGGTGATAATTGCTAATACACATTGACACAAAGGGCTACACGGAAAAGCCAAAAGAACATATTTCAATTATAAAGCCACGCTTACAGGGTGCAAATACAATCAAAGACATAGACCTTGAAACGCTTATAAAATACATTCAGAGAGGGTACAGTATTAGCCCTGCTGTAATGGACGGTAAAGGGTGCAAGGCTGAAAATTGGAAAGAACAACGGCTTTTTATGGTTGATATTGATAATGACAAATCGGACAAGCCTCTTTTATCCGTTAGCAATGCACTTGAAATCTGTAACAGATACAATTTACCGCCTGCATTTTATTATTATAGTTTTTCACATTCGGAGCAAAAGGAAAAATACAGACTTTGTTTTGTAATGAATGAAACTGTAATAAATCAAGCGTTGAGGGCAGTAATTGCACAAACACTTGTAAAACTCTTTCCGCAGAGTGATACTTCCTGTACTAATGCAGACCGCATATTTTACGGCACAAATAAAGATGTAGTTATATGCGATTTATCCGCTACAATCGACATTGAAAATGTTTTGAAACTGCAAGAGCCACAGCAACAGAAACAAGTCAAAACAGGCAATGAAGAACTTGACCGATTAAAAGAAGATTTTGACTTTTTCAGATACTTACAGGAGCGGAACGGCAAAACGGTTTTTAATAACTCAAAATGTGCAATGTTTGAGCGGTGCGAAATATGCGGACACAAAAAAGACCTTGTTTATTATCACGAAACAAAGACTTTTAACTGTTTCGGTGCGAGTGGTAATGTTGGCGGTAGTGTTATTGACTACATAATAGCAGTTGAAAAGACGGACTTAAAAGGGGCAATAGACCGCCTTTATGAGTTGTCAGGCATAACAAGACCAAGCAAGAGAGAATACGCCATAAAAGCCAAAATAAAGGCTAATGAGGGCATAGTATCAAAACTCATAGAGTTAGACGCTTACCGCAAATATTCCCTTGATGATAAAGGTTTTGGAGCATTATTTGC
>JAZNJH010000004.1:0-28816 GCA_045577925.1 Eubacteriales bacterium
ATCAAGAGTTAGTCCTACCACTCTAAAAAAGAACCTGGCGTTGATCAACGCCAGGCCTAAAAAGGTTTTAAATTACAATAATCCCTTGGATTTATTTCAAGATGCTATCAAAAAGTGTTGCACTTAGCTTGACAAATCATCAAAAGCTTATTCTTTCTGCCTTGAGGCATTTTCCGCTTGCTCTGTCGAGCGTAAATATAGTACCGGAAGCAGAAACTTCGCCATGCGCCTGCTCAAATCTTACGGGCAGGCGTGAAATGAATTTTTCAATTACTATATCGCTTTTAACACCGAGTATACTGTCTGTTACCCCAACCATACCGAGGTCGGTTATAAATCCCGTGCCCCCCTTAAGTACCTGCTCGTCTGCAGTAACAACGTGAGTGTGCGTTCCGAAAACTACGCTTACTCTGCCGTCAAGATAGCGTGCAAGAGCCGCTTTCTCGCTTGTCGCTTCGGCATGGATATCGACTACGGCATAGTCGTATTTACCTTTGTTTGCCTCTAGTATTTTGTCCGCACACGTAAACGGGTTATCGCAGACGTCCATATAGACCGTACCGAGCAGATTCATAACAAGCACACGCTTTGAATCCGCTTCTATTATTCTGAAGCCGTATCCGGGGGCAGATGAGGGCATATTGGCAGGACGGATACAACAAGGGCTGTCATCCAGATAAGAATAGACCTCGCGGCGCCTGAACGTGTGATTTCCGCCACTTATTGCATCAGCGCCGGCTTCTATAAGCATGTCAGCGCTTTGCCTCAGCATGCCGTTACCGTCTGCTGAGTTTTCACCATTCACAACCGTAAAGGAAATGTTATGGTATTTTCTGATACCCCAGAGCTTTTCCTTTAAGTATTCGCATGCCTGCATGCTGACAACGTCTCCGATAGCAAGTATATTGTAGGTATCCGACATAAACTTCTGTCACCTCTGTTTATTTCTATACAACTTTATTATTGACACGAACTGTTATAAGTGTTACAATAATAATAACACATAATTATACTTTAATGCAAGAGCTTTTTGTAAAAAGGAGTGCGTATGGAATATATCGTAGACAGAGTCGAAGAAGGTTTTGCCGTGCTCGTTTCTTCTGCCGACTCGTCGGTGAAAAACGTGCCTGCATGTGAGCTTGACGGTATAAAGGAAGGTGACGTTCTCACTTTTGAGGACGGCAGATACGTGCACTTACAAAAAAAGAGTGAAGATCGAAAAAAAAGCCTTGCAGAGCGCTTTAACAAGCTTAAAAATAAGTGATTAACTGAGGGAAAGGATAAAATGAATATGTTACGTGGGAATGCTGTTGTAGGCCAGTCGGGAGGACCGACTGCGGCGATAAATGCAACGCTTGCCGGAGTTTTGAGAGGTGTTCTTGAAAGCGAAAATATAGACAAGCTTTACGGTGCTTTCAACGGAGTAGAGGGACTTTTAGAGGAAAGATACTGTGTTCTCAGCGACGTAGTAAAAACAGAAGAGGATATAAAGCTTCTTGAAAATACCCCTGCGGCAGCACTTGGCTCATGCAGAAAAAAGCTTCCGGATATAAATGAGGGCAAGGAAGTATACGAAAAGATTTTTGCGATTTTTGATAAGCTTAATATAAAGTATTTCTTCTATATCGGCGGAAACGACTCGATGGATACAGTGGCAAAGCTTACAAAGTATGCAATAGAGATCGGAAGCGACATAAGAGTTATGGGCGTTCCTAAAACAATAGATAATGATCTTTGCGGAACCGACCACACTCCCGGTTACGGCTCTGCAGCAAAATTTATTGCAACAACCATGCAGGAAATGCTCAGAGATACTGCGGTATACACCGTAAAGGCGGTTACGATAGTTGAAATAATGGGACGTGATGCAGGCTGGCTTACGGCGGCAGCTGCGCTCCCGAGACTTCACTGCGGCATATCACCTGATCTCGTATATCTTCCCGAGGTTGCATTCTCTGTTGATGAGTTTATCGATGACGTAAACGCTGCGCTTGAAAAAAAGCCTAACGTTGTGGTGGCCGTTTCAGAAGGCGCACGTGATGCAGAGGGCAGATATGTTGGCGAAGGAACTCAGAGCGGAGTGCTTGATGTTTTCGGGCACAAGTACCTTTCAGGAACGGGCAAGATGCTTGAAAATATAATCAGAGAGAAGATCGGCTGCAAGGTGCGCTCGGTTGAACTCAATCTTCCGCAGAGATGCGCTTCTCACTGCGCTTCGCTTACAGACCTTGATGAGTCTGCAAAGGTAGGACGTGCGGCTGTTAAGTGCGCTGAGTCAGGCGAGAGCGGAAAGATGATGTGCTTTGAGAGAGCAGAAGGCGAGTACGCTGTAAGCTGTGTACCGCGTGACATTCACGAGATCGCTAATATGATACGCTTCGTACCCCGCGAATTTATAAACGAGCGTGGCAATAACGTAACAGACGAGTGCCTTGAATATATTATGCCACTTATTAACGGAGAAGTATCGCCCGTTTACAAAAACGGACTTCCTGTTCACCTTGTAATTGAAAGATAACTTAAAAAACGGTCGGAATTTCCGACCGTTTTTTTATCCAAGCATATCGGACAGGTTTAAAAATACCGTCCCTGCCGCGCTCAGCAAATGGCTTGTAGTTTTTGCAAAGTTGTTTACTTTCCTTGTAACACTGTTCTTTGCGGGGCTTACGAGAGCGATCATCGCTCCGGCCGTGGCACCTGTTGCTGCGGCTATAATTATATTTGTTGTTTTTTGCGACATACGTTTTCTCTACTTTCTTTAAAAATATCCTGTGTGATTATTGTGTGCCGAAAAAGTATCGGTATGAGTGGTAATAGTCGCTATTTTTGTAACACTTTTAAATTTTAAAATATACAAAATTGAGGCAAAATATCAGCGAATAAAGTTGAAATTATACAAAGTTGAAAAAATAGTACAAATATTATTGACTTGAAGAATAAATCGGAGTATAATATATATTGTTATAAAATTAACCATAATATGACCTTTGCTTTAGTATAGTAAAGGGATAAATTACCGGCTTATTGAAAGGAATGGTATTTACAATGAACAGAGTATTCAATTTCTCAGCAGGACCGTCTGCACTCCCCATGCCCGTGCTTGAAAAGGCAGCGGCAGAGCTTGTATGTTATAAGGACGCAGGAATGTCCGTAATGGAAATGAGTCACCGTTCTCCTGCTTACGAGGAGATCATCAAGGAAGCAGAGGCTCTTTTCAGAAGCGTTATGAATATTCCCGATAACTATAAAGTTCTCTTCTTGCAGGGCGGCGCGTCAACACAGTTTGCGGCAGTTCCGCTCAACCTTATGAACGGCTCAGGCAAGGCTGATTACATAGTTTCCGGTCAGTTCTCGAAGAAGGCATACAAGGAAGCTCAGAAATACGGCGACGTTGTTTGCATCGCTTCAAGTGAAGACAAGAACAATACATACATTCCTCAGATCAAGCGTGAGGATATAAGACCTGATGCAGATTACGTACACATCTGCTTCAACAACACAATATACGGAACAAAGTTCAACTATATTCCCGACACAGGCGATATTCCGCTTGTTGCGGATATGTCCAGCTGCATTATGAGTGAGCCGATAGACGTTACAAAGTTCGGTCTTATCTATGCAGGTGCGCAGAAGAACGTTGCTCCCGCAGGTCTTACGATCGTTATCGTGAGAGAAGATCTTCTCGGCAAGTCCCGCGCAGACATTCCCGTAATGCTTGACTACAAGACTATGGCTGATAATGATTCTATGTACAATACTCCTCCCTGCTATCCGATATACATCGCAAAGCTCGTATTTGAGTGGGTACGCGATCTCGGCGGACTTGAAGCAATGAAGAAGTATAACGAAAAGAAGGCGGCTATCCTTTACGATTACCTTGATTCACAGGATTACTACGTTGCTCCCGTTGAAAAGGCGTACCGTTCAATGATGAACGTAACGTTCGTAACGGGTGATGCTGATCTTGATAAGAAGTTTGCAAAAGAAGCAGATGCTCAGGGCTTCAAGAATATCAAGGGTCACCGCTCTGTCGGCGGTATGAGAGCATCAATATACAACGCTATGCCTATCGAGGGCGTTGAAAAGCTCGTTGCGTTTATGGACGAATTTGCAAAGAACAATCCTAAAAAGTAATAAATCCGAAAGGAATCAGAATAATGAATAAGATCCAGCTTTTAAATAAGATCGCCAAGGTTGGTACAGACCGCTTTGATGCTGATAAATATGAAATTGCAGAGGATATAGCAAATCCCGATGCGATAATGGTACGCTCGGCAGCTATGCACGATATGGAATTCGGCGATAACCTCAAGGCTATCGCAAGAGCAGGTGCAGGTGTTAACAATATTCCGATAGACAAGTGCAGTGAAAAGGGTATAGTTGTTTTCAATACACCCGGTGCAAATGCTAACGGCGTTAAGGAACTTGCAGTTGCCGCACTTCTTCTTGCTTCGCGTGATATCGTTGGCGGCATCGAATGGGTAAGAACGCTTAAGGGAACGGAAGCTCCCGAAAAGGCAGTTGAAAAGGGCAAGAGCAAGTTTGCGGGTATTGAGATAGAGGGCAAGACTCTCGGTATCATAGGCCTTGGAGCTATCGGCGGACTTGTTGCCAACGTTGCAAAGTCTCTCGGCATGAAGGTTATAGGCTGCGACCCGTATATTACAGTTGAAGCTGCATGGGGACTTTCACGTTCGATTGAAAAGGCGGCAACGTACGATGAAATTTACGCAAAGAGCGATTACATAAGCGTACACGTTCCTGCAACCCCCGAAACAAAGGGCATGCTTTGCGCTGAAAACTTCGCAAAGATGAAGGACGGAGTAAGAATCATCAACCTTTCCAGAGCAGATCTTCTTAACTCTGCAGACCTCAAGGCTGCAATTGCAAGCGGTAAGGTTGCAAGCTACGTTACCGACTTCCCGACAGATGACATCATCAACGAAGACAAGATAATCGCAATCCCCCACCTCGGTGCATCAACAGAGGAGAGCGAAGATAACTGCGCAGTATATGCGGCAAACGAGCTTATCGACTATCTTGAAAACGGAAATATCAAGAACAGCGTAAACTTCCCCAATGCAACGATGCCGCGCGGCGGAGACGCACGTCTTTGCATCATGCATAAGAACGTTCCCACGATACTCAGTCAGATATCGGGAGCATTCTCAGACGAGCACATAAACATTGAAAACCTTATCAACCACTCCAAGAAGGAACTTGCATATACAATGGTTGAGTGCCACGGAGAAATTCCTGCGGAGCTTGTCTCAAAGGTTAAGGCTATTGATGGCGTTATCAGAGTAAACGTTATCGTATATTAAGATAAGCAAAAAGGAATGGGTGAGTGCCCATTCCTTTTGCCAATTAAAAGAAGCCGTAAAACCGGCGGAGAAATATAAATAAATGAAGACCTATCAGAATTTCAGGGTTGATATTCATCACTGCGATGCAAATTCGAATTTGCGTGTTACCGAAATGCTCAGATTCATGCAACAATGCTCCTCAAAGCAGCTCGAGAACAGTGCGATATCGCAGAGTAAGCTTGTGGAGATGGGAAAGACGTATGTGCTTTGCCGATTAAACATAAGTGTATATAAGCCGGTACATCCCGGTGAAGATTTGGAGATTTCCACCTGGCCGTGCGAAAGCCGCGGACTTTCATTAACACGTTGTTATCAGGCGCGTGTTGACGGAAACATCGTGGCCGAGATTATAACCGTATGGGGTGTTATCGATATTGAAACGAGGCAGCTTTGCCGAATATCAAGCTTACCGGTTGACCTTGAATGTGAGGAGCCGCTTGAACTTGATTCTCCTTCCCGTATATATATACCATCAGAACTTAATCTGAGCCTTGTTGGAGAGAGAGTGGTTGCTTATAGCGATCTTGATATGAATAAGCATATGAATAACACAAATTATGCGGATATGATATGCAACTTTCTTCCCGAAATGGAAAACAAACGCGTTATCATGATGGGTATAAGCTACGTATCCGAGGCAAGACTCGGTGAGGTGCTTAAGGTTTATATGACCAAGAGCGAGGGACAGTACTTTGTTCGCACTGTAAAAGAAAACGGTGAAGTTAACTGTGAAGCTATCGTTATGCTCGAGAGAATAAACAGATACGAAAAATTATAACAAGAGGATAAAATTATGAAGAAACTGATGCTTGGCAATGAGGCAGTTGCCAGAGGACTTTACGAGGCAGGCGTTAAGCTTGTTTCAAGCTACCCCGGAACACCGAGTACGGAAATAACCGAGGCAGTAGCGAAATATGACGAGGTTTACGCTGAATGGGCGCCTAACGAAAAGGTTGCGCTTGAGGTTGCGCTTGGCGCGGCGATCGGCGGAGGACGTTCATTCTGCGGTATGAAGCACGTTGGACTCAACGTTGCGGCAGACCCGCTCTTTATAACGTCGTATACAGGTATTAACGGCGGTATGGTAATAGGCGTTGCGGACGACCCGGGTATGCACTCTTCTCAGAACGAGCAGGACAGCCGTCATTATGCACGTGCCGCAAAGCTTCCGATAATCGAGCCCAGCGACTCAAATGAGTGCCTTGAATTTACAAAGCTTGCATACGATTATTCGGAAGAATTTGATACCCCCTTTATTTTAAGACTCAATACAAGAGTATCACACTCGCAGTCGCTCGTTAATACGTCCGATAGAGTTGAACATGAAATAAAACCGTATGAAAAATCAGCGGCAAAGCACGTAATGATGCCGGGTAATGCACGAGGCAGACACGTTGTTGTTGAAGAAAGACTCGAAAAACTTGCGTCATTTGCATGCGACTGTCCTTTCAATAAGGAGATTGACAATAATTCCAAGCTTGGTATTATCACGTCAGGCCCCTCATACAACTATGCGCTTGAGGTGTTTGGCAACAGCGCTTCATATTTAAAGCTCGGACTTGTTTATCCTTTTGCCGACGAGCTTATAAAGAGCTTTGCGGCAAAGCATGAGCGTGTTATCGTTATAGAAGAGCTTGATCCGTTTATCGAAGAGCACTGCAAGGCGCTCGGTCTTAATGTTGATGGCAAGAATATACTTCCTGTTCTCGGCGAGTTTTCTCAGGAGCTTATTGCAGAAAAGCTTCTCGGCGAGAAAAAAGAGTTTAAGGCGCTTGACGATAATATCCCCGTTCGTCCTCCTGTACTTTGCCCCGGTTGCCCGCACAGAGGAATATTCTACGTATTCAATAAATTAAAACTTTACGTAAGCGGAGACATCGGATGCTATACGCTCGGCGCGGCAGCTCCCCTTTCAGCTATGGATACAACTCTTTGTATGGGCGCATCCATTTCCGCACTTCACGGATTCAATAAAATTCGCGGCGAGGAAAACAAGAGCGTTGCAGTTATCGGCGACTCAACCTTCATGCATTCGGGCATGACGGGACTTGCCAATATTACATACAATAAGGGTATTTCGACGGTTGTTATAGTTGATAACAGTATTACGGGTATGACAGGCCATCAGCAGAATCCCTGCACGGGATATACGCTCAAGGGTGAGCCTGTACACGGAATCATGCTTGAAAATATAGCACGTGCTGCAGGTGTTGCAGACGAGCATATCCGCATAGTTGATCCGGGCGATCTTAAGGAAGTTGAAAGAGTACTTAAAGAAGAGCTTGCAGCAGAAGCACCGTCGGTTATTATCTGCCGTAAGCCTTGTGCACTTCTCAAGTATGTAAAGCATGCGCCTGCATTTAAGGTAAATGAAGATAAATGTATCGGATGCCGTGCGTGCATGAAGATAGGATGTCCTTGTATATCGGTAGTAGGCGGCAAGGCAAAGATCGACGCAACGCTTTGCGTTGGATGCGGACTTTGCTCGCAGATGTGCCCGAAGAATGCTATTGAGGCGTAAGCAGAAAGGACGGTATGAAGATATGAATTCAAAAAATATTATGATAGTCGGCGTTGGCGGACAGGGTTCGCTTCTTGCAAGCCGTATACTCGGTAATGCCGTAATGCTTGAAGGCTATGACGTAAAGGTTTCCGGGGTTCACGGAATGAGCCAGAGAGGCGGTTCGGTCGTAACGTATGTAAAATTCGGTGAAAGTGTTGCTTCCCCCGTTATATGCAAGGGCGAAGCGGATATAATCATGTCCTTTGAGCTTCTTGAGGCTGCAAGATGGCTTCCTTACTTGAAGACAGAAGGAGTACTTATAACAAATACACAGCAGATAAATCCGATGCCCGTTGTAACGGGCGCGGCAGAGTATCCTGAAAATCTCGTTGAAAAGATGCGTGCAAAGGGAGTAAACGTAATTGCGGCAGACGCGCTTTCTATCGCAAGAGAAGCGGGAAGCGAAAAGGCGGTTAACGTAGCGCTTATCGGACTTATGTCGCATGCTCTCGGCTTTGACAGAAAAACGCTTGTAAAAGCAATTGAAATGAGCGTTCCCGAAAAGTTTTTGGAGCTTAACATGAAAGCTTTCGAGCTTGGCGAAGCGGCGAAATAATAATTAAAAGGCACCCGACAGGGTGCCTTTTTGATTGAGTCGCAGCAATGAGGGTAAACACGGTGTTATTGCTACTCTTTTGATTTTATCAAACCTACCGCTTTCAACTCTTCTTCGGATATTTCTCCGTACTTTCTTTCAAAAGTATTCACTGCATTTTTCAGTAAATGGCAAATAAATTTGTTACCGCTTCTGCCTGAATACTTAGCTATGTATCTTATTTTACGCATAATAATCGGCTCAATATACAAATTGAAATGAAAGGCATCAGCTCTTTTCATTTTTGATCTCCTTTCTTGAAATTTTTTGAGCCGCTTTTTTACGTGCACAATAAAAAAGTGCGCCCCAATGAAGGAACGCACCGAAAAAGTGCTTCCCTTCGTAAGTTGCGACACTAACGCTCTATCAACATGGATATGAGAAAAAAGGGGGAAGCACCTTTTACCAAGGTGATTCTCCATGTCAATAGACGATATGCAGTTAATGTCGCAATTATATTATAGCATAACAGTAAAGCTTTTGCAATAGAGGTGAACCACAATTAAGCGAAAAAGTAAAAAATCGCTTTTTTGCTGGAGAAGGCTAAATAAAGCGGACACATTTGTGCCCGCTTTATTTTTACTTATTAAACTGACTCATAATTCTCCCTACAGCTTCTGATACGTCGCTTGAAAGCATCGCGTATTCGCCATGCTCGTCTGCTACCAGATCAGCGGCGTATGCGTGCAAAAATACGCCTATCCTTGCCGCATCGGCACTTTCCATGCCTTGCGACATGAGTGATGCTATTATTCCGGTAAGCGTGTCGCCCGAACCGCCTTTAGCAAGTCCCGAATTGCCTGCAGTATTTATAAATATCGGCTGATTTGGAGCGGCAACAACCGTGCGCGTATCCTTGAGTATGCATATACAGTTGTACTTATCGGAAAATTCTTTTGCACAAGGAATAATGTTATCTTTTATTTCATCAATGCTTTTACTCATAAGTCTTGACGCTTCGCCAAGGTGGGGAGTTACGATTTTTCCTTTTATATAGGCCAGAAGATCTCTGTTTTCGGATATAATATTTAATGCATCTGCATCAAGTACTGTATTTGAAGGCGCGTTTTCAAGAGTGTATCGCAAAATCTTTTTTGCATTTTCAGATTTTGAAAGCCCCGGGCCTATAACGAGTGCACTTGCATTATTGATCTCTCTGTAAAGAGTGGAAAAATCAACTTTTTCATCATTGTAATCGCATACTATCGCTTCAGGCAGTACTGCGCGGACAGTATCGGCTATCTTTTTATGCGTAAATACCGAAACGATTCCGCAACCGCTTTTGTATGCGGCTTTTGCAGAGAGAAGAGCGGCACCGCTCATATTCTCGCTACCCGCAACAACGAAGACTCTGCCGTAGCTTGATTTGTTTGAGTATCTGCGACGTTTGGGAATAAGTGACAGGTCATTTTTTGTATATGTGAAGGCGGGATGCTTCATGTTATCGCAAAGGTCGGTATAGATCCCTATGTCACGTACCCTTAAAGCTCCGCATTTTTCTGCTCCGGGATAAAGTATTTGTCCGAGCTTTGTATAAGCAAAAGAAACGGTTATATCAGCGTTTACTCCCCCACCGAGCACACGTCCGCTTGTAGCGTCAACGCCGCTTGGCATGTCAAGCGATATCACCTTTGCGCCTGACGAGTTTACTTTGTTTATAATATCAAGATGTTCTCCCTCAACGTCACGGGAAAGCCCCGTTCCGAAAAGTGCGTCGATTATAAGCGTATATTCATCAAACTTGGGTGAGTGTATAAACTTAACACGGCTTCGCGCCGCGCTGTCGTATTGCTTTTTAACAAGTCCGCTAAGTTTGTTATAGCTTCCTGCAAGAAAAACCTCGGGTTTGTAAAAACGGTTGATTATGCGCGCAAGCGCAAGACCGTCACCGCCGTTATTTCCCATTCCGCAAACTATAAGTATTTTTGAAGTATCAAAGCCGGATGCCCTGATCTCTTCGGCACATACGAGCGCGGCTCTTTCCATAAGGACCTCGCTTGATACGCCGATGCTTTCGCTTGTATATGAATCGATACTGCGCATTTCTTTTGCTGAAAGTATGTATTTCATAACTACTCCTTATAGGTCATATTGACCTGCGGTAAGCTTGATTATCAGCCCGATATCGTCAGGCTGGATTTTTGCAGGATAAGCGGCACGGTTGCGGTGAGTTTCACCGCACTTTTCGCATATATAAGTAATAACGTAGCCTTTCTTAGAGTCGGGCGCGGCAGAAACAGGGCGCAAAATACCCCTGCACTCGTTTGCACGGTCGCCGGGATTTATATCTACGTGCAAAGAATAAAGGCATCTCGGACAGTGATCGCGCGAGCTTGTTTCAAGCGGTTTTACATTAAAGCCGCAGTGAGCGCAAATAAAGCCGTTATCATTTTTTTGAAATCTTTTGTTATCAAGCCCCATAATAGCAACTCCGGTTTTGAAATTTTATCCGTATTTGACTTTTTCTTCCGCGAATAAGCATAAGTATTTTTCAAAAAATATTTATGCGACAATACAATTATAACCGAAAGGAAAGAAAAAAACAATGAAAATATCAAAATTTATTACAGCGAGAGCATTTACAGCTCTTATAATGGTGATTTTTATTATAATGATGTCATTTACCGTATCGGCAAATGTTTCAGACGGAGTTGTATCCGACGACGGTGTTCCGAATCATGATGCGAGCGACGGGGTTGTATCAGATCATAACGACGGCGATATGGGCCTTGTTGGCGAAGCAGGCAGTATGGCAGGCGATATGATGGACGGTTCCGGCTCTCATTCATCAAACGGTTCAGGTTCACAGTCTTCAAACGGTTCGGGTTCGCAGTCCTCAGGTACAACAAACGGTTCTAACGGCACAGGAAACAATAATGGTTCAGGGCTAATGAACGACGTTGAAAACGGCGTTAACGACATGGTTAACTCTGCAGACTCCATGACAGACGAGGAGTCCGGCTCGATTGTCGGCATAGTTATATCGCTTATCATAATAGCGATAGTTATCGTTCTTATTATAATGCTTGTGCCGAAAAAGCGTAAGTAAGTCTGATATTTAAGCGGCGGACGGCGGTCCGCCGTTTTATTTTGCCTAACGTATTGAAATTTTTTAATATATGAAGTACAATATATATAATAAGCAATATGAGAGGCAAAAATGGCACAAAAGGAAAATAAAACTAATGCAATAAGACTTTTTGACAGCGCAAAAATAGAATATACCGTGCATAGATATGAAAATAACGGCGAGGCTGTGGACGGTGCGCACGTTGCAGAGAGTCTTGGAATTGATCCGTCAAGAGTTTATAAAACACTCGTAACACGCGGAAGTGATAAGAACTTTTATGTGTTTGATATACCGGTGCTTGCTGAGCTTGATCTGAAAAAAGCCGCAAGAGCAGCCGGAGTGAAGTCGGTTGAGATGATACACGTCAGCGAGATAAACAGCATTACCGGATACGTGCGCGGAGGCTGTTCACCTGTTGGTATGAAAAAGCAGTTTAAAACATTTTTTGATATAAGCGCAAAGGATATTGACACAATGCTTGTCAGCGCGGGAAGGATAGGCTGGCAGATAGAGGCCATGCCGTCAGATATAGCAAAGCTTTGCTCTGCAAGCTTTGTGGAGTTGACACATTGAGCCCATTGTTATAATAAAACAGACAATTTCATAAGTATTTTGATAAGCCGTCATGAAACCGTCATAATTGATATGTATAATAAGAACATAAAATCCCAAAGGAGGTTTTTAAAATGAGTGAAAATAATAGCTTTGATCCGAGAGATGAAGTATCGGACAACAATAACTTGATAGAAACAGAAAATTTCAAAAATAATGATAATCAGCAGACGGCAAGTGAGTCTGAAAATCCTGCACCCATTTTCAATGATGAAGATGAAGCGGCGGATATCAGCTATCATCTAAAAAGCGATGAAATAACTGAAAAAGATTTTTCAACAGAACCGGCAGACAAAGAAGAGACTAAAAGAACAGAAGTTTATATAAACAGAAATATTGAAGAAGATGCAGCTAAAGTAAAGAGAGAGCCTGTAAAAGATAAGAAAAAGCGCAAAAATGCGCCGATTGCAGTTGCGGTCGTTCTTTGCATCATTTTATCAGGATTTACGGCGTTTGGCGCAACGCTTCTTGCAAATTCAATGTCGGGCACACGCGGCACTTCTGTAATTTATAAAAGCGTTACACACGATACATCTATAAGCAATACGGATTCTACCTTTGGTAAGCCGGGCACGTATTCAACGGTTGCGGAAAAGGTTGCAAGCTCGGTTGTTGAAATTCGTACTGAAACCGTATCAACAAGCAGTATATTCAGCCAATATATAACGGAGGGCGCCGGAAGCGGAGTTATTATAACTGCCGACGGATATATAATTACAAACAATCACGTAATAGAAGGCGCATCTACTGTAACCGTTACAACAACAAACGGTACAAAATATCCTGCCGAAGTTATCGGATATGATTCCGAAAGCGACCTTGCAGTTCTAAAGGTTGAAGCAACAGATCTTACACCGGCTGTAGTGGGTGACAGCACAAAGCTTGTTGTCGGCGAGGAAGTGCTTGCAATAGGTAATCCTCTCGGAAGCCTTGGCGGCACGGTTACAAACGGTATTATCAGCGCGCTTGCGCGTCAGGTAACGATAGACGGCACAGAAATGACACTGTTGCAGACTAACGCGGCAGTAAACCCCGGTAACTCGGGCGGAGGTCTGTTTAATCTTGCGGGAGAGCTTGTCGGTATTGTAAATGCAAAATCCTCAGGCTCGGGTATTGAGGGACTCGGATTTGCTATACCCAGCAACATGGCTTCTCAGGTTGTAGAGCAGCTTATTAACTACGGATACGTGCGCGGCAGAGTATCGCTTGGCATCACATATATGGATATCAGCGATTCTTATACAGCGATGATGTACAGAGTTAACACGCTTGGCGTATATATTCTTGAAAGCGAATATAACGATGCTCTTAAAATAGGTGACCGCGTTACTGCGGTTGACGGTAACGAGGTAACTTACGGAAACGATATAAAAGCGATCCTAAAGGATCACGTTGTCGGAGATAAGATCACGCTCACGGTTGTAAGAGACGGAAAATACGTTGACGTTGAAATGGAATGTCATGAATACGTTCCGGGGGAAAGTGAGGGCGACGAAGAGAAAACAAGTAAAGGCGGCGCAGGCTCTATATTCACCTCCCCCTTTTCAAGCTGGTTTGGGTATTAAGTGAGAAACAGGGGCAAAACCCCTGTTTCTTTTAAAATACAAAGGAGAAAATATATGTACAAGCTTCTTGTTGTTGACGATGAAGAAATGATACGAAATCTTGTTTCCAAATACGCCGTATTTGAGGGACACACGGTCGACGAGGCTGAAAACGGCATGGAGGCTCTTGAAAAATGCCGTAAAAATGAATATGATATAGTAATTATGGATATTATGATGCCTGAGCTTGATGGGTTTTCTGCATGCCGTGAAATACGCAAGTTTTCAAGCGTTCCGATAATAATGCTCTCTGCACGTTCTGAAGAATATGACAGAATAAACGGTTTTGAGATAGGTGTTGACGACTATGTTGTCAAGCCGTTTTCGCCCAGAGAGCTGATGCTTCGTATAGGCGCGATCATGAACAGAAGCAAAAATACAACTGTAAACGAGAAAGCGCAAAAAAACGAGATAATAGAGATCGAGGGATTAAAGGTAGACGTTACTGCACGAATTGTATATGTTGACAATAAGCGGGTGCAGATGTCACCAAAGGAATACGAGCTTTTCTTTTACTTGCTCAGAAACAGAAACATAGCTCTCTCTCGCGAGAAGCTTATAAGCGACGTTTGGGGATACGACTTTTATGGTGATGACAGAACGCTTGGTACACATATCAAATTGTTGCGTAAAAGTCTGGGAGAGTACAGTAAATATATAGTAACGCTCAGAGGGGTAGGATATCGTTTTGAAACACCGTGAGTTCAAGATGAAAAAGCCGGGACTTAAATGGCGTATAATAGGATATATGGCGGCGTTTTCTGCAATAATACTTGTTTTGCTTTGGCTTATACAGGTGGTATTTCTTGAAGAAGTGTATCAGAAAATAAAGCGCTCTGAGTTAACAAGAAGCGCTTCGAGTATTTGCAGAAATATAGACAATGATGATATAGATACGCTTATAACAAGAATATCTCAGGAAAACGAGATATGCATCAGCATATACACGGGAAGCGGAGTAATGGTAGCAAGCTCTCATGTTGATGCTGCCTGCATGCTTCATAATATTCCCAGCGACATTCTTCTCAGGCATTACTATGATGCTAAAAATAACGGTGGACATGATTTCCTCGTGCTTCCGAGAGGGGGATTTCATAACGGCAGATACGATCCGTCTAAGTTTGAGGGAAGTGTGCCTGAAAGAGATGAAGGAATGGGCGAAAGCCTAATGCTGACCGTTGTGGAAAAAAGCAGCAGGAGCAATGAGGACATGGTAGTATTTTTAAATACTATGACTTCTCCGGTAAGCGCAACTAAAAGGACGCTTCAGGCAGAGCTTTCGCTGATTATAGCTATACTTATAATATGTTCTGTTTTCTTTTCATATATAATGGCAAGGCATATTTCCAAGCCGATCACACAAATGTCAAAGCAGGCAAGCAAGCTTGCAGAAGGAGATTATAACGTAGATTTTTCGGGACGAGGATACAGAGAGAGTCATGAGCTTGCCCAGTCATTAAACTATGCCGCAAGCGAGCTTTCCAAAACCGATAAGCTTCAGAAGGAGCTTATTGCAAACATATCTCACGATCTTAGAACACCGCTTACTATGATATCGGGGTATGCTGAAATGATGCGTGACATACCGGGTGAGATGAGTGCAGAAAATCTTCAGATAATACTTGATGAATCAAGGCGCCTTTCAAGCCTTGTAGGGGACGTTATGGACCTCTCAAAGCTTGGTGCAAATATAGAAAGCCTTGATAAAAGTGAGTTTAATCTTACCAAGTGTATAGAGTCTGTAATAGACCGTGTCGGCAAAATGTGCGCATCAGAGGGGTATAAAATAGAGTTTTCCTGCGAGCATGATGCAATCGTATACGCAGACGAAAACAAGATATTACAGGTTATATACAATCTTATAACAAATGCAATAAATCATACGGGTGAAGACAAATGTATTTTTGTTCGTCAGATCGTGTCACTTGAAGAAAAGTCGGTGCGAATAGAAGTTGTTGATACAGGCGAAGGTATCGCAAAAGAAGATATCGAAAACATATGGGAGCGATATTACAAAGTAGACAGAGTACACAAGCGTGCAAACGTAGGCTCGGGACTTGGACTTTCTATAGTTAAAAGCATACTTGATCTCCATAATGCAAAATACGGAGTTGAAAGTGAACAGGGAAAGGGAAGCACATTTTATTTTGAGCTTTCATAAAACAAAAAAGACTTGTCGGAATGCTTCGCACTCTTAAGGACAGTTCTTGACATTTAATTGAATACGTTACCTACCGACAGGAGGACAGAGAATGTTTTGCGTTCTTTGTCCTCTTTGCTTGTAGCGTGGGATGTAAAAAAGCCTTCCTCTGGGAGGAAGGTGGCACGCGAAGCGTGACGGAAGGAGCCCGCGCGACTTTCAATTTTGATATTCTTTGCTATAACGCGTTCTCCCTCAGTCGCCTACGGCGCCAGCTCCCTCCCGGAGGGAGCCTTTTTATGTTCGTCTACGCCTTGTCAATTTTCCTGACAAGCACTGCATTTGTGGACACAAATGCAAAATACGGCATACCTCTTTTGAGATATCCGTATTTTTGAAAACTGTCCTTTAGAGTGACACTCTAAGACAAGTCTTTTTTGTTTGTATTTAATTTTGCGCATATATCTCAGCTGCGGCAAGGTTGTCAAAAAGAACGATTTCCTTTATCGTGAAATGTTCAGATGCATCAGGCTGAGTTTGAGCAGGCCCCCAGGGCAAGAAGCGGACTGCAACATTTTTTTGAGATGAATCATTTATGCCGTCAACGTATTCTGAAATATCGATAAGTACTTTGCCGCCTTTTACTGAAAAACGTTTTGTATCAACTTCTTTTGCGGAGTTTCCTCTGGGTCTGGATGTGATAAAGTCGTAATTCACATTACATTCGTAGTTTATCACGATATACGGGCTTGATACTATATTTATATCGTTGTTAGAATTGTTCACGATATCAAACCATTGAAGTGTTTTAGTTGCAGCAGGTGAGAGCTTTACGCTTTTGTCAGCTTGTATTTCTAAGCTTAATGCCTTAGAATTCAACGTGTTTTTTAAGGCTTCGCCGTTAAGAACTATTGCTGTACGCTCTCTTGAAAGAAGCTTTGAAGAATCGGCTTTTGCTTTTTCAAGATAGCTTTCGAGGCGCATTATCATTGTGGCAACCTCTGCACGGGTAGCACTGTTTTTAGGCTTGATCGTATTATCGCTGTAACCGCCGATAATGCCGTTCTTTGTGCAGAACTTGATGCCGTCTGTATAAGAAGCGGTAATGCTTGATGAGTCTGCAAAGTCTTTTGCGCCGCTGAGGGTTCCTTCCTTACATACCTTTATGGCATAGCGGTAAAGCATGTCTGCCATTTCTTCGCGTGTCGCATTGTCGTCAGGTCTGAATTTACCGCCTGCATCAACAATGCTATTGTTTTCAGCCCACGCTACTGCAGAGGCATACCAGGCAGTCTGGCTAACGTCTGTATAAGTGGAAACGGCAGAGCCCTTATATCCTGCAAGACGGGAGAGAACTGTAACGAGCATCGCACGGGTCATCTTACCATCAGGAGAGAACTGTGTTTCGCTTATTCCGTTAAACAAGTCTTTATCAACAACGAAATCTATTGCCGATTTTCCCCAGAAGGTATCGGATACGTCGTCAAACTTAACTGAAGATGCAACCTCAGGTTTTACGTATTTACCTTGCGGGATCGCTGTTTTATACATTTCGGTCAGATCTTTTGGCTTTGTGTAATAGAATACCGTTCCCGATTCCCAACCCATACTTGTAAAATGAAGAACGTTTTCTTTAGTATATTTATATTGTAGTCTTTGACCTGATGCCTTTATCGGGTCGTCGTAAATAGCTCCAAGGTTTGTATCACTTTCCATAATATACACGTTGTCGTGAAAATTGAAATGGTTAGGTCCTGCAGCGGGAACAGAGTTTGCGCTTCCGCCTGCAAACATATAGACATTATTTTTTACGTCGTTGTTTTTGCAATTGACAGGCGCGCTTCCACCACCATAGAAGAAGCCACCATTAGGGTCTCCACCTGGGCGCTGATGCGAAAAGCCATAACCGATATAACGGTCGTAGTTGTCGTATATTTGCATGTTTGTAACGGTACCCTCGGCTGTTAGCCATACCTCAGAGCCTGTGTTTGCATATTCTGCAACGTTTTTGTATATCTGAAGATTATTCATTGTTGAGGCACCGGTTGACTGCGCCGTCCAACAACAGTCGTAAACCTGGCTTGCATAATTGTATCTTATAATAAAATTATCGCATGAACCGAAGGATTCAACTGCGTTACCGTAACGGGTTACCTGGTCGCCACCGAAATCGAACGATCCCATCTGAACGTTACCGCCTATCCATTCAAATGTACAGTATTGCACGGTAATATTTTTAACGCTCTGGCCTGATACGCCGTAGGAAGCGCCGTAGATTGCAATATTATCTATCGTAATATCATGAGCCCAGCGGGTGTCATCGCTTTCAAGTAATATAGCAGGATCATCGTCAAGAAGCTCAATAGACGTAAATACTTCGCTGGGATTTCCGTTTTTGCAGTATAAATAAAGTATGTCGTTATCTCTGTCGTGATAGAATTCGAGATTGCCCTGAAGGCTCTCCGCTCCTTTGAACACAGATGTTTTAATATCGTATATGGGATCAATGCCGTTGAAAACGGGACCGTTATATAAACGGTATCCGTTTTTCATTGCCGTTACCATAACGCCCCATGCGCGTCCGCCGTCAAAGATTATCGTACCGATATCACGGTCGTCGCCGCCGGGAGTTTTTGTATATATGTATACGTTTTCTATACTTGATTCAATCCAGTTATCAGCACCGGAAGCATCAACGGAGCACATGAAAAGGGGCTTTGCACCATTGCCGTATGCCGAATATGTAACGCCGCTTTGTGCGCTAAGCGAGCCTACGAATCTGAAGGTATCACCGCGCTTGAAGAATACGCCGTCACCTGCTTTGAAGGTCATACTGTTGACCTTGTTTATAGTCTCCCACGCAGTTTCGGGAGTAAGACCGTCGTTGCTGTCATTACCCGAGCTTGAGGATACGTAGTATTTTGTTCCGGAAACCTCAACGGTTGTTGGTGAATTTTTTATTTCCTGGACAAGCGCATCGGCTTCTTTCATATACTTATCAACAATAGCGTCGCTTGCTTCGACATAAACGCTGTCTGATGCCGATACAGTAAAAGAAGCAAATGTGCTAAATAAAAAAACAATCGAAAGAATAACGGACAGTGTTTTTTTCATAAATTATCTCCTTGGTCTTGCAGACCGTAAAAAAATGGTTTTCTGTATAAACTATTATACCATATTAGAATGCCTATATCAAGAAAAAACGGCATGTTATTATATACTAAAATATTATCTTATATTTGTGAAAACAAAACAAAAAACATCCCCGGTTATTAAACCGGGGATGTGATGATTAAAGGATGTCAGCCGGCATACGCCTGTGCAGCACCGAGAGAGTCGAAGAATACTACTTCAGAGATTGTGAAGTAATTTTCTGCTGAAAGCTCCTGACTTGAAGATGTTCCCCAAGGCTGAAGCTTAATAGCCATGGTATTTTTATACGTATTTTTGTTGAGGTTATTAGTGTAACCTGTAAGGTCAATAAGTATAGCGCCATTTGCCGGTTTTCCGCGGCCTGATACTGTGGTGTCATCATAGCTTCCGCCTGAATTGGGTGCCTGAAGAATTGCTGTTACGTTATCTTTCTTTATGTTTGTGTTAAACTTGATTACAACGTAAGGATTGCTGAACCAATCTATCTTGGGGTTGTATGCATGCATGATAGACATTTTAGGAGCACCAGTTGCAGCAAAGGGAACAAGCTTAACGCTTTCATCTGCTTCAACTGTGGCTCTGACAAGAGAATTGTCGAGAACGCTCTTGAGTGCGTTGCCCTTGAGCACAACGGCTGTGGGTTCATTAGCAAGTACGTTTGCAGAATTTGCCTTTGTTTTGCCGAGGTAGTTTACAAGACGCATTATCATTGTAGCAACCTCTGTACGTGTGGCGTTGTTCTTTGGCTTGATAGTGTTATCGCTGTAACCGCCGATGATACCGTTCTTTGTGCAGAACTTAACGCCATCAGCATATGTTGCTGTGATGCTTGCGGAGTCTGCAAAATCCTTTGATCCGTCAAGAGTTCCTTCTTTGTAGAGGCTCTTGGCGTATCTGTAAAGCATGTCTGCCATTTCTTCACGGGTTGCATTGTCATCAGGTCTGAATTTTCCACCCTTGTTTACAATATCGTTCTTTTCAGCCCACGCAACGCCAGCGGCATACCAAGCGCTCTGATTTACGTCGGTATATGTGGAAGCTGATTCTCCGCTGTAGCCTGCAAGTCGGGACAGAACTGTAACGAGCATTGCACGGGTCATCTTTCCGTCGGGAGAGAATTCATCGGCTGTTACGCCCTTGAAAAGACCTTTCATTACTGCAAAGTTGATAGCATCCTTGCCCCAGAATCCGCTTGATACGTCTTTGAATGTTGTAACTGCTTCTTTGGGGAGGGCTTTTGAGTACATTGTAAGAGTGTCTCTGTCCTTGGTGTAGTAGAACACCGTGCCGGGTTCCCAGCCTGTAGCCATAGCCGATGCGATGTCGCTTTCGGTATAGTTGAATTTAACCTGCTGTCCTTCACCTCTTCCGGGGTTTGCCGGCAAATTACCGAGAGGCAGACTCTTTTCCATAACGTATACGTTGTTATTAAAGTTCATTTTATCAACGCCGCCGGCAGAAGCACTCTGAGCGCTGCCGCTTGCGAAAAGATATACGTTGTTATGGATGCTGTTTCCGCCGTATGTTGAGCCTGAGTTTTTAGCTCCGTAGAAGAAACCTCCGTGCGGACCGTAGCCGGGGCGCTGATGCGACCAGCCGTAACCGATATAACGGTCGTAGTTATCATAAACCTGAAGGTTTGTTATCGTTGCATCATCGGGAGCCCATACTTCTGTACCGGTGTTAGCAAATTCAGCAACGTTTTTGTAAACCTGCATATTGTTTATTGTTGAACCGCCCGTAGACTGAGCTGTCCAGCAGCAGTCGTAAACCTGCGTTGCATAGTTGTATCTTATAACAAAATTATCACTTGAGCCAAAAGATTCAATCGCGTTACCGTAACGCGTTACAGAGTCGCCGCTGAAGCTGAATGACGAACCCTGAACGGGACCGCCGATCCATCTGAGTACGCAGTACTGAACGGTGACGTTCTTTACATCGCCGCCCGCAACACCGTAGGATGCGCCGTAGATATCAATGTTATCTATAAGGATATCGTGTGAGTAATTGTTGGCAGCCTTGTCAGCTATAAGCTGTATACCGGGGTCATCATCGAGAAGTTCGATCTTTGTGAATACTTCACCGGGGTTACCGTTTTTGCAGTAGAGGTAAAGTACGTCGTTTGTTCTGTCGTGATAAAATTCAAGATTGCCTGCAAGGTCTTCAGCGCCTCTGAATGCAGCGGTTTTGATATCGTAAATGGGATCTATACCGTTGAATACGGGGCCGTTGTACTGACGGAATCCGTTTTTCATGGCTGTTACCATAACACCCCATGCTTTTCCGCCGTCAAATATGATAGTACCAACGTCACGGTCGTCGCCGCCGATAGTCTGAGTGTATTCCCAAACGTTCGGATATTTGGTAGCTACCCATTTGTCAGCGCCCGAAGCATCGACTGTGCAGTCGAAAACAGGCTTAGCACCGCTGCCGTATGCGGAATATGTAATACCGCTGACACCGTTGAGTGAGCCTACGAACTTAAATGTATCACCGCGCTTGAAGAAAACGCCGTCGCCGGGCTTGAAAGTCATGCTGTTAACTTTGTAGATCGTTTTCCACGCAGTTTCGGGAGTAAGACCGTCGTTTGAGTCGTTACCCGAGCTTGAGGATACGTAATATTTTGTACCTGTAACCTCAACGGTTGTGGGAGCGTTTTTGATTTCTTCGATAAGTGCGTCTGACTCTGCAAGATATTTGTTGATCAGAGCGTCACTTGCTTCTTTGTAAAAGTCTGATGCAGCCGAAACGGGAGCAGATACTGCAGCCATCGGAAGGATCATAACGATTACAAGAAGAACCGATAATAATTTTCTCATTATTTTTCCTCCTTGAAATACATTCCAATAATGTAATAATATTATAACATAACCCCATGCTTTTATCAAGCAAAACATAACTGTCATAGTTGATGAAAAAAGGAGCTTATTTTTGTACATTTACGACAAGAAAAAGCACCGTATCGCCCTCTGACGATACGGTGCCGGTTTTATTTATTTGAGTATATGAAAAATCCTCTTACCTTGCGTGTTTCGCGCTTACTTACAAACGAAAGCTTTAAGGTGTGGGTACCATCTTCAAGGCCCTGTGCAAGCTTGAACGGCGGATCGACCGGGTCGACGATTTTTTTGGTCGGTTCTCCACCGTCAATCGAATACTCTATTCTGTTTCCCTTGCCGGAAATATACAAATCTATGCCTGTGCCTTCAAAAGTGAATATAAGCTCGTTCTCCTCTTCTTCAGCCGACATAGCTCCTTTTATGTGTGAGCCTGTAACAGGAGCTTCTGCATCAAGTGTAAATCCTTTTATGGAGTCAAACATTTCATAGTTGTCGGCAGGCACAAAAGTAAGCTTGAGGCTTTCGTTTCTCTCGTCTGCATATCCGTCGGGGAGTGCGTGGGGCTTAACTTTTTTATATTCAAGAATGGGCGAGCCTTTAAGATATTTATGCAGGTATTCTGTGATAACCTCTGCATATACCGCATATCCTGCATCAGCCGGGTGTACCGTATCAGTGATATACGTACCCCATAATTCTTCATCATAACCGTTCATAAGAGCGCACAGTGCACGTCCTGCATCTATTGAAGTAATGCCGTACTTTTCGCATGCCGCTTCATGCGCCCGTGCTACTGAGTGCATGCTGTCGCCTCCATGTTCCTTGGCAAAGGCAATGTCGGTCACGTATACGGCGATAATATCACATTCAGGCAAAGCTTCACGTGTTTGCCTGATTATCTGCTCAAAATAGAGGGTTGAGTTTCCTGCCGAGTGCGTACCGCTGTAACTGTCGTTTACCGAAAATTCAACGAAAACAAGGTCGGAATTTGTATCAATGATATCGGTTTTCGTTCTGAAAGCGCCAAGATGCGAGCCTGTTCCGCCCATGGCAATGTTGTTTTGCACAAGCTTTGCTTCGGGGAAGTTTTCTTTGAGCCAATTAAATGTGATGGCTCTCCATGAACCTGTTTCGGGATCGTCTGAGCCAAAGCCTGCAGTAACTGAGCCGCCGAGATATGAAATGACTATTTCATCATCGGAATTTAGCTTATTATAAAGATTATTGAGTCCGCTTCTGACGGTAATGAAATCGGCATACTTTTCTTCAATATCCACAGGGATCACCTTCGGTTTTCCTTCGCAGGATATCAGCACAACAGCGCCTAACATTAGTATAGCGGCAAGTATTACAGAGATGAATTTTTTCATATGCTACCTCTTTTCCTGGATTCTAAGTATATTATGACACAAAAAACAAGATTTGGCAATACGTTAAAATAAAAAATCCGTCAAGATTGACGGACTTTCAATTTTCATGCTTTACTCAAGCAGCTTTATCGCCATGTACGCATATACAGCCGCACCGACAGCAAGGGCTTTTTCGTCAAAACATACTTTTTCGTGATGAAGAGGGTGAGTGTACCCGTCTGACAAATTTCCTGCTGCAATGGCAAGCATAACAGACGGTATTTCGTGGGATATATATGAAAAATCCTCAGATCCCGACGAGCAGCCTCTCATATTTTCTGCCGACAATGCAAACTTATCGCCGAGCAGAGTTTTCATATAATCATATGCCTTGTTGCATAGCTCGGGATCGTTTGTAAGCGTAGGGCAGCCACCTGTAAACTCAACCTTTGCGGATGCGCCGAGCGAGGAAGCAATACCTTCTGCTATTTCCACAACACGTTTTTTAATATATTCTCTTGCTTTGTCAGTATAAACTCTCATATTGCCTGAAATAACGGAGCGGGAGGGTATCGCATTTGCTGTTTCTCCCGCATTTATACCGCCAATTGTCAGAACCGCGCGCTCGGCGCTTGCAACTTCACGCGTACGTATAATATCAAGCGCACTGATTATATGCGCCGATACGATTATCGGGTCGACACCGGCTTCGGGCATCGAGCCGTGTGTGGCACGGCCGTTAACGGTTATTCTGAACATGTCGGCGCATGGGGCGCTGACACCGGGCGGTGCTACTATAACAGTACCCGCTTCAAATGGTGTGTTCACCATAACGTGTATCATCATAGCCGCATCGGGTCTTGGGTTTTCAAGAACTCCCGACTCTATCATATCACGCGCGCCCTCTAGTGTTTCCTCGGCAGACTGAAACATTAGCCGTACACGTCCGTGAAGCTCACTTTCGTGTGTTTTTAAGATTTTTGCCGCGCCAAGAAGCATAGCGGTATGCATGTCGTGTCCGCAAGCGTGCATGTTCCCGTTTTTCGACGCAAACTCCTCGCCCGACTCTTCATGTATCTTCAGCGCATCCATGTCGGCACGTATAAGCACGCATCTGCCGCCCGTGCCGATATCGCAGGTAACACCGCCGCGTCCGCATTTTTTTGCTTTTAGGTCAAGACTGTCAAGCTCACGTATAACAAAATTAACGGAATCTTCGGTATCGAAAGCAACACCGGCGTGAGCGTGTAAGTAACGGCGCATTTCTACAAGCTTTGACTCAAAGCTTTTTGCTTCGTTTAATATATCCATAAAATCTCCTGACATTGTTTTTTTATAGTATTTGCAGGCTGTGTGAAATTTATCTGTACTACTTGCAAAAAGACGAAAAAAAGAGTATAATTACTCTAGTATTTTTAAAGAAAAGAGAAATTTTATGGAGCTTAAACATTCAAGACCCGAGGATATTTCGGGCAGACTCGAAAAAGAAATCAGAGTATACGACCTCCTTGACTCGCTCGGCATTGAATATTCACGAATCGACCATGAGCCGGCAATGACCATGGAGGTTTGCGAGGAGATAGACCGCATACTTGAGGCGACTATATGCAAAAATCTGTTTTTGTGCAACAGACAAGAGACAGAATTCTATCTTCTTATGATGCCCGGAGACAAGCCCTTTAAAACCAAGGACTTGTCGGCACAGATAGGCTCTGCAAGGCTTTCTTTTGCAAAGAGCGAGTATATGGAGGAGTTTCTTGATATAACGCCCGGATCGGTAAGCGTGCTCGGACTTATGAACGATAAGAATAAGCGTGTGAAGCTGCTTATAGAGTCCGACGTTTTCAACGGCGAGTATATAGGCTGCCACCCGTGTATAAACACATCTAGTCTTCGTATTAAAACGCAAGATCTCGTTGAAAAAATAATACCCGCTATGGGGCATGATTTTCAGAAAGTAGTTCTCTGATGAAAATAATTGCCCGAATATATAACGGCTTTGAGAGCAAGTTTGGAGTACCCCGTCAGGCAGGCATTGTAAACGGTGTTTTGTCCGAGATTGTGTTTGAAAAAAAGTACAGAAGCCCCGATGCTTTCCGCGGACTTGAGGATTTCTCTCACATATGGGTACTATGGGAGTTTTCCGAGAATGAGCGCGAGAAGTTTTCGCCTACTGTAAGACCTCCGAGACTTGGCGGTAACCGCCGTGTAGGTGTGTTTGCCACGCGTTCGCCCTTCAGACCGAATCCCATAGGACTTTCAGCGCTGAAGCTTGAGAGTATAACGTATGACGAAAAGCGCGGCCCCGTGCTTACAGTACGCGGCGCTGATATGAAAAACGGTACACCGATATATGATATAAAGCCGTATATAGCTGCTTTCGACAGTATCACAGATGCGAGTGACGGCTTTACAAATGAGACGTTTGAACATAGCGCAGACGTAGAAATACCGCAGGAAGCAGCAAACGGGCTTGACGGCACTTTTGTTAATGCAATCAAAGAAATTCTTGCGCACGATCCAAAGCCCTCATATCAGCACGATGACCGTATCTACGGCATGGCGTACGGGGGATATGAAGTGAAGTTCAAGTATGAAGAAAACACGATAAAGGTTTTGAGCATAGATAAAAATAGTTGAATTTCAACATTAAAAAAACACGGTAAAATTAAAAATATGTGCTTATGACTATATACAAAGGCTTTAAAATGTGTTAAAATATAATGTTGTATAAACTTAATCAAGGAGAGATAGCTTTGGTAAGAGAAGATTTAAGAAATATTGCAATAATCGCGCACGTTGACCACGGAAAGACCACGCTTGTTGACGAAATGCTCAAGCAGGGCGGTATATACCGTGAAAATCAGGCAACCGAAGAGAGAGTCATGGACTCAAACGACCTTGAGCGTGAGCGCGGTATAACTATCCTTGCAAAGAACACTGCAGTTCATTACAAGGATACGAAGATAAATATTATAGATACCCCCGGCCACGCGGATTTCGGCGGAGAGGTAGAACGTATACTTAAAATGGTAAACGGCGTTCTTCTGCTCGTTGACGCGGCGGAGGGACCTATGCCGCAGACTCGCTTCGTTTTGCAGAAGGCGCTTGAGCTCAATCATCGCGTTATCGTTGTGGTAAACAAGGTGGACAAGCCCGACGCGCGCCTTGACGAGGTGCAGGATGAGGTGCTTGAGCTTCTTATAAGCCTTGATGCAAGCGATGAACAGCTCGACAGCCCCATGGTATTCTGCTCGGGCAGAGCCGGTACTGCTTCACTGACACCCGGAAAACAGGATGCAGACCTTAAGTGCCTGTTTGATCTTATTCTCGATTACATTCCCGCACCCGAGGGAGATCCTGACGGCGAGCTCCAGCTTCTCGTTTCTTCGATAGACTATAACGACTACGTAGGTCGTATCGGTATCGGAAGAGTCGAGCGCGGAGTCGTACGCACGGGCGGCGAGGTTGTGATTTCCAACTTCCACAAGCCGGGTGAAACCAAGAAGGCAAAGATAGTAGCGCTTTATCAGATAGACGGACTCAAGCGTATACCCGTAACTGATGCTAAAGTAGGCGATATCGTCTGCTTCTCTGGTGCTGAGGACATCAATATTGGTGACACGATAACGTCACCGGCATGCGTTGAGCCGCTTGAATTCGTAAAGGTAAGTGAGCCCACGATGGAAATGACCTTTATGGTCAACGACAGCCCTTTTGCAGGGCAGGAGGGCAAGTTCGTAACGTCACGTCAGCTTCGTGAAAGGCTCTACAAGGAGCTTCTTAAGGACGTTTCTCTGCGTGTCACAGACGGCGACACGACAGACTCGTTTATGGTTGCAGGCAGAGGTGAAATGCACTTATCAATTCTTCTTGAAAATATGCGCCGTGAGGGATACGAGCTTGCGTGCAGTACTCCGAGAGTGCTTTACAAGGAGATTGACGGCGTTAAATGCGAGCCTATGGAAAGAGTAACGATAGACGTGCCCGACGGCTCTCAGGGCTCGGTTATTGAAAAGCTCGGTTCACGTAAGGGTGACCTTATTGAAATGACGATGCACGGCGACCGCTGGAGAATAGAGTACAGTATACCTGCGCGCTGCCTGTTCGGTTACAGAAGCGAATTCCTGACCGACACAAAGGGTGAGGGAATACTCAACTCAGTGTTTGACGGCTATCAGCCCTGCCGTGGCGATATTACACTTCGTTATACAGGCTCGCTTGTTGCAAGTGAGAACGGCGAAGCAACCTCGTACGGACTTTTCAACACACAGGAGAGAGGCCAGATGTTTATCAGTCCTCAGGCGCTCGTGTATGAAGGTATGGTAGTAGGTGAGTCACCGAAAATAGGCGATATTTCGGTAAACGTGTGCAAAAAGAAGCACCTTACAGCGATACGCTCGGCTGGTGCAGACGAAGCGCTCAGACTCGTTACTCCGAAAGTGATGAGCCTTGAGGAAGCGATAGAATTTATCGCCGACGACGAGCTTATCGAAATAACACCGAAAAGCCTTCGTATAAGAAAACGTATACTCAATACCGCTAACAGACTCAAAGCCCAGAGCAAGCTTAAGAAGGGCGAATGATGTTGGGGTTCTTTCTGCGAGAGGGGTGCTTTTTAGAGTTTGCTTGCGAACTCTTGTAAAACAGCGCCCCTCAGACTTCATAAATGAAGTCTTGTGCTCCTCCCTGCAAAAACTTTTAGAAATGGGTGGTAATAAACGATTGTCTTCAATCGGGTGAAATATGTAAAATTTGTTAGTATTCATTATAGAGGGAAGGCATCCGTGAGGATGCCTTTTTGATTGTGTAGCAGCAAACGAAGGAAACACTTTTTAATTTATGCCATTTCACCACCTCTTTTTACTTTATTTAGGTTCAGCGCTTTACCTGTGATTGTATTATAACACACATTGCGCAATGTGTCAATGCAGAATATTGCACAAACCTTGCGTAATGTTTTTGTTAATGTTGTACATTGTGTAAACTTTATATGTTATGATATAATTTAAATCATAGGGGTGATGAAGTGTCGGATAAAAAGAAATTTGATAAAATTGCTTATAACAATGCTTATATCTCAAAAGCATATGATCGGGTTAATTTAACAGTACCGAAGGGGAAAAAAGAGAAAATTCAAAAGCATGCTGACAAAACAGGCGAAAGTGTAAACGGATTTATCAACCGCGCGATTGATGAGACGATGGAGAGAGAAAAAGACTAACAAATCAATGGTAGGGACCGGCGTCCCCGACGGTCCGTACTTGCAAATTTTAAAAGCAAAGTCAAGAAAACAAATTTAATATTTTGGTTTTAATTTGAAATTTCATAAAAAATCAAATCATTCGAACCGTCGGGGACGCCGGTCCCTACCGATGTTACAAGATGAATTGTCAAGCTAAGTGCAACACTTTTTGATAGCATCTTGAAATAAATCCAAGGGATTATTGTAATTTAAAACCTTTTTAGGCCTGGCGTTGATCAACGCCAGGTTCTTTTTTAGAGTGGTAGGACTAACTCTTGA
>JAZNJH010000005.1:0-16020 GCA_045577925.1 Eubacteriales bacterium
TCTTCCTAAGTCCGCTTGGCCTCCGACTTTATATTATTCCAAACAACAGATCTGCATACACAGGATAAGGCCAGAACTTCGCCGCCGTTATACTCTCTGCTTCATCTGCCGCTTTTCTTAGCGCAGACATCGCTGCCACTACCTTGTTCTTATACGCCATCGAACGCTCGCATACATCCGGATACTGTGCCTTTTTAACGCTTTTCAGCGCATCGGCAAGATCGTCCGTGCACTTGTCTATTTCATATGCAAGCTCGGATAAGCGCTTTACAAGCTTCTCTTCATAGCTGCAGTCGATACCGTCTATAAGCTTACGCTTTGCATTAGCAGCCTTTGCCGTGGCAAGCATATATTCTTCAACCGCAGGCAATATTTCACGTCGCGACATTTCTATCATTGTACGGGCTTCTATCTTTATCTCGTTGCAGTAGTTTTCAAGCTTTATCTTACGTCTTGAATATACTTCCGCTTCGGTAAATATCTTATGTTTTCCGAAAAGCTCAACGTTTTTAGGTAATGTATAGAGCGCAACAGCATCGGGAGTTGTCTTAAGATTCAGAAGGCCTCTCTCTTCAGTCGCTTCCCTTATCCATTCATCATCATAGCCGTTGCCGTTGAATATTATTCTCTTATGCTTTTTTATAACGTCACGGATCAGATCATGAAGTGCGCTTGTAAAATCCGTGGCATTTTCAAGAATATCTGCATACTGACACAATGACTCGGCAACAGCCGTATTAAGAACTATATTACAGCCTGCAATAGAGTTTGACGAGCCAAGCATTCTGAACTCGAACTTATTGCCCGTAAAAGCAAAGGGCGACGTTCTGTTTCTGTCTGTCGTATCCTTCGGGAACTTCGGAAGCACGTGTACGCCAAGCTTGAGTCTCTCTTTTTCAGCCGCGCAGTATGCGCCGTCATTTTCAATAGCGTCAAGTATTGCTGTAAGCTCATCGCCGAGGAACATAGAAACTACTGCCGGAGGTGCTTCTGCCGCACCGAGTCTGTGGTCGTTTCCTGCTGATGCAACCGTTATGCGAAGCAGATCCTGATAGTCGTCAACCGCCTGAATAACTGCACAAAGGAACAAAAGAAACTGCGCATTTTCAAATGGCGTTGCACCCGGATTTAAGAGATTTACTCCCGTATTTGTTGAAAGCGACCAGTTATTATGCTTACCCGAGCCGTTAACTCCCGCGAAAGGCTTTTCATGCAAGAGACAAACAAGTCCGTGCTTCTTTGCCACTCTTTGCATAAGCTCCATCGTTATCTGGTTATGGTCTGTTGCTATATTCGTCGTTGTAAATATCGGTGCAAGCTCATGCTGAGCAGGTGCGCCCTCGTTATGCTGAGTTTTTGCAAGCACTCCGAGCTTCCAGAGCTCTTCATTAAGCTCTGCCATATAATTTGCAACACGCGTCTTTATTGTACCGTAATAGTGGTCGTCAAGTTCCTGACCCTTAGGCGGCATCGCGCCGAAAAGTGTACGGCCCGTGAATATAAGGTCCTTGCGCTTTTCATACATTTCAACGGGGATAAGGAAGTACTCCTGTTCGGGACCAACGGTTGTTTTTACCGCCGTTATATTGTCGTTACCGAAAAGTTTAAGTACACGCAAAGCCTGCTTATTTATTGCCTGCATTGAGCGAAGCAGGGGGGTTTTCTTGTCAAGCGCTTCTCCGCCGTATGAGCAGAATGCCGTAGGAATACAAAGAGTCTTACCCTTTATGAAAGCATACGACGTGGGGTCCCACGCAGTGTACCCTCTTGCCTCAAAGGTGGCACGCAAACCGCCCGAGGGAAAGCTTGACGCGTCCGATTCTCCCATTATAAGATTGCTTCCGGAGAACTCCATTATTACCTTACCGTCTTGGGCGGGAGATATAAAGCTATCATGCTTTTCGGCGGTAATACCCGTCATAGGCTGGAACCAGTGCGTAAAATGAGTAGCACCCTTTTCAATAGCCCAATCCTTCATTGCACCCGCAACAACGTTTGCAACAGTTATATCGAGAGATTTGCCCTCGTCCATGGTCTTTTTCAGAGCATTATACGTTTGTTCGGGCAAGCGCTCTTTCATAGCGGCATCACCGAATACGAGTTCTCCGAAATACTCGGGTAGAGTCTTCATAAATATCCTCCGTTAATTAAATCGCGATCTGCTTTTAAATAAAAGCGGCAAAGGCATTGAAAGAGTCGCTTTCCTATCGCCTTTGCCATTACTGTCATTATAAACTATACACACTTTTTTGTCAATAGTTTATTATTATTTTATCATATACTACCAGGACTATATATCGCGCCGCCCCTCTATGGCTCTAAACAGAGTAACCTCGTCTGAATACTCAAGATCTCCGCCAACAGGAACACCGTAAGCAAGGCGTGTAGTCTTTACGCCAAGCGGCTTTATCAGCCTTGATATATACGTTGCCGTAGTTTCACCCTCTATTGTAGGGTTAGTAGCAATTATAACTTCATCAACGCCGTCAAGTCTTGAAATGAGGCTTTTGATATTAAGCTGCTCTGGGCCGATACCGTCCATTGGAGATATAGTTCCGCCAAGCACGTGGTATAGTCCCTTGAACTCACGAACCTTTTCAAGAGCCATAACCGCGCGCGAATCCTCAACAACGCAGATAATGCTTTTATCACGTCTTGAATCAGCGCATATTTCGCAAATACCGCCCTCGGATATGTTTCCGCATGCCGTGCAAGGTGTTATTCTCTCTTTTGCAGAAACGATAGCCGCAGCAAAATCAGCAGCTTCCTCGTTTGTGAAATCAAGAACAGAAAACGCCATTCTTACAGCCGTTTTATGTCCGATTCCCGGAAGCCTTTTGAAATTGGATATCAGCGCTTCAAGGACGGGAAGATATTCCTGCGCCATAATCAGAAGAGCCCCGGCAGGCTGAGATTACCCATGCCGCCCGTAATCTGACCCATCTTTTCAGCGGCATCGCTTTCCACTCGCTTTACTGCCTCGTTAACTGCCGCGGTAATAACGTCGCAGAGTGTTTCTATATCGTCAGGATCAACTATGTCGGGTGATATCTCAAGAGAAGTAACCTCTTTTTTGCCGTTCATCTTTATGGTTACAACTCCGCCGCCAGCTTTTACTTCATATTCTGTTTCTTCAAGCTCAGCCTGGAGATTTGCCATATCCTCCTGCATTTTCTGAGCCTGCTTGAGCATAGCCTGCATATTGGACGGTCCGCCGCCCATCCCCTGTGGTAATCTTGCTTTCATTGTCTTTGTCCTTTCAGTTTCTGTTTTATTCTATTATCTCATCAATATACGAATTTTTCTTTGCTGCAGCCACCGTTTCTATAAGAAACGTATTCTTATCAAGTCTGCCGCCCTCGTATGAATTGAATATCTTTAGAAGCGAGTCAAAAACCTCACTACCCGTTAGCATCATAACGGCTATGTCTGATTCCACTCTTATCCGTATCGCTCCGTTATCCTCTGCATATGCGCCTGCCGTTTCAAGAAAGGCACTTTCGAGAGGATACATCGCACCAAAGCTCCTTATCGCTTCGGCAAAATAAGCTACCGGCTTCAGGCGGCGCTTTTCCCTCGCCTGATCCGGATTCTGAGCGCTCACAGGTGCCGGTTCTGCCTTTGGCTTATCTTCATTATTTTTCATATTGATAACCGGAGGCTCGGGCGCAGGCTCATACTTGCGCGGCTTTGGCTCGCTTTCGGGTTTTGTTTGAGCCTGAGTTTGCTTTTTCTGATTTTTTTCTATTGCTATCGTACCTGCATCAGCGCCCTCAAGAATTCTCTCCAGAGCCGCTATACGCACGTTTAGCGCATCTGTGCTTACCGATAGTTTTTCATCGCACATACGAACAAGCGCGCATTGCGCTAAAAGTCTTTTATCTGCGCTTGTTCTCTGCATCGAAACAAACGTCTCGTCAAGTATCTTTGTATGATATAGTATAGTTTCCATGGTAAATTTATCCGAAAGCACTTTAAGTGCTTCGAATCTTCCCTCGGAAAGATCGAGATAATCCATGGCATTCGGTGTGGATTTTATAACAAGCATATCGCGGTAAAGCGAAGTAAGCGCCTGCCAATATACCGACATATCTCTTGATGACATATATATTTTTGTTGTAATCTCAAAAACAGTTTTAAAATCACGCTCGGCAACGGCATAAGCAGTTTTTTCAACGGCATCTCTGTCGCCAACTCCAACAAGCTCTGCCACTGTTTTTTCGTCAACAAGCTTTCCGCCGGCTCCGTTTGCGCAAAGCTCAAGAAGACTTATCGCGTCGCGCATACCGCCCTGAGCAATAGCTGCAAGTAAAAATGCCGCTTCCCTCTCAAGCTCAAAGCCTTCGTTTTTGGCTATATATTCAAGCCTGTCCGCTATTACAGAAGAGGTTATGCGCTTGAAATCAAAGCGCTGACATCTTGATATTATAGTTGATGGGAGCTTCTGAAGCTCTGTTGTTGCAAGTATAAATATTACGTGAGATGGTGGCTCTTCAAGCGTTTTCAAAAGTGCATTGAAAGCGCTCGTTGAAAGCATATGCACCTCGTCGATAATGTAAACGCGGTATTTAAGCTCTGCCGGAAGATAGCTTACTTCATCACGTATATCACGTATATTGGACACACCGTTGTTGCTCGCCGCGTCCATTTCAATAATGTCTGCGGCAGTTCCATCGTCTGCGCTAAGGCATGCCGGGCATTTGCCGCAAACCTTGCCGTTTTTATAATCAAGACAGTTTACTGCCTTGGCAAGTATCTTGGCACAGCTCGTTTTACCCGTTCCTCTGCTTCCGCAGAAGAGATACGCATGGTTTATGCGCCCTGTTTCTATTTCATTTTTAAGTATCGACGTTACATGGTCCTGACCACACACATCGTCAAAATCGCGCGGTCTCCATTTTCTGTACAGAGCCTGATGCATAAGCTTTAACTCCCTTGTTTATTACATTTCGGGTGATTGGGGTATAATGATTGCCGCAATTATGTATGCAAGTATTCCGGCTCCGGCAAAAATGATTGCAAACGCCCACAAAAGTCTTATAAGCGTAGAATCAATTTCAAAATATTCTGCCAATCCCCCACAAACACCGCAAAGCTTTTTGTCATTTTTTGATAAATATATTTTTTTCATAAACACCTCATACTTCGTATAAAAAGCCGCAAAAGAAGACCATACACCTAAAATTCGAGACGCACCTACATACGCCGCCGCATGCTTGGCTCAGGACAGGCGACCTCGCGGCACATAGAAAACAACCGCTTAATGCTGCTTGGTTCCCCACCTGACATGGTTCACGGCTTTCTATTGCGCAAGACCCATCCGTCAACACCTTACACTGCGGTGCAGACTACACAGATCCGACCCTCTTTAAAGGATACCACCCCTGCTGGAGCGGATTGCAGGTACAAGGCTCCGCTAAGTCCCCGGCTGGTATGGCCTTCTTTCACGGCTTTTACATGCGTGAAAAAACGCTTCTTTTTTCATAGTGCTTTTACTGAAATAGTATACCACTTTTTTATCACTATTTCAAGTACTATTATAAAAGTTTATATATTTTTAATTTTTAGGCGCCAAATGCTTGCATTAGTTTTCCTGCTGTGGTATAATATTTTTGCTAGGCAATTTAATACTTATTCTCCATACGGGAAAACTAACCTTGGTAAAAGGTGTTTTCTCTATTTAATCATCTCGTATGGGATATTAAATTGCCTAGCAGCTTTGGGGGAGACACTTTTTCGGTGCGTTTCCTTGCGGAGCGCACTTTTTTATTGTACACGTAAAAAATGCGTCTCTGCGACTTCAAGGAAAGGAGTTGAGAAATATATCTAAAAACGTTCATTTTAATTTATGTATTGATCAGGATATTATAACAAAGGTTCGCTACATATCAAAGTATAACGGCAGAAGAACAAGTACGCAGATTGTTATGTGGCTGCTTGAACACATCGTTGATTTTGAACTTCAAAACGGCGAGATTACAGAAGATGATCTGATTAAAGAAGGCATACGAAAATAGTATTTTCCTCTTAGTTGCAACACAAATTCAAAAAGGCACCCTTTCGGGTGCCTTTCCTTGTTTATTCAATAATAACCTTACATTTTTCTATGCCGTAATACTTAAAGCACTCAATTGCATCGCTGTCAATACGCTCACCGCATACCACTATCGGTACCGCCGGCGGACACGCTACATTTGTAACCGCAAGTACACGTCCCGTGCTCTCACCAACCGGTATCAGCTCACTTTCGCAAAACATAGCTTCCCTGATGCTCTTTACCCTATCGGGCATCTTCATTTGCGGCGGCATATCAGAAATCGGCTCTCTGATTACAATTTTGGCAAAAACGTCCGACAACCTCTTGAGTCCCTCATCTCCCGTTTCTGGTGTTATCATCATCACCAAATAATCGGGATCAGTAAATTCGCAAACAACATTTTCTTTTTCAAAAATACGCGCAAGCTCATAGCCCGTATATC
This sequence comes from Eubacteriales bacterium, assembly GCA_045577925.1. GTDB lineage: Bacteria > Bacillota > Clostridia > Oscillospirales > CAG-272 > UBA4717. The sequence continues at coordinate 6,480 of JAZNJH010000005.1, forward strand.
CCACGCTTTTAGTACATACCGTGAGCTTCAGCGGTTCTCTACCCATAAATTGCCAGCCTTTTGCTGACAAAGATTCTTTAAGATCTTTTATTTTAGAAACCGTATACGCAAGCTTTTCTCTGTAACCATCATCAAGATATCCGTTACACTTGTCAAGCGAAGAAAGTATCAGGTACGACGGACTCGTAGATCCAAACAGCGCCATCGCATCGCGAGCTCTTTCTCTTACCGCTTGTGGTACAACTTCCGATATATGCAGATATGCACCGCCTGTAAGAACGGGCAGAGTTTTGTGTGCAGAATCACAACATATATCTGCGCCAAGAGCCATCGGATGCTGACTTTTTTCAAGAAAATTCAGATATGCGCCATGTGCATTGTCTACAAGAAGTAACATACCGTATTTGTCGCAAATTCTGCGCAACTCACCTATATTGCACAAATTGCCGAGATAATCTGGCGATGTCACGTACAATGCATCGGGAATACGCTCAAGTCCCGCAAGCCTTGCATCAAGCTCACCTGCATCAATATTACAGCTGAGATACGAGTCGCCTGTCAGCCACATTACATCGCAGTCAATAAGTGCGCATGCGCTCACAAAGCTTTTGTGCGCATTACGGCCTGCCGCTATAAGAGGTCGATTACCCTTTGCACGCGCCGTGAGAGCGGCAAGGTATATCATAGCACGTATGCATTGAGAAGACCCCTCTGTTGAATAAAGGGTATCGCCGCTTCCAAACAGCCGCGAAGCGTTTCTCTCGCTTTCTCTTATGATTCCTGCCGCTTCATACAGACTGTCTGCACCTGCTATTTCCGTTATATCAAACTTTTCTGAGCCAACAAAGCACTTTCCCTTATGACCCGGCATGTGAAGCCTGAGCGCATCCGAGTCGGCATACCGGCTTATAAAATCGCATATCGGCGTATTCATTCGTCGTATTCCTCAAGCTCTTTTACTGCCGCAAGCATGATCGCGCATTCCATTCGCTTCTTGAACAGCTCACATCCCGCCTTATATACACCTTTTACAGAGCCTGTGGCATGGTATGCATTTGCCGCGCATCCGCCCGAGCAGTAGAGCTTTGCCCAACAGTCGGCGCACTCCTCTCTTGCGTACACGTTGCAGTCAGCAAATTCCTTCTGCGCGTCGGGGTTTGTTACGCCGTCATATATATTTCCAAGCTTGTACTTCTCTTCTCCGACAAACTGGTGACACGGATAAAGGTCTCCCCACGGCGTTACCGCCATATATTCCGTACCGGAGCCGCACCCCGAGATGCGCTTGTAAATACACGGACCGTCAGATAAGTCAAGCATATAGTGATAGAAAGTAAACGGCTTACCCTCACGTCTCTTCTCAAGCATAAGCTCTGCAAGCTTCTCATACTGTTCTTTTACAATTTCAAGGTCGTTCTGTGTAAGCTCTGCTTTATCCCCGGGAGCCGACACTACCGGCTCCATACTGAGTTCATCAAAGCCAAGCTCAAGCATGGTCTTTATATCCTCAAGAAAATCGGGGTTTTCATGCGTAAACGTGCCGCGCATATAATAATTCTTTCCGCCGCGCGCCTTTACAAGCTTCTGGAATTTCGGTACTATCGTATCAAAGCTTCCCTTACCTGCATAATCCACGCGGTATTTGTCGTGCACTTCTTTTCTTCCGTCAAGAGAAAGCACCACGTTGCTCATCTCTTTATTTGCAAAATCGATAACGTCGTCGTCAATGAGCATACCGTTTGTCGTAAGCGTGAAGCGGAAATTCTTGTTATGCTCTTTTTCGATGCTTCTTGCGTACTTCACAAGCTCTTTGACAACGTCGAAGTTCATAAGCGGTTCGCCACCGAAAAAGTCCACTTCAAGATTTGTGCGGCTACCCGAATTTTCAACAAGAAAATCAAGCGCGCGCTTGCCTACCTCAAGACTCATAACGGCACGTTCTCCGTGATATTTGCCCTGACTTGCAAAACAATACTCGCAGTTTAAATTGCAGGTGTGGGCGACATGCAGACACAGTGCCTTGACAACACCCGACGTACGGGCTTTAAGTTCTCCCGCCATAGGCGCAAACACATCAGGCGCAAAAAGCTGGCCGTCATGCGCAAGCTCTTCTATCTGCTCAAAGCATTCGGCAATATCCGCTTCGCTTATAATTCCGCCTTCGCCGTCATCACGTCCAACGTATTTTTCACTCATCTTCGCAAGTATATTATCCCTGCTATCGCGTTCGTAAAGCTCAATTATATCATACGCAACGTCGTCAACAACATGAACAGCGCCCGAGCATACGTCAATTACGATATTGTATGTACCAAGTTTATACTGATGTATCATTTTTTCTCCTACAAAGAATGCCGCCTGTATGGCGGCATTCTCATCTGACATAAAAATTACTTTTTCTTGCTTTCGCACTTCTGATTTGCGATGCCGCAGCTTGTCTTGCATGCAGACTGGCATGATGTCTGGCATTCGCCGCATCCGCCCTTTTTAGCACTTTCGCAAAGATTACGTGTCTTTAATGTCTTAATATGCTTCATCTTCCTGTCCTCCGGATAAAGATTAATTTTACTACTCGATTATATCACATTTAGCAAATAAAGTCAATAGTTCTTTTTTCTTTTTAGCTTATATACTGTACTTCTTTTCATACTGCTCGAAAAGCTCAATGAAGTCACCGGAATTATGCTTGACTTCGTTGAGGTATGCATGGGAATCATAGCTCTTGTTCTTGATGTCAATAACACTTACGGCTATGTTGGACGAATGGTCTGCAATACGCTCGAAGTTTGTTAACAAATCTGTCAGAACAAAGCCAAGCTCTATCGTACATTCGCCTGCCTTAAGCCTTTCAATATGACGTGTTCTGATACTTGATTTAAGCTTGTCAACAACCTGTTCAATAGGCTCAACAAGCGCTGCTGTCGCTGCATCTCCCGTTTCGTAAGCCTTTACAGCAAGCTTTAACGCTTCTCCCGTAGCCCCTCTGAGAGCAGTCAGCTCCTTCATCGCCTGTTCTGAAAAAGTAAGCTTCTTTTCATAAAGCTCAACGCAGGATTTTGCTATATTCCTTGCATGGTCGCTTATACGCTCAAAGTCACCTATAACATGAAGCATCGTTGACGTTTCAGCCGCATCCTCAGGTGTAAGGTCAAGGCTCGAAAGCTTTAAAAGATACGTACCAAGAGCGTCCTCGTACTTGTCAACGTCCTTTTCGCCCTTGGATATAATTTCCACTTCAGCCTCATCATATTTATCAAGAAGCTTGAATGAACGTTTTACGAGGTCAAGAGAGAGCTCGCTCATTGTAAGAGCGCTCGAACGGCATGCGCCGACCGCAACCGCAGGTGTTGTAAAAAGACGTTCGTCGGGTATGTTGAGCTCATTTGCATTTTTACCGTCACGCACAAGCTTTCTCGAAATATTTTCGAGGAAATTCGGGAAAGGAATAAAGATTATAACTGATAAAACGGTAAAGGCTGTGTTGATTATAGCAATTCCGAGCGGCGTAGCAATATCATTTACAAAGTCAAATTTTACAAAGTAATTTATGATCGTAAATGCCGGAAGTATTATAACCGTCGATAAAATATTGAATACAAGATGTATATACGCAGCACGGCGCGCATCCTTCGACGTTCCGGTTGAAGAGATCATTGCTGTAACGCACGTACCTATTTTCATACCCATTACTATCGGAACTACAGAACCGTAGGTTATAACGCCCGTTAAAGAAAGCGCCTGAAGTATACCGATAGATGCAGAAGAAGACTGAATTATTGCTGTCAGAACGGCACCAACTATTACGCCGAGCACAGGGTTCGAGAATAATAAAAGCACGCTCTTGAAGGCCTCTGATTCCTTGAGGGGATCAACAGCACCCGACATGAACTCCATACCGTACATAAGAACACCGAAGCCGAGAAGAATATGCGAAATATCGCGGATCTTCTGGCGCTTCGAGAACATGAACATCACGATTCCTATAAATGCAAGAACAGGAGTAAACGAATCGGGCTTAAGCAGTCTTAGTATCATAGTGTCGCCTTCGATGCCCGAAAGCGAAAGTATCCATGAGGTTACAGACGTACCAACATTTGCGCCAAGTATTACGCCAACAGACTGTCTGAGTGTCATAACACCCGAGTTAACGAAACCGACAACCATTACAGTTGTTGCGGATGACGACTGGATTATAGCAGTTACACCAAGTCCGAGCAAGAAGCCTGAAAACGTGTTTTTAGTAAGTCTTGCAAGAATATCCTTGAGCCTGTTGCCCGCACTCTTTTCAAGCGCGTTGCCCATGATATTCATTCCGTATAAGAACATCGCAAGACCACCAAGCAGTGCGATAATATTAAAAATACCGAATTGCGTTTCCATCAAATAACCTTTCCTTTCAATAGTCGCAAATGTGTTTATTTTCTTACAATTTCAACACCGATTTTTATATTTGGAATAATATTCCCAATTTTCGGCATTTTAATACTACCATTTTTCTGTGAATGTTTTTTTGCGTCAAAATTAACAAACAGTTAACTTGCAGGCAAAAAACAACCGGGTGCTATTAACCACACCCGGCTATTTATTACATTTTCACTTTGAGAGCACGCATAGCATTAAGTATTGCTACAACACACACTCCAACATCGGCGAATATTGCCGCCGGCATATTTGTCAGCCCACATATAGTAAGTATCAGCACGGCAAGCTTTATACCCACCGTAAGTACCATATTCTGTTTGACCAGGCGCACGGTATATTTCGATACTTCTATGGCCTGCGCTATTTTTTCAAGCTCACCGTTCATTATAACAACGTCTGCCGCTTCAAGCGCCGCATCCGAGCCAATATCGCCCATTGCAATACCAACGTTTGCTACGCCAAGTGTCGGCGCGTCGTTTATACCGTCTCCTGCAAAGATAACCTTATTTCCTGCTTCCCTGAGTCTTTTCACAAGGTCAAGCTTATCCTCAGGTGTAAGCTCTGATTCGCACATATCAAGTCCAAGCTCACCGGCAACCTCTTCTGTTATAACACGGCGGTCGCCACTGAACATACCTGTAAGAGTTATTCCTGCTTCTCTTGCCGCAGATACAGCAAGATCGGCATCGGGCTTTATTTTATCGCAGAGTGCTATAAAGCCTACGTATTTTTTATCAAGCGCAAAATGCACCCTTTTCTCTTTTTCATTTTCTTCAATGTCGGCGTCCACTCCGAGGTCATTAAGAAAGCTCGCTTCTCCTGCCGCAAATACGTGACCGTCAAGAAGTGCCGCCGTACCGCGTCCGGGAACTTCTGTAAAGCTTTCACTTTCACGTTTTTCTATTCCCTTTAACCTTGTGTATTCTACTATTGCTTTGGCAAGAGGATGATTTGATTCACCCTCACTTATAGCCGCAACTGTAAGAAGTATGTTATCATTTGCTCCGTTTGCAGGGCATACGTCGGTCACGTAAAGCTTTCCTGTTGTAAGCGTTCCGGTTTTATCAAGTATTAGCGTATTGCAATCACGTAGCGCATCTATAACGTTTGCTCCCTTAACCAGGATTCCAAGCGACGATGCTCCGCCGATACCGCTGAAATATGTAAGCGGAACTGATATTACGAGCGCGCACGGACATGATATTACGAGTAATGAAAGAGCACGGTATATCCACAGTCTTATATCTCCCGTTATAACCGAGCCAAGTATTGCCACTAATAGCGTAATACCGAATACCGCAGGAGTATAATACTTTGCAAATTTAGTAACGAGGCGTTCATTTTCAGACTTTTTTTCACTCTGTTCTTCAACGATTTTAAGTATACGTGAAACGGTAGAATCTTCGTCCGACGAAGTGGCTCTGATGCGAACCACGTTCGTGAGATTTATGCAACCGCTGATAACATCTTCTCCCTCGTATAAAGTAACCGGCAGGCTTTCTCCCGTTATCGCGGAAGTATCCGCTTCGAGAACACCGTCGATAACTACACCGTCAACAGGCACTCTCTCACCGGGGCGCACGAGAATTATGTCGCCAACTGCAAGAGTTGATGTATCAACGTCAACGACCTCGCCTATAACAACCTTGTGAGCCATATCGGGGCGTATATCCATCATAGCCTTGATAGAACGGCGCGAGCGAGTTACGGCAACAGACTGGAAAAGCTCACCTATCTGATAAAGTATCATAACTGCACACGCTTCGGTAAATTCACCAATTGCAAATGCGCCTATTGAGGCAACGCTCATAAGCATATGCTCCTCAAAAACATTGCCGCGCATTGCACGCTTTATTGCCGTCAGGATAACATCATATGCACATATCGCATAAGACACAAGACATATTATAAGCTGTGCTGCCCAAACCTTTGAGAAAAAGAGCGATACTAACAATAAAACAAGTGACGCACATATTTTATAAAGCTCATTCTTCTGAGAAAGTGTAAGCTTTACAGAAGCTATACGGTCAATTACCAAATAAAAAACGTTTTTTATCTTCTCCATAATTAACTCCTTTTATTTTGAAACAATACTGTCAGGTTCTATTTTCGCAACTATCGTTTTTACGTAGTTAAAAAGAAGCTCTTCATCAAGTTCACTTAAAACCGTGATCTTTTCGCTAAGATAATTGACATTTGCCTTCTCTACCGAATCAAGCTTGTTTATTTCGGCTTCTATCTTTGCTGCACAATGAGCACAATCGAGATTTTCAATTCTAAAATTGTATTTCATATTATCCTCCTTATTCGTTAATATGGTCAAGGCCCATATTTATAATGGTTCTTACGTGATCGTCTGCAAGAGCGTACGTAACAAGCCTGCCGTCACGTTCGCCGCTTACAAGATTTGAGTATTTTAATATCTTAAGTTGATGCGACACCGCCGATTGGCTAACTCCCGTATCTGATGCTATATCGCTGACACACTTCTTCCCCTCGGCCAGAGATATCATTATTTTAACACGGGTCTCATCACCAAACACTTTATAAAGCTCAGAAAGCTTTGCCGCATCGTTCATATTCCGATTTTCCTGCATTTGCCGGCTCCTTAACTTATATATATGAACATATGAACAAATATTCATGTATTGATTATACATCAACATATTATACTTGTCAATAGGAACACATAAATTTATCCATTCTCTCTACTTGTCAACATCATGCATAAAAACAAATATATACGCATAATTTAGAAGTAAAGATATTACGCAGGAGGAAAAATCAATGTCAGGAATATACAGCGACATAGCACAAAGGTGCGGCGGCAACATTTATATAGGTGTTGTCGGCCCTGTGCGGACAGGCAAAAGCACGTTTATTAAAAAGTTCATGGAATCTTTAGTGCTTCCGAATATAAGCGACGAGAACACCAGGCAACGCGCTCTTGACGAAATGCCGCAAAGCGCTCAAGGAAAAACCGTCATGACAACCGAGCCTAAGTTTGTACCGGATGAGCCGGTACACATTTCATTTGACAACAACGTTTCGATGAACGTAAAAATGGTAGACTGCGTCGGCTACATAGTTCCCGACGTCATGGGGCTCGTTGAAGAAGGCTCACCTCGCATGGTACATACCCCATGGTCAGACTCGCCGATGCCGTTTGAAGAAGCGGCCGAGCTTGGCACACGAAAGGTTATCAGGGAACACTCCACGATAGGCATGGTCGTAACAACAGACGGCAGCATTACCGACATCGGCAGGGAAAGCTACGCGGATGCAGAAAGACGCGTTATTAACGAGGTTAAATTACAAAAGCTTCCTTTCGTTATCATCCTCAACTCTGCTCACCCGGATAATCCCGAAACAATAGCGCTCGCACAGGAGCTTGAAAGCACTTACCTTGCTCCCGTTGCGCTTGTAAACTGCTTAGAGCTTGATGCAGACGATATACGCGCTATACTTTCGCTGACGTTATCTGAATTTCCTATTAAAGAGATACGTGTGGAAATGCCGTCATGGACACGTGCACTTGACTCAGAACACGCTATAAGACGAAGCATACGGGAATATATAAGCGCCAAATCAAAAACCGCACGAAAAATAAACGATCTGAGTGACATGTTTGCAGACGCCGACAGCTGCGAATACGTAAAGTCAATGGATATATCAGAAATCAACCTCGGAGTTGGAGAAGCGCACGTATGCGTAACACTTGAGGACGGCTTGTACTATAAGACGGTAAGCGAAATGACAGGCCTTGATATTTCAAGCGAGGAGGAAATGATAAAAACGCTTACCTCGCTTGCACAGACCAAGAAAAAATACGACCGCATATCCGAAGCTCTGGAAGCGGCGGAAACGCGCGGTTACGGCATCGTTATGCCAGAGGTGTCAGACCTCAAGCTTGAAGAACCCGAAATAGTAAAGCAACCGGGCGGATACGGAGTAAAACTTCGAGCAAGCGCGCCGAGCATACATATGATAAAGGCAGGTATTGAAACAGAGATATCGCCCGTTGTCGGCACAGAGCAACAGTCTGAAGACCTTGTTAAATATCTGCTTGCCGAATTTGAGGAAAATCCATCAAAAATATGGGAATCAAATATGTTCGGCAGAACACTCTACGAGCTTGTTAACGACGGTCTCCATTCCAAGCTTGAAAATATGCCCGACGACGCACGCGATAAGCTCTCAGAAACCCTCGGCAGAATTATCAACGAAGGCAGCGGCGGACTCATTTGTATTATATTGTAATTGTTTTTTTCTGTGGGAGGGGTGCTTTTGCAAAAGCACCCCTCCCACACCCTCCCCGCAAAAACTTTAAAAAATGGGGAGTACACACCGTTCATATCCAACCGATTACAACAGTAGGGCGGGGGGCTTGCTCCCGCCGTTCCGTGCAATTTCGGCTATTCAAACGGCAGGGGGCGAGATAAATGGCAAAAGCCGTTCTATCAGACGGTGGGGTATGAGTTGAGACTTTAAACTTTCTCTGTCCTCACACGCTCCTTGGCAGCGGGTCCTACCCGCAAAAAATCCTGTTCGGAAGGCGTTGGGTTCCTAAGGACAGTTTTACAATAAATCAACAGAAAAACAAACGGTTACAGCCAGAGGCTCCCTTGTGTAAAGGGAGCTGTCAGCGAAGCTGACTGAGGGATTGTTTTGGTGCAATTTTTAACTTTTACAATCCCTCCGTCACGGCGTTGCCGTGCCACCTCCCTTTACACAAGGGAGGCTTTTTTGTTTGTCTGCAAGTGCGCACTTACTCACCACTAATGTGGTGGTGCAATTTCATAAAGTACAAGCCTCCGACAAGGATTTTCCCTATCGGAGGCTGACTTTATCTTACCCACTTATTAAGCATTTCAAGGTATTTCTTATTTTCTCTAAGCTTTGCAAATTGAGGATGAGGTGAGTTCAAAAGACGATTCAATTGCCATGCAACCATATCATCAGATTTATATGTGGATTGAATTTGCTCTTTGAGAACATCATCGGTTTCGGCAAGCTTCATTATTCTTTCCATTGAAGCAAATTGCTTTTCTCTGATGCGGATCACGTCATCGATAGGAGCGTTATCTGCTGTAAGCATGCCCGCTAAAATTGCATAGAT
>JAZNJH010000006.1:0-17899 GCA_045577925.1 Eubacteriales bacterium
TCGATCGATCTCAGGCAGGCGATCATAGAAAGTGAATGACAATGATAACAAAGAGAATAATACCATGCCTTGACGTCAGAGACGGCAGAGTAGTTAAGGGTGTGAATTTCGAGGGACTTCGTGACGTTTCATCCCCGATAGAGCTCGCGGCATATTACAGCGATTCTGGTGCAGACGAGCTAGTCTTTTACGACATTACCGCATCAAGCGAGGGACGCAGGCTCTTTACCGACATATTGTGTGAAACAGCAAAGCGTGTATTCATTCCACTTACCGTTGGCGGCGGCATCAACACCGTCGCAGACTTTGAAAGAGTGTTATCATGCGGAGCAGATAAGGTCAGCGTAAATTCGGGAGCAATAAAGAACCCCAACCTAATAGGAGAGGCCGCTAAAAAATATGGTGACCAGTGCGTTGTGCTTTCTGTTGATGCAAAAAGAGTAGACGGCAAGTACCGTGTATTTGCCAAGGGAGGACGTGAGGACACAGGCCTTGACGCGCTTGAATGGATAAAGAGAGGCGTTGACTCGGGCGCTGGTGAGATAGTGCTCAATTCTATCGACACGGACGGTGTTAAGCAGGGATTTGACTGCGAAATGCTTGAAGCGGTAATAAAGATTGTAAACGTGCCGGTTATAGCATCCGGCGGAGCCGGATCGATAGGCGATTTTGTTGATTTGTTCAAAAAAGTACCCGATATTGATGCAGGCCTTGCGGCATCTGTTTTCCATTTCGGCGAAGTTGACATAAAAGAACTCAAGCGAGAACTTGACATAAACGGTATAAACGTAAGATTATAATATGGAGGTTACCATGATAGATATAGAAACACTTAAATTTGACAAGGACGGGCTTATTCCCGCGATAGTTGTTGATGCAGATACAAAAAAGGTGCTTACTCTCGCATATATGAACCGCGAAAGCCTGAAAATATCAATGGAGAAAAAGCTTACCTGCTTTTTCAGCCGTTCACGTCAGAAGCTTTGGCTAAAAGGCGAAACGAGCGGAAATTATCAGCATATTATAAGCATTACTGCAGACTGTGATAATGATGCTCTCACCGTTCTCGTCAAAAAGGACGGACCGGCATGCCATACGGGGGCAGACTCATGCTTCAATAATGTGATTTTTGAAAATGATGAAGCAGACGCGCCTTTTTCTCTTGAGGCTCTTATGAATCTTATCTGCGGACGTAAGACGGAAAAGAAAGAGGGCTCTTACACCACCTATCTTTTTGAAAAGGGAATAGATAAGATTCTCAAAAAGGTCGGCGAGGAGTCAACTGAAGTCATTATCGCAGGCAAAGCAAACGACAAAAAAGAAACTATATACGAGATCGCAGACCTCACTTATCACATCATGGTAATGATGGTTGAAATGGAAATTTCTCTTGAAGAGGTAAAAAGCGAGCTTGCCTCACGCCACGTTATCGACCATAAGGTAAAACAGGACAAAATGACTAAGTGAAAAAATATAATTTACACACTCATACTGTCTACTGCGATGGAAAGAATACTCCCGAAGAACTTATAATCGAAGCAATATCGCGCGGATTTTATGCACTCGGCTTTTCGGGGCACGCGCATATGTTCTTTGACAGAGAGGTGGGCATGTCACCTGAAAACACGAGGATGTATAAGCAAAAGATTCGTGAGCTTGCAGAGAAGTACAGACGAAAGATAAAGATATACACGGGTATCGAGCAGGATATTTTCTGCCCCGATACAACTGATGGGTATGACTATGTTATAGGCTCTGTTCACTACTTAAAGTGCGGTGATAAGTATTTGCCGGTGGATTATAACAGGGCATCGCTAGATGCGGCAGCAGAATTCCTCGGCGGCTACAAGGAGCTTGCCAAGAATTATTTTGAGCTTGTTGGGGATACTTTAGAATATACAAAGGCAGATATAATCGGGCACTTTGACCTTATAACCAAGCTTAACGAAAAGGGAGATCTTTTTGACGAGTCGGATACGGACTATTTAAAGTGTGCAGCAGAGGCGATGGACAGACTCAAAAACGTTCCCTTTGAAGTAAACACGGGAGCGATGTCGCGCGGATACAGAACGAAGCCTTACCCGTCGCTCACTCTTTTGAAAATGCTTAAGGATATGGGCGGACGTGTAGTGTATTCAAGCGATTGCCACAAAAAAGAAGATCTCGATTATGCCTACGGGGATGCTCTTGAATACATACGTGCAGCAGGCTTTGAGCGTTTTTTGGATATTGACGAAATATTATGATCGGAGACTTATATGAAGATTTCGATGAAATTAAGAAATCACGTGTTTTTTGTGATTGGCTCGCTTTTGACAGCGCTTACGATAAGTGTATTTTATCTGCCTAACAAAATAGTAACCGGAGGAGTGTCGGGTGTATCTACGATACTTTATCATGCGGCGTCTGTACCGCCCGGTGTGACATATTTCGTTGTCAATGCCGTTTTATTGCTTATAGGTTTTAAGTATCTTGGACGTGGTTTTGTAGTAAAAACTATAATAGGCTCGTCTATTGTAACGGTATTCGTGCAGGTTTTTTCCTATCTGCCGCTTTTAACGGATAACATAATATTAAACGTTGTATTTGGATCAATTACGTACGGATTTGCTATTGGCCTGACTCTTATATCAGGTGGCTCAACGGGCGGAACTGATATTTTAGGTCGCCTCATACAGTACAGATTTCCGAGTATCAGAATAGGAAGTTCAATTCTGATATGTGATTTTATTGTCATATTTGTATCGCTGCTTATTTTTAAAAATATCGACCTTGCGCTTTACGGAATTATTGCTCTGTTTGTGTCAAGCTTCTCGATAAACGTTCTTATCAGACGGCTGAACGTATCAAAGCTTGCGTTCGTTATAACAGAAAAGGGCAATGAGCTTTCCGAATATCTTATAAAGAACTCACCAAGAGGTGTTACGGCGCTTGATGCGGTAGGCGGATATACGAGTAAGAAAAAGACCGTTCTTATGTGCGCGCTTAAGGAGCGCGAGCTCCCGCTATTTCAGAATCGTGTACACGAAATAGACCCTGAAGCTTTTATAATATTCTCAGAATCCGAGCAGATAGTCGGCAACGGATTTTATGTTTACAGATAACTCCTGAACCTTATAATACAGGCAAATTCTACGCACGGTAGAGTCTTATTTTCAGACTCTACCGTGTGCTTTTATTTGTGTATACTCATAAAGTTTTTAAGCAGGTTTCTTTTCGTGGCTTAATGGTGTAATATATAGGCAAAGATGGTTCGTCACGAGGTCGTTTTTCATGTTTTAACAGCATTTTCTACATATTAATTAAATTCTTATATAATGTAAACAAATGTCAGCGAAACTTGACTTTGACACCGTGTTGTGTTATCATTATTCTTGGATTTTTATTTTCAAGTTTGCCCTGTTTATTAAAGGCTAAAAGGTAAAATTATATGTCAAATAACTATTACATAGGCGTGGACATAGGCTCCACAACAGCAAAAATAGCAGTGCTTGACGAGTACGGCAATATGTGCGCATCGAGTTACAGACGTCATTATTCCAATACCCGTGACACAGTTGCCGATCTCTTGTCTGAATTTGTTGACTTGCACGGCGACGGAGAAGCAGAGTTTGCGATAACGGGAAGTGGCGGAATGGGTCTTGCCAAAGTTTTGGATATAAACTTTGTGCAAGAGGTTATTTCCGAAACGGGTGCACTAAATGAGCTTGATAAAAAGGTTGACGTTGCGATCGAGCTTGGCGGAGAGGATGCGAAGATAATATATCTGACAGGCGGAATTGACCAGCGAATGAACGGAATATGCGCCGGCGGTACAGGCTCTTTTATCGATCAGATGGCGGCGATACTGCAAACAGATGCAGGCGGACTTGACGAGCTTGCCTCAGGTGCAAAGACCGTCTATCCGATAGCCGCACGCTGCGGAGTATTTGCAAAGACAGACATTCAGCCTCTTATAAACGACGGTGCGGCACGCGAGGACCTTGCATACTCAATATTCAAAGCGGTAGTAAATCAGACTATAAGCGGACTTGCCTGCGGCAGACCGATACGCGGTAACGTTGCATTTTTAGGCGGCCCTCTGCATTACCTTAAAAATCTCAGACGCGCGTTTATGGAAACGCTCGGGCTTACAGAGGAAACTGCGGTAGTGCCCGAAAACGGACATATGTTTGCCGCTTACGGTGCGGCACTTTACGCAAAACGTAAAGGCTCAAGAAGACTTAAACTTACAGATTTTATACACGAGCTTAAAGAAGCGAAGGGCGTTACGGCAGAGATCACACGTCTTGAGCCCTTATTTGTGGATGAAGATGACTACGAAGACTTTACAAAACGTCATAGTGAAAACAGAGTAAAAAAAGCTGATATTGAAACATACAGCGGTAACTGCTATCTTGGTATAGATGCAGGCTCTACCACAACAAAGATAGCGCTTATATCGGAAAATGGCGAGCTTTTATACTCATACTACAAAAACAACAGCGGCGACCCGATAGCGTGTGCAAAGCAGTCGTTTGCTGAAATTGCTCAGGTTCTGCCAGAAAGCGCGCATATCGTTGGCACTTGCTCAACGGGATACGGCGAAGAGCTTATGAAAAATGCGTTCAGGCTTGACTTGGGCGAGGTCGAAACTATCGCGCATTTTACGGCGGCGAAATATTTCGAGCCCGACGTAGACTGTATACTCGACATCGGCGGACAGGATATGAAGTGCATACGTATCAAAGACGGATACGTTGACAATATCATGCTTAACGAAGCATGCTCCTCGGGCTGCGGCTCGTTCATAGAAAACTTCGCAAGCTCAATGGGCTTTACAGCACCCGAGTTTGCCGCAGAAGCGCTTTTTGCAAAAAATCCGCTTGACCTCGGTACGCGATGCACCGTATTTATGAACTCAAACGTCAAGCAGGCGCAGAAAGAGGGCGCAAGTGTTGCCGATATAGCATCGGGGCTTGCGTACTCGGTCATCAAAAACGCACTTTTTAAGGTCATAAAGCTTACCGACTCAAAAGCGCTCGGTAAAAAGATAGTTGTACAGGGCGGCACGTTTTATAACGATGCGGTGCTCAGAGCCTTTGAAAAAACTGCACAAACAGAAGCTATACGTCCGGATATTGCAGGTATAATGGGCGCGTTTGGCGCATCGCTTCTAGCGAAGGAAAGACACAAGAGAGGTTATTTCGGTTGCGAGTTTATACCGTCTGCAGCGTGTCAGCTTGAATACAGCGTATCAACCGCAAGATGCCAGGGATGTAACAACAAGTGCAGACTCACGGTAAACAAATTTTCAGACGGCAGACGGTACATATCGGGCAACAGATGCGAAAAGGGTCTCGGAATCGAAAAGAGCACAAACGATATGCCAAATATGTTCGAGTACAAGAACAAAAAGCTTTTCGGCTATGAAAGTCTTGATCCGAGCTGTGCAAAGCGCGGAGTTATCGGTATACCGCGTGTGCTCAATATGTACGAAAACTACCCATTCTGGGCGGTATTCTTTAAAAAGCTCGGATTTTCGGTAATGCTTTCGCCGTTTTCAACGAGAAAGATATATTCGCTCGGAATGGAATCGATACCTAGTGAATCCGAGTGCTATCCTGCAAAGATAGTACACGGACATATAGAGTGGCTTATACAAAACGGCGCAAAGCACATATTCTATCCCTGCGTCTTCTATGAAAGACGCGAGGATCCTGCGGCGCAAAATCACTTCAACTGCCCTATGGTCACTTCATACCCCGAAAATATCTCAAATAACTGCGAGTCATTAAAGGACGGGGATATTAAGCTCATAAAGCCTTTCCTTGCTTTTACAGATGAGCAAACGCTCAGACACGAGCTTGAAAAGTTCGCGCTTGAAGAGTGGGGAATAGAAAAGGCAGAAACGGGTCGCGCCGTTTCTGCGGCATGGCGCGCGCTTGAAGCCTTCCGTGAAGATATAAAGCGAGAGGGCGAGCAGATACTTAAACGTATCCACGAAAGAGGTGAGCGCGGTATTGTCCTTGCAGGACGTCCGTACCACCTTGACCCAGAAATAAACCACGGTATTCCCGAAATGATAAAGAGCTACGGCGTTGCAGTTCTTACAGAAGATTCCATTTCGCATCTCGGGCACTATATGACTTTGCGCGTAACTAATCAGTGGATGTACCACTCAAGACTGTACAGGGCGGCAGAGTACGTATGCCGTGACAGCTCGCTTGACCTTATCCAGCTTAATTCATTCGGTTGCGGACTTGACGCGGTCACTACCGACCAGGTTGCCGATATACTTTCGCAGTCGGGTAAGATATACACGCTGCTTAAGATCGACGAGGTCAATAACCTTGGTGCAGCGCGCATACGTGTGCGCTCGACCCTCTCGGCTATCCGTATGAGAAATAACGAGATGCCCGAGCGTGTTGACGACAGTATATTCAAGCCTGTTAAGTACACCGACAAAATGCAGGAAAAGGGTTACACGATACTCTTCCCACCAATGTCTCCGATTCATTTTGAGATACTTGAAGCGGCGTTTAACGCGTCAGGCTACAAGGCGGTAATGATGAGAAAAGAAGGTCCGGAGATAATCGAGCTCGGGCTCAAATACTGTAACAACGATGCCTGCTATCCCGCATTTATCGTTATCGGTCAGTTTATGGAAGCGGTGCTCTCCGGCAGATACGATACGGACAGACTCGCGCTTATTATGACACAGACAGGCGGCGGCTGCCGTGCATCAAATTATATCGGACTCATAAGACGTGCGCTGAAGCTTGCAGGCTTTGGTCATATTCCCGTAATTTCATTAAGCTTTACGGGTATGGAAAAGCATTCGGGACTCAAGTACAGCCTGAAACTGATAACAAAGGCTTTGCAGGCGCTCTATTACGGGGACGTATTAAACATCCTGCTCCTACATAGCCGTCCTTATGAAATAGTAGCAGGCTCGGCAAACGAGCTTGCGGAAAAATGGAAGCAAAAGTGTATAAAATCGCTGACAGGCAAGGGCTTCGGACTTTCTTCGTTTCGCTCCAATATTTACGGTGCGGTACGCGAATTTGACGAACTTGCCGTAAACGAGGGACTCAAAAAGCCGAGAGTCGGTATAGTTGGCGAGATACTTGTAAAGTATATGCCGCTTGCGAATAACCACCTCGTGGAGCTTCTTGAAGCAGAGGGTGCGGAAGCATCACTTCCGCCAATGGTAGGCTTTTTGCAGTACTGCTTCAGAAATAACGAATACAGGCACGAGCATCTCGGCAAATCCAGACTCAGCGGACTTCTCGGAACGGCACTTTTGAAGTTTACCGAATTTGTCGGCAGGCCGATGAAGTCTGCGCTTGAAAAGAGCCGTCATTTTGAAGCTCCCGAAAGTATTGCGACGATAGAAAAAAACGCAACGGAAGTAATATCTATCGGTAACCAGTGCGGCGAGGGCTGGTATCTCGCAGGCGAGATCGTCAGCCTTATCAAAGGCGGCGTAAACAACGTCGTATGCACACAGCCTTTCGGCTGCTTACCTAACCACATCGCAGGCAAGGGTATCATCAAAAAGCTCAAGGAGCTTTACCCCGGCGCAAACGTCATCGCTATCGACTATGACCCGAGCGCCAGCCGTGTAAATCAGGTAAACAGGATCAAGATGATGCTTGACTTTGTTGATCTTGAAAACGAGTCAAAGGCAGGCGAAGACGTCACGGAAGATAAGCGCGAAACGGTTTTGATATAAAAAATTCCCGACGCCTAAATGGTGTCGGGAATACTTTTATTTATGGAATAATTTCTTTGATTGATAAGCAGGCTCGCTTGTCATGAATATGCCGAGCTTCTTCATCACTCCGTCGTCAACAGGGGAGAGAATTACCGTTGAGTGCGCCTCACAGTCCTTTAGCTTGTCAAGCTGCTTGAGCGCCTTGTTGGCATTTTCATCTGTCAGAGCACAGATTGATAGAGCTATTAGTATTTCATCGGTATGAAGCCTTGGGTTATGGCAGTTCAGATGTCCTACCTTTAAGTTTCTTATAGGCTCGATAACCTCGGGTGAGATGAGGTGTACGTCATCGTCAATTCCTGCAAGCGCTTTAAGCGCATTTAAGAGCATCGCGGATGATGCTCCGAGAAGTTTTGTTGTCTTTCCCGTTATTATTCTGCCGTCTTCAAGCTCAAGCGCACATGCAGGCTCGCCTGTTTGCGCGGCTTTTTCAAGTGCTGCAGGTATTACCTTGCGGTCATTTGCCACGATGCCTGCATTGTTCATTATGATTTCTATTTTTTCAGTATCAAAGCCCTCGGAAAGCCCCTTTCTCTTTGAGCATGCCGCAGCATAATAGCGGCGGATTATTTCCGACTTTGAAGCCGCGCATACGTTGTCGTTGTCGTATATGCAAAATCCTGCCATATTAACACCCATATCTGTGGGCGACTTGTACGGGCAGCTGCCTGAGATCTTTTCAAATATCGCGGAAAGTACGGGGAAGATCTCAACGTCTCGGTTATAGTTTACGGTAGTTTTACCGTAAGCCTCTAGGTGATACGGGTCTATCATATTAACGTCATTGAGGTCTGCCGTTGCAGCTTCATAAGCAAGATTGACAGGGTGCTTTAAGGGAAGATTCCATATAGGGAATGTTTCAAATTTCGCGTATCCTGCCTTGATGCCGCGCTTGTTTTCGTGATAAAGCTGACTTAAGCAGGTCGCCATTTTTCCGCTTCCCGGACCGGGTGCAGTAACAACTATAAGCGAACGTTTAGTTTCAATATAATCATTAGTACCGAGCCCCTCTTCGCTGACAATCGTTTTTACATCAGAGGGATAACCGGGAATTGCATAGTGATAATAAACAGGTATGCCGAGGCTTTCAAGACGCTTTCTGAAAGCAACTGCAGAGGGCTGTCCTGCAAAAAGGGTGATAACAACTCCGCCAACATAAAGCTCAAATCCGCGGAAAGCGTCAATGAGTCTGAGCACGTCCTGGTCGTAGGTTATACCAAGGTCGCCGCGTATCTTATTCTTTTCGATATCTGAAGCGTTGATAACGATAACTATTTCAGCTTCTGCTTTAAGATTTATGAGCATCTTTATCTTACTGTCGGGGGCAAATCCCGGCAGTACGCGCGAAGCATGATAGTCGTCAAAAAGCTTACCGCCGAATTCGAGGTACAATTTACCTCCGAAGTCTGCGATACGTTCTTTTATATGCTCAGACTGCAGTTTTATATATTGGTCGTTATCAAAGCCCTGTTTTATCATAATAAACTCCAAGTTATTTATTATCTTAATACAAATCATTATAATTATATCACAAATAAATACGATATGCAAGACAAAGAATTCATATTTTTGAGGTATTTTAACATAAAAAAACTCCCCTGATGCAGGGGAGTCTGAAATATCATATCGTTACAGTATCATTTTCGTTGCAAAGCCGTTCTGTGTATGCAACACCGGTTTTTTCAAGCATCTTCTTAACAGAGCCGCAAGCATCTGTTACAGATACGTTTACTTTTTCATCTGTCAATTCATGCAGATACTCGCATGATGAAGTATCAATAACGTTAACGCCTGAAAGATCAATGATCAAAGTTTTATTATCACTGTAAAGCTCGTTTATTTTATTCTCAAGCTTTGTGCAGTTGATAAAGAATACGGGACCGCAAATCTTGATAACGGTTTCACGGTTATTTTCCTTACTTGTTAATTCAAGCTTCATGCATCTGTATATAAATACAAGCGCCGAGTATACGATGCCGATAACTATTGCTATGGTCAGATCAAATACAACGGTGGATACCATAGTGATAATATATTTTCCGATAGCGCCGTAAAGCTTGTGTGAGAATATGTATTTTATCTCACTCCACTCATTCATACGCCATGCCGTAACCATAAGCACACCTGCCAGCGCTGAGAGGGGAAGCATTGACATTACAGGCCCGAGAACAAACATCGCCGCAAGAAGACCGAGAGCGTGGAATATACCACATAAGCGTGTCTGACAGCCCGATTTGATTGCAACGCTCGTACGTGCTATTGCCGCCGTTGCCGGAACACCGCCGAAAAGCGGAATGAGCATGTTGCCGATACCCTGAGCGATAAGCTCTTTGTTTGCGTCAAACTCCTCATTTTTCATGCGAGACGCGCTTGCTCCGCAAAGTAAGCTTTCTATCATGGCAAGAGCCGCTATGCTTATTGCAGGAGATATGTATTCGCCTATTCTTGACCATTCAACTGATGCAAGAGTCAGTCTTTCTGAAAGAAAGAGTGTTTTGGGAATATCACCAACTGTGGCAACCTCAAAACCGAATACAATTGAAACGATCGTTGCGACGATGATTCCGATAAGTGAAGAGGGAATCTTAGCGTTCCATTTTTTTGGCCATACAATCATTATTGCAATAACAATAAGCCCGAGAATTACTGAATATATATCAGGCACAAATCCAAGCGTAGTATAGCTTGCAAGCTTTGCAAGAGCACTTTCGCCAACGGAAGTTGTTCCAAAGAAATTGTCTATCTGCCCGAGCGCTATGATAACCGCAATACCCGATGTAAAGCCCGTGATAACGGGACGGGGTATCATTGAAACGAGTTTTCCAAGCTTAAAGAGGGCGGCAAGCAAAAGCATGATGCCTGCGATAAAGGTTACAACGAAAACACCCTGAAGCTTGAATTTCAGAATAATCGTAACAAGCACCGCAGACATAGCGCCCGTAGGGCCGCTGATCTGGAATGACGCGCCCGAAAGCGCGCTTATTACGATACCTGCGATTATGGCTGTAACAAGACCTGCAGCGGCACTTGCACCACAACTAACGCCGAAAGCAAGTGCAAGCGGCAGAGCGACCGCGGTAACGGTTATACCTGCTAAAAGGTCGGTTAAAAATCTTTGAAGATTATATCCTTCAAATTCACGTTTGTACATTTGTACATAGGATTTTATGAGTTTCATGACATGCCTCTTGTAGTCAAAATAATTTACTGTATGATTATACTACTTTTTGAGTTCTGTGTCTATTTGTGAAATTACTATTTTTTGCTCGTTTATAATGTCCTTGTTTGTACAAATTTCGTCAGTTTTTGAAATCTTGTCGCAAAGCTTTGTGTAAAGCTTTACAAAAAGTCTGCTCAAAGGCTTTAAAATAACAAGCCTTAATACAAAAGAGCTTGCAAGTGATGACGTAAACACGAGTATCACCTTGAGTGGCGCGGGATATGTAAAATAGTTATAATAAAACGAGTCGAATATGAACGAGAGCAGATATATTTCAAACGTACATTCGGATATTATCCTCACGCATAAATGCGCAGGCTTGAATTTTGGCTCGAGGTCATAAATCAGCGCGAATACGCAAACGGCAGTAAGAGCTATCGTCAGCGTGTTAAAGCCGTTCATCATGTACCACGCATACGCGCCTCGCGCATTTGAAAAAGAAATGCAGAGAAGAGTCGGCAGAAGAGGTGCGGCAAGTGAGGCGATAATTTTTGGTAATCTTTTAGAGGCAAAAGGCTTATATTCTGCAAAATAGCAGCCGACAAAATAATAAGTCAGAGGATAAAGGTCTGTAAAGAAGTCGGGGAAAATATCAAGATATACACTTCCTGCGCCGTATGCAGGTGAAAAGCTCATAATAGTCTGTGGGATAAGCGTGAGAAAGCCGAGCGTGAAAATAAGCACAAGCTTTGCTCTATGAGAGTTAATTGCATTATATAAATAATTCAAAAAGGGAATGAGCAGAAACAGCCCTATGTACATTTCGAAGTACCAGGCGTAATCGTTTGCCGTGAAATCGAGTATGGATTTTACTATGTATGTGGGCGTGAGTACAAGGGTTTTATCATAATACGCCTTTGCCACAAGAGAGATAAGACTTATAACGGTATATGAGAGAATAAGCGGAATAATGCCCTTGTAATAAGAAAGGGAAAGCTTTTTGTTTTTCTGGAGATAACCCGTCAGCATGATAAAAAGGGGAACAGAACAGAATGCAAGGTGGCGCAGATAGAGAGTTATGCTCCATTTTACACTGAGTATTTCTCCTGATAATACGCCCGAGAGAGTTGTCGAGTGAAGAATTACTACGAATAATATAGCCACAGTACGGACCAGATCAAGTGCCGCGATTCTCTCCTTTTTCATTATCGTTTCCTCCTGCAATAATTTTTACATACAAAAGTATATCACATATTTTATCAAATAGCAATAAAATACGACAAAAGGCTTCCGTGATGGAAGCCTTTTGATTATTTGAAAGTTATAAAACCGTATGAATCAAGTATCTGAAAATATTTTGCAAGCCGCTCGTATACGGGGTGCGATGCCTCACCAAAGCGTTCTTCAACCTCTTTTCCAAGATCAAGAATGCTTTTTTCGCCGTCGATGATCTGCCAGACAAAGCTGCCGTTTTCATCAAGGTGAATATAGCTGACTTTTGGACGTTTGAAGAGCTTCTGTACAATTCTGTTGAAGATACCCGTGTTTTGTATTTCAAGCGTAACTATACCGTTTTCGTCTACCGAGTATGAAATCGATTGACTGCGGCAGGGGATTTTTTCAAGATAGTTTTCGTTTGCTTTAATTTTATTTGCCATAGCCTTACTTACGCTTCTTCCAAAGCGAGAACTTGAGTACGGTAAGTATCGTTATCGCAAAGAGTACGATACCGCCAAGGTCCATAACAACAGAAGGAATACCAAGTCTGCCCGAAAGGTCAATAACGGAGTCGATTCCGAATACTGCTAAAAGTGCAAGAAGAATACCTACAAGACCTTCGCCTGCTATCATACCTGAGCAGAAGAGAATACCGTCATTAATGATCGCCTTCTTCTTTTCCTCGTCCTTCTTCATCTTGTCAAGTGCAAGACGTACAAGGCCACCGACCATGATGCATGCGTTAAGCTGAACAGGGAGATATACACCTATTGCAAAGGGAAGAACGGGTATACCAACAACCTCTGCAACAACTGCGATAAATACGCCGATAAATACGAGTGTCCAGGGAAGTGTTCCTTCGATAACACCCTCTATTATCATCTTCATAAGTGTTGCCTGAGGAGCGGCAAGCTCCTGTGTTCCGAATCCCCATGCGCTATCAAGAAGATAAAGTGTACCGCCAATAGCGAGAGCCGCGGCAACAACACCGATTATTTCGCCGATCTGCTGCTTCTTGGGCGTTGCACCGAGCAGATAACCTGTCTTTAAGTCCTGAGACGTATCACCTGCGATTGCGGAAACGATGCATATAATAGAACCGATAGCAATAGCGCTGCTCATTGCCGCAATACCGGTCATGCCTGTAAGCTTAAGAATAAGGGTTGCGACAAGAAGAGTTGCAATTGCCATACCTGAAACGGGGTTGTTACTGCTTCCTACAAGTCCTACCATACGCGAAGACACCGTTGCAAAGAAGAAGCCGAAAATAACAACTATTATAGCACCGATAAGATTAACGGGGATAGCAGGTACGAGCCATACAAGAAGAGTAAGAACAACGATTGCAGCAATAACTACTTTCATGCTGAGATCTCTTGCCGTACGCTCATTGCTTGTATTTTTTGCACCCGACATACTCTTCATTGCACCTGTAAAGGTGGATACGATAAGAGGTAAGGATTTAATAAGGCTGATTATACCGCCGGCCGCAAGAGCGCCTGCGCCGATATATCTTATATAACTACCCCAGATAGCGCTTGCTCCGCCTTCGGCAAACATCTCACCAATAGGGGCAGTTCCGGGATAAAGCACGAGGTTTTCACCAAAGAGTACGATTATCGGAATAAGAACGAGCCAGCTTAAAACGCCACCTGCGAACATATAAGATGAGATTCTCGGTCCACAGATGTAACCAACACTCATAACTGCAGGATATATCTGAGTTCCGATCTCTCCGGCAAAACCTTTTACTCTGAGAGAAACTTCACCTGATACAAGCTTAAGTCCGTCTATGATAAATTTAAAGAGTGCCGCAAAGCCCATGCCTGCAAATACCGTTGATGCATTAGCACCGCCCTTTTCGCCTGCAAGAAGAACCTCTGCGCATGCAGTTCCTTCGGGATAGGGAAGAGTGCTGTGTTCTTTAACGATAAGTGCGTTACGCAGAGGTACCATGAAGAATACACCTAAAAGACCGACGATAAGCGCGATAAGTGTTATCACAATGATGCCGGGCTTTTCCATTCTGCCCTCAGCCGCCCATAAGAAAAGCGCGGGAAGTGTGAATATAGCTCCTGCTGCAAGCGATTCACCTGCAGAGCCGGTTGTTTGTACTATATTGCTTTCAAGAATTGAATTTTTGCGCATGATAACGCGTATTACACCCATAGCTATAACAGCCGCCGGAATGGATGCTGAAACCGTCATACCAACGCGCAGTCCGAGATAAGCGTTTGCCGCACCGAATACAACCGCAAGGATTATACCCATGACAATCGAGGTAACGGTTATTTCAGGTGTTACCTTTTCGGCAGGCACGTAAGGCTTGAATTCTTTTTGCTCGTTCATGTTAGAAAACCTTTCTGTCTGTATAATATTAAAATGCTACAATTTGCAACAATCCATACCATTATACCACATTTTTTGAAAATTGCAAGTAGTGATAAATAAAAATAAAAGAAACTTGCGTTTTAGGCGTAATTGTGATACAATATACGGGAAAATACACACACGGAGAAAAATATGCGACTTACCGATATAAATACCGTAAAACAAATAATGAATGAATATAACCTGAATTTCAAAAAGAAATTCGGGCAGAACTTCCTTATAAATGCGTCGGTTCCCGAACGTATTGCGGACGAGTGTACCGACGGCGATTTTGAAAGCGGTATTCTCGAAATAGGCCCCGGTATCGGCACGCTCACCTGTGAGCTTGCGAAAAGGTACAAAAAAGTGGTTGCAATTGAAATAGACACGACTCTTATTCCTGCTCTTGAGTATACGCTCTCGGAGTTTGATAACGTTAAGATAATATCTGCAGACGTTATGAAGCTTGATATAAAAGAGCTTTGCGAAAAAGAGTTTGAGGGTATGCGCTTTTCGGTATGTGCAAATCTTCCGTACTATATAACAACGCCCGTAATAATGCATCTGCTTGAATCGGGAGCAAAGTTTGATTATATAACCGTTATGATTCAGAAAGAGGTAGTGGCAAGGCTTTGCAGTAAGCCGGGGGAATCACAATACGGCGCGATAACCGCGTCTGTTTCCTACTACGGAAGTACTAAAAAACTCTTTTCTGTGCCTGCAGGCTGCTTTATGCCGATGCCAAAGGTCGATTCTGCCGTCATGCGCATAAAGCTTTACACAGAGCCGCCGATCGACGTTATTGATACGAAAATATTTTTCAGAGTTATAAAGGGCGCGTTCGCTCAGCGCAGAAAAACTCTTTCAAATTCTCTTGCAAGTGAGTTCGGGGAATTTGACCGTCAGACTCTTGCGCAGATTATCGAAGCATCAGGCTATAATGCGAGTATCCGTGGCGAAGCGCTCGGTATTGCAGACTATGCAAAAATAGCTGATACGATATACGAAATAAAGAAAAAATAAATTTCGCAAAAGATATTGACATATCCGTATTTTTTTGATATAATACACGAAGTTTGTGTAAAATGAAAGGATAGAAGATATGAAGAAGTACGGCTTGTGCATACTGTCATTTGTCATTTCAATATGTCTGCTCTGTACGGGTATTTTTGCAACAGGAATTTTTTCAACGGTAGCTTAAAAGTACATAATAATTAAAACTCCCGAAAACGTTTGGTTTTCGGGAGTTCTTTTGTTACCAGTTATCACTGTTATCATCAGGAATTACACGCTTGACTGCTTCAATTGCACACTCTATCATAGAGTCGTCAGGCTCAAGCACGGATATATGCTGAAGCCATACGCCGGGAAGCGATATAAGTCTTGTGAAAGCGTTGTCATGTCTTCCTGCAATCTTGATAAGCTCATATCCGATGCCTACTGTAAGAGGCAAGAGACAAAGCTTGATGCCTGTTCTGAGAATGGGATTTGTTACAGTTATGAACATGGAAATGATTATTCCAACGATAAGCATAAGTATCATAAACGACGTTCCGCATCTGGGGTGGAATTTATTCATTTTACGTACGTTTTCAACGGTAAGCTCGAGGCCTG
Organism: Eubacteriales bacterium; assembly: GCA_045577925.1. Classification (GTDB taxonomy): domain Bacteria; phylum Bacillota; class Clostridia; order Oscillospirales; family CAG-272; genus UBA4717. The sequence goes on from JAZNJH010000006.1 coordinate 16,122, forward strand.
CTTCATAGCAGAATATTGTTTTGTGTTCCGCTCCATGATACATGAATGTACGTCTGATGTCCTTCATCAGAGATACAAGGTACATGTATAAAACAAATATTATTATACGAAGTACGCCCTCAAATAAGCTTCTCATAAATCTTCCTTCAAGCGCAGGGAAGGCCTTGACGAGCCATGAGAAAATCTGAGCAGGCAGATACATGAAGAGTACGAGCGCAAGTGCAACACCGAGAACAGAAGCAACAACGGTGAGAATATTCATGAAAATACTCTCCTTTTTCTTTTTTGCCTCAGCCTCTTCTTCACTTAAAGCCTCGTTATTTTTGTTTTCTTCCTCTTCAATACCGCTAAGCTCGGCAGACTCCATAAGGCACTTGTAGCCAAGCTTCATAGACATTATGAAGTTATATACACCGCGGATTATCGGAAGCTTAAGAATAGCGGGTACTTTCTTGTTTCCCGTTTCCCATTCTTTAATAACTATCTCGCCGCTTGTGTGTCTGACCGCCATGGCAGTCTTTTTCGGACCGCGCATCATGATACCCTCGATAAGTGCCTGACCGCCGATAGAGGTTTTTTTTCGCGCGCATATTATATCGTTTTCTTTCAATTTTGTTACCCTTTCATAATTATCATTACCTATAACAGTTTATCACAAATAAAATCCAAGTTCAAGTAAAATTATCAACTTTGCAAATTTATTTACATTTCATTGACTTTTAATAATAACTTTGCTATAATCTTTTCGTTAATTCTTATGACGAAAGGTCAGATAAAATGAGCATATCAAAATTCCAAATGAGTACTCGCAGTGCGATACTTTGGATGACACTTGCATCTGTTTTGTGGAGTATAGCAGGAGTTATTTTTAAATACATAAACTGCAATAGTTTCGTTATAGCCGGTGTGCGAAGTTTTATTTCAGCGCTAACCGTGCTCGTTTATATGCTTTTAACAAAAAAGAAGTTTGTGATAAACAAAACAACGATTCTTAACGCCTTCTGGCTTGCGCTTACATTTTTCTGCTTTGTCGGTGCAAATAAGCTGACAAGCTCGGCAAATGCAATTGTGCTTCAGTATACGGCGCCCGTGTTCGTGCTTTTATATCAGTCGTTTTTTAAAAAGCTTCGTCCGAAGATAAACGATATAATATGCGTTGTGATAACGTTTATAGGAATCTTAATATTCTTCTTTGATAGTATTGGCAGTGGAAATATAATAGGAGATATTATCGCCGTGATTTCAGGCATAGGCTTTGCAGCAGTATTCATCGTTGTTGGAGATTCTAATGAGACTACGAGCATAAACGGCATATTCCAGGGTCAGCTTCTGACGGCGTTTATCGGAATTCCTTTTGTGTTCTTCACACAAAACACGTTTGATCTTCAAACGATAGGTCTGCTTTTGCTTCTCGGTGTCGTTCAGCTTGGCATACCTTATATAATCGTAGCACTTGCAGGACCGCACTGCCCGGCGCTCGCAAGTACGCTTGTGACGGTGCTTGAGCCGCTGTTAAATCCCGTGTGGGTGGCACTTATATATCGCGAGATACCGAGTATATGGTCGTTTACAGGCGGCGTTATCGTAATCGCTAACGTACTTATCTGGTGTGTTATGCGCGACAGACACAAAAGTGCAGATGAATTGTCAAGCTAAGTGCAACACTTTTTGATAGCATCTTGAAATAAATCCAAGGGATTATTGTAATTTAAAACCTTTTTAGGCCTGGCGTTGATCAACGCCAGGTTCTTTTTTAGAGTGGTAGGACTAACTCTTGA
>JAZNJH010000007.1:0-1932 GCA_045577925.1 Eubacteriales bacterium
AAAAGGGGCAATCATTCCTGCGGCTGTGGCTGCGCAGGATGCAGTGCCTGCCACCACGGCAGCGGTACACCCGGCGGCGAGGATTAAACCTTAATACCTCCTCCTTTTGATACAAATACGCGGCAGAGGGTCATTGGACAAGTCCGTTAAAAACGGACAATTGAAAAAAACAACCTCCTATGGTAGAATTAAAGTATGCACTGCCCCAAATTGTACGGACAGCACAAAAACCCCCATATGGCATAAAATAAAGATTTAAGAGACAAACTGACTTCGTTTTTCGAGCGGGGTCAGTTTCGTTTTAGATTGGATTCTATCGTGGTTGTAGAAGTGAATGTATTCACCAATGATGAGGCGCGCTTGGTCATAGGTATCCAACTTTACACGGTAAATGCACTCGGTTTTGAGAATTGAAAAGAAATTTTCAGCCATTGCATTGTCATAAGGATTACCCTTACTTGACATTGACGGCGTAATGTTGTATAATTGTGTTAGCTTGAAATATGCGTGGGATGTATATTGAAAGCCTTGGTCACTGTGGAGCTGCAACTCTGCAGTGACTTTCTCTTTTCTCTTCGCTGCCTTGATTGTATCTAACACAAGATTAATCGTTTGATGTGTTCCGGTCTTGTAAGCAACGATGCTGTTATCATATACATCCCGTATGATTGAAAGATATAGAACACCTTGTTTGGTGTGGATATACGAAATGTCTGTTGCCCATTTTTGATTAGGTCTGTCTGCTTTGAAATTCTGTTTCCAAAGATTCTTGTATCGGTGTAAATGGTCGGTGTATTTGTAGAATCTTCGCCGTCTGATTACAGACAGCATATTATACTTCTGCATCACACGCAAGACGGTCTTCGGATTTTTATGGATACCGTTTCGTCCCAGCCAAATATGTACCCTGCGGTATCCGTAAGTTTTTCCGCATTTATCCTGACACTCTTTGATCTTTTCAGCAAGTGGAAGATCTCTTGCCGGTAAATCAATTCTTTTGACATAATCATAGTAACCGCTTCTCGATACCTTAAAAAATCGGCACATTTCGCTGATTGTATATTTATCCTTGTGGCGATAGATTACCATATATTTTACGCTTGTTCTCACTTCCTTTCTATGAGCGAGAGAAAATCCCTTATCAGCTCGTTCTCCATTTCCAAACTCTTTATATATCTTTCTTTTATAGTAAGTTCGTACTGTAACTGCACAACTTTGCTCAACTGTTGAACAGACGGTGGCAAAGTTGTGCCATCCTTTCGAGGACGACCTTTAGGCTTAATTACTATACCAGATGATATTTTGCGTTGAGTTCGATTGTAACGACTGAAAAAATCCTTTACCTTCTCTCGTGAAAAACCTAAACGTTCGCCTATTTGACGGTAAGTTAAGCCTTGTTCTTTTAATTCAAATATTTCTTTCTCGTATTGCTTGATATGTCGATATTCTCTTGCCATAAAATATCCCTCCTATGATATTTCTATTATACCATAGGAGGGTGTTTTTGTCATTGTCCGTTTTTAACGGTTCGGTTCATATAAGGAAGTATGTGCTTTCAATTTTTTTATAAGCGTATATGATTATATTCTCCGATGTTATCCATTGCGGATGCTTCACGCCCGTTTGAAGTGAAGATAAAGCTCTGATTACTCTGCGCCGCAACTAACCTTAAGTGGTTAACAAGGCGTACACTGTCCTGCTTTACAAAAGACTCATCGTATATTACAGGGGGCGCACTCTTTCGGTACAGGAGCGAAATCAGCGCAAGCCGCAAACTGAGATAGGCGGAATCCTGTGTTCCTGCACTGAGCGAAGTAATCGGCTTCAAACCGTTCTCCGTAACAACGGTCATAGTGAGATCACCGCCTACACCAAGCGACGTATACTTTCCGTCGGTTATTGCCCCCATATACTCTTCCGCCTCAGCTGCAA
>JAZNJH010000008.1:0-96600 GCA_045577925.1 Eubacteriales bacterium
TGGCCTCCGACTTCTCAGGCAACGTTCGGACTTAAGCCGTTTGAATATGACGCAGATGCTGCGGCGTACATAGATCATCTTACGCTTGATATGATAAAGATGATATCGGGCGGATACAGTATTCCGGAAGATTTTAATGCAAAGTTTGGCATCGATCCTGATGATAAGGATATCAGTGTTTCCACAAGATTCGCGCTTGAAAACACGCAGCTCAGGGATGAGAACCGCAGACTGCAGAGGCAGAACGTTTATTATCAGAAAAAAGAAGCGGGAAACATCAGAGAGCAGGCTGCGGCATATGAAAACATCCGCAAGCTCAAGGACGTTATAAGAAAGGAACGCGCAGAGCGTAAAAACTATCAAAAAAGGCTCAAAAAAATTGAAGAAGCCGAGCGCAAGAAGATTTTCGAGAAGGAAAAGAGTGAGCTTTTAAAGATTATGCATTCGCTTTCAACTCGAAAGAGGCTTCCGATTGCAACGAAGGAGCAGATAAAGGCTCTTATAGGTGATTTTGATACGGAGCATAAGAGCATGAAAGAGGGCAGCGCAACGTTCAATGAGCTGACAAAGCTTAAAGAGTCGTATGAAGCGATAGTTGCGCATGACCCCGATTATAGTGACCCTCACATTAAAGCAATATGTGAAAATCTTGAAAAGCGGCACATTGACCAGCTTGACCGTGATGAGGTGCGTAAGCTTACCGATGCGCTCAAGGCTATCGCTCATAATATCAAGCAGATAGAAACAGACAAGTTTATCGGCATTAAAGAGGAGCGCACTATAAGCGAAGCTGCAGGAAAGGAAATGGAAATTATTCCGGCTGCACCGATATTCAAGCTTGCAGACCAACGTTTGAAAAATCCCCTTGCAAACGATACGTGGCACTCGATGTTTGATAAATTTGCATACACGTTTCTTACGCCCGAAAACGGAATTAAGCGCATGGTTGGGTATGACTCGGATTCTATGCTTTTGAAGCTGACTTTAGCGCTTGATGAAGGCGTTGACAGAGCAGACATGTTCAAGATACAGGCGCAGAGAAAGTTTGAAAAATTCATGCGTGATAAAAAGCTTATGAAGGATCTTATGAAACGCAAGCTGAGTATTGAAACAAGAAAAGGTAAAATCGATATAAGCGCAGGCTTTATGATATCGCTTTATCTTAACTCAAAAAATGATGATAATATGAGGCACATATCGGGCGGCGGGATAACTATACCCGATTATCAGCGCTACATAAGAGGGCTTGAATCGAGCTATGACCAACATGCTCATGAAAACGTGCAAATAACCAAGGAGCAGATAGAGGAAGCGGCAAAGCAACTGAGCCAAAAGGAGCTTGCGTTTGCAAAAGAGGTGTCCGATTATTTTAACAACATGAATAAAACTGCTATAAACTACGTTTCGCTTTTGCTTAACGGATACGAAAAGGCGACGGTTGAAAAGTATTTTCCTATAATAAGCAACAAAAACTATTTAAAGCAGAGCTTTGTTGTAGAGGGAGCAAACGGCTTGCCCTCACTTAGTTTCGGAAGTCTCAATGACCGTAAGCAGGATTCGAACGATCCGGTATTGCTTTTCAACGTTGTTGACATACTTGCCAAGTCGATAAACGAAACGTCGCTTTATTACGGTTTGGCCATACCTATGCACAATTTCAAAAAGTTATATAACACGACGCTTGTAAAATACAATGCCGAAAAAATGACAGACAGAATGATGCAGGCAGACGACGTGACGAAAAGACTCAATCAGAGTATGGCGCAGAGAACTTTGTGGAGATCTGTGCGCGCTAACACGGACAAAGAAGTTTCTTCGCTCAGGGCTGTTATTGAAAAGAAGTGGGGCAAGTCGGCAAATAAGTTTATAGAGGACTTTTTGAAGGACGTTGCCGGCATAAAAGTTAAGGATGAGCGTGTTGGCGCAAAGATTTCAAGGTGGCTTCGCGGTAATTATGCAAAGAGCGTACTTTCGTATAACTTATCAACGACTGCCGTTCAGGCCTCGGGACTTGCCGCCGCAGGTTCGGTTGTTGGCATGGACAGCGTTGTAAAGGCTTATACGCACAGGAGAAAGGTATCTGCGTATGAAAAGAGCAACGACGTTGAGTTCGAAAGGCTTATTGAAAAATACTCTCCATTATTGTGGCGACGTATGAAAGGTTATTCCGAGCAGGAGCTCGGCGACTTTGCAAACGAGATGAAAAGCGGCATTATTGCAAAAAACATAGAAGCTGACTTACCCGATATGATTACAGAGGTTATTGAGAGGGCAGGAAACAAAGCGGGAGAATGGAAAGCGGACAAGGTTAAAAGGCTTGCCGCATGGTACATTTCAAAGTCTGCGCCGAACCTCAGACGAGGAAGCGAAGAATATAACAGCCTTCTTGAAAAGATAAGCAAAAAGATAGAGGACAAGCTGCAGGCCGACAGATATCTTGACTGGCTCACTCGTATGGACTTATGGACTGTTAAGAGCATATGGAAGGCGGCTGAATATCACACGGACAAGAATTACAAAAATCTTGAGAGGGGTACAGACGCTTATTTCAAGCAGGTGGCAAAGACATTTAATGAGGCGGTGAAGAAAACACAGCCTAACAGCACGGTTATGCAACGCCCGAAGATTATGAGGCACGGCAGTGTTTTTGATTTTCTTACGTTTATGAAATCTCAGACGTATGCAAATTTCAACGTTTTATATGACGCTTACAATGAGTACAGAATTACGCGCTATAAATTGGCTCATTCTACGCCTGCAAATAATCCGCAGGCGGTAAAGCTTGCAAACGAAAAAATGAGGCTTGCGAGAAATAAGCTAAGGGATGCAATCCTTGCGCAGATGCTTCAGTCGCTTATAACTGCTTACATGAGGCTTGCGGCGAAAGCTTTGCTTGGCAAGACGGATGAATACGAGGAAGAAGACGGAACGATGTCCTTTTGGTCTATACATAAGGAAGTGCTCGGCGATTTTGTGACGGGTATGGTTGAGCCGTTTCCGTTTATTGACCTTGCGGTTAACACTGTTCGGTCATACTTGGATTACGGAAGCGTAACACTTCAAGGCGTTTTTGATAACACGCATGTTGGCATGCTTGATGATCTTCTCGCGGTTGCAGGCGATATGCTTGATAATGCAGATAAAGGCGAAGACGTTATAAATAACGGTATTATTTATGATTTGGCTCTTGGCTTATCGCAGTTTTTAGGAAAGCCGGTTAAAAACGTTGTTAACGTTATTTCCGCTCCGTTTAAGCTATATGCAGAGATAGAAGCAGGCAACGGTTATGCCGGTAATTTTGCAAAGCTTGCTGTTACGCATAACCTCTACGAGACGAAGAACGGCAAGAAGCAGCTGACTTCAAAGGCTGTTGAGGTTGCGGCGTGGGCTTATATCAACGACTATGACGGTGACTTTGCTGCTATTGAGGACGAGATCAAAAAGAGCGGCGTTACTGACAAATCGAGAGAACTTGACCGCGTAAAGACTAAGGCTGAAAAGCTTTTGAAAGAAAAAGAAGAAAAAAGGAAGTAAGTGTTAAAGACAAACGGACTTTAAAATGGTATTATGATGTTGGAAGGGCAAAGCCGTCGTGTATGGCGGCTTTGCAACTATGGAAAGGATGATTATATTATGCTTGAAATTATGATGCACGATGACGACAGTTTATCGGTGCACGGGCAGGGCTTTAAATACGGTGAGTCCGGGCGCATTGTATATGTGAATATTCACGAGTCGCAAATTAACAAATATTCGGCAAGCGGACTTGAGTTTATAGGCGCGGCGCTTATGCTTCATGACATTGCAAGCTCGGCAACTACGGGGGTTCCGCTTACAGAGCTTGAAGTGCCTGAAAGCGAGACTGACGAATATGCAACAATGCGACGAGAGGGATACAAGCTTTTTGTTTCAGATCCTATAACAGCCGAGATTACCACTGCAGGCAAGATGTTTGTTGCTTATATGAGTTTGAGATACACGGATCTTATAACGCGCAAGAGTGATCCCGCGAAGCTTACGGTGTACATGTTGCCCGATTCGGATGAGGCGATAGACAACCCCGGACTTCGCGGCAAGGGGCTTGAACTGCTCGTTGAATGGAGCTTGAGGCTCAGTACTGTGGCGGAGAAGGTTAACCGGGCAGAAGCGGCCAGAAGAGAATCTGAAGAAATATTAGCGTATGTTCGCACCGCGCAGAACAAGATAAGAGACGCGAAGATAGAAAGCGAAGAAGCGGCATTAGTGGCAGAAGACGCAGCAGAAGCAGCGCAGGCGTCTGCTCAAGAGGCGGCAAGCTCGGCAACGTTGGCGGCGCAGTCAGCGACAGATGCAAAAGGCGCGGCGCAGACTGCACAAGCGGCAAAAGACGCGGCGGTGGAAGCTTCGCACCCGCCGTACATTGGTGATAATGGTAATTGGTACGTGTGGAGCACAGACGTGCTTGATTTTATAGACTCGGGAAAGCCGTCTCGCGGAGAAAAGGGAAATAAGGGCGATAAAGGTGACAAGGGAAATCCGGGATATACGCCGCAGCGCGGTACTGATTATTTTACCGAAGAGGACAAGGCGGAATGGAAAACGACCACAGAAAAGCTTGTTGAGACCGCTGTTAATGAGGCTCTTGGTGTACAGGGTGGAAGCATTGATCTTCCCGAAAAGGACACGCTTGAAAACATGAGCTGGTCGGACATATCAAAGGTATGCCGCGCCGGGTATGCTTCAAAGTATTTCGAAGTTGGCGATAAAAAGACAATAACGTGCGGATCAAGCACGTATATTGTTGATCTTATTGACTTTGATCATGATACACCGTCTGATATTATAAGCTACGGCAGAAGCCGTGCCGGTGTTACGTTTGCGCTTCATGGGGTAGCCTCTTCTTCGCCTATGAGCAATCCCAACAGCAGTGACCCTTCTAATACAAAGGGCTGGGATGGTTCGTACATGAGAAACACAAAGCTTGCTTCGGTTTTTGAGGAGCTTGCTGATGATTTGAAGAGCGTTATTGTTTCTGTGAACAAACTGACGTCTATTGGCGGTATGTCTTCTGAACTTGCACTTAGCGAGGATAATTTGTTCCTGCTTGCGGAAAGTGAGATATTTTCTAATATCACATATTCTGCCGCAGGGGAAGGCGCACAGTATGCTTATTATTATACCGGTAACAGCGAGGTGAAGGAGTCGCTTGTATATTGGCTGCGCTCTCCGTCTGTAAAAGACAATGAAAATTACTGTTTTGTGGGGAAATACGGTGGCGCCGGCGCTGCACCGAGCCATTATTGGCAGAGAATTTCGTTTGCGTTTTGTGTATAAAGCCACATAAAAAGGAGTGATAAATATGTATCGGATAATTAAAACTGACGGCACGGAGATCGGTATTTGTGAAGACGTGCAGTTTATAAAAATAAACGAATACGGCACTTACGTCCCTGCAGGCGAGGAGGAGGCTGTCGGCATTGCGTTTAAAGGAGAGGCTTTTAATCTTATCGGGCACAATGATATTGAGGGCGCTGACACGGCTATATTTGTAAAAACAGACGCAGGAAGTGTACTTGCCGAAAGGATATCATATGCCGAGCTTGAAAAGGCATACAGAGAGGGGGTAGAGAGCGCATGAGCGGACAGGAAATTATTCTTGACGTATTTTTAAGGCAGGGAAAGGCTGACGCGCTCGAGCTTCGAAATGCGGCTATCAACATGGACGGCACGGCAATAATTGCCCAAGAAGAAAAGATACCGGCGTTTGATCCCGGCAAGGATTATTCGTCCTGGCCTGCCGGTTCTCCTGTGTACGATATGGTTGACGGGTACAAACAGGTTTTTAAATTGCTTATACCGCACAATGCAGCACATTATCCTGATGTTCGCCCGAACAACAACAGGACGTTATGGAGTATCACGCATACGAAGGACGCGGCAAAGGCGAAGCCGTATATTGCGCCAAGCGGAGTGAGCGGTCTTTATATGAAAGGCGAGGTATGCACGGATCCTAATTCGGAAGACCCGACAGCTGTTTACAAATCGAACGTTGACAATAATGCGTACTCGCCGAGTGAGTACCCTGCTAACTGGACTGTGGTGTAGGAAGGCGGTGAGGACGTATGACGTGGGAAATAGTTGTGGGACTTATCGCGCTTGTTGGTGCGGTCATTAGTGTTACTACGCCTATTTTAAAGCTTAACACGAGCATTACCAAGCTTAACTGCTCTATTGATGCATTAAATGACGGTTTGGCTACAAGCAACAAGAGGATAGCAGAACATGGCAAGCAGATAGATGATCATGAGCACAGAATAACTATTCTTGAAACGTATCATGATGGAAGGGAGCGTGAGTGATATGATGATATTGCCATTCAGCAAGGGAAACGTGAAAATCACTTCACGTTACGGCAACAGGACTCTTTACGGAGTCACGGCCTTTCATCCTGGTCTTGATCTTGTCGGCACAAAGACTGACGAGGTCGTATCTGTATCAAACGGTGTGGTGCTGTGGTCGCAGATCGTGACGGACAAGTCCAATCCAACGTGGGAGTGGGGGAATTACGTTGCTGTCAGAGGTGATGACGGTAATACTATTTATTACTGTCACCTGAGCAAGAGGCTTGTTTCTGCAGGTCAGAGAGTAAAAGCCGGTGACGTTATCGGCATTATGGGGAGCACCGGGCATTCTACCGGTCCGCATCTTCACTTCGAAGTGCGCCCGGGTAACCTGAAAGCAACAGATGCGGCGGTATACCTGAATTTGCCTAATGCGATATGCGAGATCAGCGAGAGGGAGTATTATTCCGATGAGGTCGTTAAAGCTTGCGGATTTACAGATTCTACAAGGGCATACATAAACAAATATGCCTGGTCGGCTGATTTATGGCGCAAGCTTGCGTTTGCTATGCGTGCCAAAGAGGGCAAGTGTGGCCGACAGGGCGTTATAAAGAGACTCGGACTTCTTCCGCACACGGTCAAGTACATAGATGCGTACACGTTCGCAAATGACCTTTGGCGCAAGCTTGGGGAAAATATGTAATATAAGGAGATTAAAAATGGGTTCGGAACAGTTTACAAATCTAGTAAAAAGGGTTATTGTAGAATATGCTAACAAACACCTTGATAAAAGCGATAAAAAAGAGATAACAGAGGACGATGTTTTTATCGTGTGGCAGTGTAAAACTCTGCAAAACAACAAGGTTCTTGCAAGCACAACACTTTTCGATGGCATGTATTACGAGCTTACTTATAATGGTGACAAGCAGGAATGCTATGTAGATGCTTATAAGAAGTGGGAAAACTATTCTATTGATTGTAAGGAGATAATTTAATGATTACAGAATTTATAAACGAATACGGTACGATGATACTATACACAATTCTCACCGCTATCGCCGGTTATATTGGTCTTTGGATAAAGTCGCTTTATACCAAGTACATAAATGACAAGACGAAGAAGGACGTTGTTGAGACGTGTGTAAAGGCGGTAGAGCAGTTATACAAGGACCTTCACGGACAGGAGAAGTACAATGAGGTTGTACTATCGGTAAGCGAGATGCTTGCGGCTAAGGGTATAACGATAACCGAGCTTGAGATAAAAATGCTTATTGAAGCTGCTGTTGGTGAGTTTAATAATGTGTTCAACAACAGCGGTCCTACAGAGCAGATACCGGAATCAAGCGAAAGCGTGGACGAGGCGGTAGATGAAGCGATAGATGAAGCCGAGAGCTCCGGGGAAGAGAAAGAAGCGGTCGTGTGACCTCTTCTTTTTGACCAAAATACAACACAAAATGCAACAAAACCTGTAAAACACCTTGTAAATAAAGGAAATATTACGGGTTCGACTCCCCTCGCATCCACCAAAAAGGAAAACACGCCGAAGAGCGTGTTTTTCTTTTTGAATATAGTATGAAGGGAGTCGAACGGGTCGGAAGTGAATGACTGCCGGTGGCAGTCAGAGCCGACCCAGACCGAGCCCGCAGGCGAGAATTCGACTCCCCTCGCATCCACCAAAAAGGAAAACACGCCGTTTGGCGTGCTTTGCTTTTTGGTATAAGAAAACCCTGCCATAGTGATATGCACCTCAAAAAGTGTCTAACTGTTGGAGGTCCATATCATTACGGGGGATACTTATTTATTTGAATGAATTTGACGCAAGATGGTTTTAACAAAAGTATGCATTAACACCGAAAATAAATAGGCACAAGAACAAAAGAAGGCTGAAAGTATATACAATTTTTCAAAGTAAGCTGCATTTATACCTGTGATTAGGTGAAAACATTTACAAACATAATCGTTCGACACAATTGCTATAATAATGGAAAAAACGGAACTGATAATGATTATATATCCTTTTAAATTCAGTTTTTCTTTAAATATGTAGCATGTCATTGAAATGAAGAAAGCGAACACAAACAAAGATATAAAAGCTATCGTTTCTTGATCTTGCAGCATATTGAACAATATCGTACTAACCTCGTGTGTTTCAAATATTGACCACCAAAATCCTAGTGTGAATATAATTGCAGGCAATGTAGATAAGAGCAGACATAATAGTAACTTTGCCGACCATGAAAGTATACTTTTAATATTAGATTGTGTTTTTACTTTTGTTGCTATAATTTTAAAACGTCTCTTTATAGAAATAAAGAAATTATGCTTTTTAGGAGAAGTGCTTTGTCTTTTAAGGGGAATATTATTAACACGAGAACCGCAATAACTGCAAAAATCACTGCCTTTAATTAAAGCACGTCCGCATTTATGACAAAGGGAAATATCCTCGGCCAACATCGTTTGTTTTCCATCATCTAAATTTATATGACTTGATGTTTGTTCTACAGCTTCGGTTTTAATACCGTCGGAAGAAAGAACGAAAGGCAAAGCGGCTTTTTGGGATTCGTTTTCAGATGATTCTGCTTCGAATGCCGGTTCTGAATATTCGCTGAAAGAAGATAAAGTGTTCTCTTTTTGTTCTTCGGTTATTGACTTGTTATCTAATTGCTGTTCGAGGCATTTTTCAGCAATTTTATATAAATAATATGCTTCTGAGTGCGATGCATTTTTTCTGTTTTTTAGAGAATTGAGCTTGTATAAAACGCCATTGTAAAGAGCGTTATATGTAAGCGTTACTATGCTTTCGGTTTCTTTGTAAATATCATTATTTGTCTCAGTATATACTTTTATATAGTTTAATAGGCTTGTTTTCCCTGCCAAGCTTGTAAAGCCAAGCTTGCGCTCGTAATTTTCAATTATTATTTTAGATATTTTAATAATATACTTTGTCACAATTGATTTACTATTGTAATTTGAATGCTTTTTTGCAACATACAAACTTATTCCATAAATTATTAGTGTAGGGAGACTTCCGGTTATTCCGATATATGAGAATAATGTTACTAACAAGCTTGATATTGTTATGTGGAATAACCATATTAAAATGGTGGAAACTGTTCTTTTTGCGACGTAACTTACATTACATTTAGTTAGTACTTTATTCATTATGATTCCCCTGTTGAATTTTAGGTATTTCTGTACCGCATTTTTTGCAGAATTGACTGTCACCTTTTAGCTTTGATCCACACTTGTGGCAGAATTTAATTTCAGTTATTTTGGCTCGTCTTTTTGATTTGAATTTTAATGCTATTGCAATAAGCGCTGATAGTAATGCTATACAGCAAACTCCTATACCAATATAACCTAACGCTTGTTCAGGAGAAACTTCCTTGGGTTGATGTTGCGATTCATAGACTTCTAGCCTACTGTCAAATTCATCCTTGCTCATTATTATAGAATTTTCCATTTCGGATGGGTATTCTACACTAGAAAGAATATTTGCAAAGTCGTTATAATAATCAATAAAAGAGGTGGCAGAGGCAGAGGCGTATTGGTAAAAAGCAAAATATCCGTTATTCATGTACACCAAGTAATCAGCAGTTATATTTATTGTTGCACCGCTGATTTCGGTTGAATCGGTATAACTTGTTTTTAAATATTTATATCCGTTATACGTTTTTTGAATGGTATTTGTTTCATCTAATCCCAATTCCGTCATGAGAGACATGAGCATCTCTAAATCAAAGTCTTCTCTGGAATATTTATAACGTTCTTCGAATGGGAGAGAGCTATATATATCAGAATATCCAAATAAAATATAAGTATCTCCGTTTTCTTCTATAAATTTAGCTTGTATAAGTTCTGAGTCAGTATTTAACAAAGGTAATTCTTCCCAACCTTCGGGAATGGAAAATGTTATCCCGGAAGCTTCGTGGGTGTAGACAGTATTTTTTTGTTTAGCTTTCTCGTTTGCTTCTCTTAATACTTCGAGATTTTTTTCTTTTTCCTGCTCGGAACGTTCTAAGTCTGATATAATTTCTTCTCGGCTTTTTTTTATGGCCGTAGAATTTGATGTTTCGTATTGTCTATCCAAAAAGCTTTCATATTTCAATTCTTCTCTTTCGGTTGAAGCTACAGAAGTTTCGGTCTGAGATGCCTGTTCTTTTGCTTTTTCCTCGCGCAGCTTTTTTACTTTTTCGATGGTTTCACTTTTAGCAAAGCTTATTTTTTCAGAAGATTCAGAAACGGAATTATTCTGTTCGAGTTGCTTTTCTCGGCGAATTTCTCTTACCTTTTCAATAGTTTCAGGCTTTGCACTGCTTGTTTTTGCCGATGTTAAAGCAATATGATCTTCTTTATCAAGCAAATTGTCTATGTATTTTTTTCTAATGTTTTCTAGCGCAGTGGAAGAATTTTCAGATTGACTTGTTTTGTTCGATATATTACCTTCTTCGTACAAACTTAAAGTAAGGTTAACATATCGCTTATCTAAATAACTTTCGTATGTCATAAGTCCTCGTACGTATTTTTAAATTTAGATAGTATTTCAATTGTTATGTAGAGTTCACGAATATAGTGTGTTTAGTTCATATTATGATGATCACTACAATACAATTATACCTTGGGTTTATGCGAATTGTCAATACTTTTGCAATATATAGGCATATTATTTAAAAACACATTAGTGAATATGTACTGCAAAGCTATTTTTGACTTTAATATAACGAATTCAAAATGAAATGACTTAAAAAATCCGCCTAATTCCATATCGACCGAAAAATTTAATCCGCAAGTGCGAAATGCACAAAAACGCTCAACGCAAGTCACGGGAAATATGTCATAAATGTGCATTGAAATGAGTGTATGTGTATGTTAAAATTATATTAACATATATTTAATGTAATTTTCGGAATATATGCTGAAAATTTTAGCCGAAAGGCAAAGGAGAAATAACCATGAATACAATGAAGAAAGTGCTAGCTCTTGTAATGGCTCTCGCTATGTGCGCAGTATGCTTTGCAGGATGCGGAGCAAAGACAACAAACTACGCTGCAGAGAACACAGAATTCTTTATCGGCGGTACAGGCCCTCTTACAGGTGACGCTTCCTCTTACGGTATCTCCGTTCAGGAAGGCGCTCAGCTCGCTATTGAAGAAATCAACGCAAATGGCGGCCTTAACGGTATCAGCTTCAAGTTCGATATCAAGGACGATAAGGCAACAGCAGCAGATGCGGCAACAGGCTACGACACACTTTACGAAGCAGGTATGCAGGCTTCTATCGGTTCTGTAACATCCGGCTCTTGCGATTCTTTCGCATCCAAGGCTGATGAAGACGGACTTTTCGCAATTACACCCTCTGCTTCCGCAGCAAACGTAATTGAAAACAGACCCACAGTATTCCGCGTATGCTTTGGCGACCCCGACCAGGGTTACCTCGCGGCAGAAGAACTTACAGCTAACTATACAAACATCGGTGCTATCTACGATACAAGCGTATCCGTTTCCTGAGGTATCTACGAAGCATTTGTAGCAAAGATGGCTGAACTTAACGTTGAATTCAACACACAAACATTCGACGCTGAAAACAAGAAGGACTTCTCAACTCAGGTTGAAGCGCTCAAGGATTGCGATGTTATCTTCCTTCCCATCTACTACACAGAAGCAGGAACGATCGCAAAGACAGCAGCAGCTAAGGGTTGTGATGCGCTCCTCTTCGGATGTGACGGCCTTGACGGTATCGCAGGTCAGCTTGACGAATCTGTAACAAGCGAGATCAGATACATAACACCTTTTGATGCAACAAGCGATGATGAAGTTGTAAGTAAATTTGTAACTGCTTATGAAGCAAAGTACAATAGAACACCCGACCAGTTCGCAGCAGACGGATATGACGCAGTTATGACAATCTTCGAAGCAATGAAGAAGGCTAACGTAACAGACGTAACGATCAGCGCACAGGCGCTCTCTGAAATCCTCGTTGCAACAATAACAGCAGACGATTTCACATTCAAGGGTGCAACAGGCGAAATGACATGGGATGAATCGGGCGCATGCACCAAGGTTCCCCAGATAGTTGTTCTTAACAAATAATTAAGCAAAAACACATTATGTCATTTTGGTTGGGCGTAATTTCGTCCAACCAAAATGTCGTTTTTAGTATGGAGATTTATTTATGAGTACATTCATTGACGGACTGAGTCTGGGCAGCATATACGCCCTTATAGCACTTGGCTACACAATGGTATACGGTATTGCAAAAATGCTTAATTTTGCGCATGGTGACATAATCATGGTCGGCTCATACGCAATACTCACAACGCTTGCCATGAATGGACATCCCGTTCTTGCAATAGTTGCGGCAATACTTGTTTGTACCGTGCTTGGTGTAGTAATCGAAAAGGTAGCGTACAGACCGCTCAGAGGCGCGTCACCCCTTGCCGTACTAATTACGGCGATAGGCGTAAGCTACCTGCTTCAGAGTATCGCACAGCTTATATTCGGCGCACAGACCAGACCTATAAGTCTTGTTCATTTTGAACCGATCACAATAGCAGGCATTACTGTAAGTCTTTCTGCGATAATATCGCTTGTTGTGGGCGCACTTATCATGATATGCCTCACGCTTTTCATCAAATTTACAAAGCTTGGACGCGCAATGATCGCTGTGTCTGAAGATAGAGCAGCGGCAAAGCTTATGGGCATAAACGTCAATATGATAATTCTCGTTACGTTTGCAATAGGCTCGGCACTCGCGGCATGCGCAAGTACGTTCTACGTAATGCAGATACCAAATACAAGCCCGACGCTCGGCTCAATGCCCGGTATAAAGGCATTTACAGCCGCAGTAATAGGCGGAATAGGATCGATACCCGGAGCAATGCTCGGAGGAGTACTTATGGGTGTGGTTGAAAAGATATCGCTCAGTATACCTGTGCTTGCACCATATACAACCGCGCTTGAATTCAGCCTGCTTATACTTATACTTCTTGTGAAGCCCACAGGACTTCTTGGGAAGAAGAGAAGAGAGAAGGTGTAATAAATGGCAGTAAAAACAAATCGCAGACCATTTAAAATCAAAAACTACATTTCTTACATTGTTATCGCTCTGTTTCTCATAATAAGTGCGACTTTGGCATTAACGGGTTACATGCCAAGATCAACACAGAATCTTCTGTCGCAGATAGCGTTTTCAATAATACTTGCCGTATCGCTTAACCTTGTTGTAGGCTTTCTCGGTGAGCTCAGCCTCGGACATGCAGGCTTTATGTGCGTTGGCGCATATCTTGGATGCTTTCTTGCAAACTTCTTACATACGATTATACCATCAAATCTTGCGGTTCTTATAATTTCAATGATCGTAGGAGGACTTATAGCGGCTGTATTTGGTTTTATAATAGGTCTACCTGCTCTCAGATTAAAAGGCGACTACCTTGCAATCGTAACTCTTGCATTTGGCGAGATCGTAAGAACTATATTCAAAAATCAGAAGGTATTCGGCGGAGCACTCGGACTTTCGACGAAAAAATACGGTTCCACGCTCTTTATAGTAGCGTTTGTCGTAGTACTAATTATGCTTGCAGTAGTGCAAAATCTTGTAAGAAGTAAGCACGGTCGTGCTATAACCGCAATACGCGATAACGAAATTGCGGCGAAGGCTATGGGAATAAACGTAACATATTATAAGCTTTTCGTATTCATTATTTCAGCATTCTTTGCCGGTATCGCAGGCGTTATTTACGGTCACTTCACAACGCCTGTGCTTTATTCGTTCTTCTCATATAACTATTCAATAGAAATACTGGTTATGGTAGTTCTCGGTTCAATGGGAAGCATCAACGGCTCGATAATAGCCGCGGCACTTATAACCTACGTTAACTTCTTATTGCAGACAAAGCTTTCGGGCGATCTTGCGGCGCTTAAATACCTCATTTACGCGCTCATACTCATTACTATTGTAATAGTAAACAACGCTCCCGGCCTCACTGCTATCAAGGAAAGACTCAGCATCAAGCGTTTTCTTTCAAAGATCATCGCAAAGGTGTACAAGCCAAAGTACGATCCGTCAAAGCGTAAGGACGATGAAGCGTATTGGCACCGTATTCCCACAAAGATACAGATGGACGAGGTTTTGTCTGTTGACGTAACACCCGACACCACTTATACCCCCGATAAAAGAGAGGAGAAATAACCATGCAGGATAAGTATTTGCTTGAAACGGTTGACCTCGGTATCTCTTTCGGCGGACTTAAAGCGGTACAGGGAATAAATTTGAAAATAAAGAAAAACCAGCTCTACGGTCTTATCGGACCTAACGGAGCCGGAAAAACAACTATATTTAACCTGATAACAGGTGTATATACACCAACAACGGGTAGATTCTTCCTTGACGGCGAAGACCTCACAGGTAAGAAGCAGGAAGCGATAAATCATAAGGGAATTGCCCGTACCTTCCAGAACATCAGACTGTTCAATAATATGACGGTTATCAGTAACGTAATGGTAGGTCTTCATAATCAGAAAAAGTTCAAAAGCAACCCCTTTACAAGTATGCTCAGACTTCCCGCGCACTTTGAGAGTGAAGAGAATATGAGAAAACGCGCAAAAGAACTTCTTAACATATTCGGTCTTGAGGACGAGCGAAACAACCTTGCGTGCAACCTTCCGTACGGTAAGCAGAGAAAGCTTGAAATTGCACGTGCTCTTGCAACAAATCCGAAGCTTTTGCTTCTCGACGAGCCTGCGGCGGGTATGAACCCGAACGAAACCGAAGAGCTAATGAATACAGTCCGTTTCATCCGCGATAACTTCGATATGACGATACTTCTTATTGAACATGACCTTAAATTCGTATCAGGGCTTTGCGATGAAGTAACAGTACTTAACTTCGGTACAACACTTTATACGGGCGAAGTTGATAAAGCGCTCCACGATCCCGAAGTAGTAAGAGCGTATATAGGAAAGTGAGGGATGTATTATGGCAATGCTTGAAGTAAGAAACCTCGAAGTATATTACGGCGTGATACAGGCTCTCAAAGGCATCAGCTTTGACGTTAACGAGGGCGAAATCGTAACGCTTATCGGCGCAAACGGCGCAGGTAAGACGACTACGATGCAGAGTATCATGGGACTTATCCCTGCAAAACACGGCACTATAACCTACGAAGGTCAGATAATAAATAAAGTACCGTCACATAAAATAGTAAAGCTTGGAATGACACAGGTGCCCGAGGGCAGACACGTGTTCCAGGAGCTTACGGTATATGAAAATCTCCTTCTGGGCGGTTATATCGAAAACGATATGAAAAAGATAAAAGCCGACATCGAGGACGTGTATGCACGTTTCCCAAGACTTAAGGAAAGACATAGCCAGATAGCAGGAACGCTCTCGGGCGGTGAACAGCAGATGCTCGCAATGGGTAGAGCTATAATGAGCCACCCGAAGCTTTTGATGCTTGATGAGCCGTCGATGGGACTTGCGCCAATACTTGTAGACCAGATATTCGATATAATAAAGGAGTTCCACAAATCGGGAACGACAATACTTCTCGTTGAGCAGAACGCAGGAAAGGCGCTTGAAATCGCCGACCATGCATATGTTCTTGAAAACGGACAGATAGCACTCTCGGGAACGGGAGCAGAGCTTGCCCAAAGCGACGAAGTAAAGAAAGCGTATCTCGGTGGATAAAAAAATAAAGCCGCTTTTGGCACACCTGCTAAAAGCAATATTTAAAAAAAAGACATAGCTATTGTTTGGCTATGTCTTTTTCTTAGAAATTTTCTATGATTAGTAGAATTAAGTCTATGTTGCAGTTATTGATTCGGAATCAAAAGTACTTTATAATATATATAGACGCGTCGGAACAATTAAATTTGGAGGTTACTATGATGGAATTGATGATCGGCAACAAACTTAAAGAATTGCGCCGTAGCAGAGATTTGACTCAAGAAGAGGTCGCAGCTCACCTCGGGATTTCTTTTCAAGCAATCAGCAAATGGGAGCGAGGTGACGGATATCCGGATATCACCATTCTACCGTCATTGGCAAATTATTTTGAAGTATCCATTGACGAATTGATTGGAATGGATGAAATTTCTTCTGCCAACAAACTTAATGAGATTAATCAGAAATGGCAGGAAAACAGAGCATTTGGAAAACATAAAGAAAACGTAGAGCTTATGCGAAGTGCGCTGAAAACTTACCCTAACAATGCACTTTTGTTAATCCAGCTATCTGCATCTCTTGAACGACTCGACGGAACAGAAAAAGAAATGAGGGAGTTATTAAAAGAGTCTATTCTGATTCAAGAGCAGATTTTGCAATATTGCAATGATTCAGAAGTGAGGGGTGCAGCACTTTTCAACATATCCGATGCATATTACAGATATGGGGATTATGAGAAAGCGGTAGAATACGCCGACAAGTTACCGAATTTGTATAAGACAAGAGAAACTGCAATGGTGCGCATTTTAAAAGACGATGCGGAAAAGAACAAGATTGCAAGGTCTGCTATAGAGGCGTTGGCATGGCTGTTATCATACCATATGACGGCACTTTCAGATACTGAAAACGATAATCTGTATAAAGAAAAGATCATAAAAATATTAGATGTTCTTTTTGAAGGTAATGAGAGTGATTTTATTATCGAAATTCGCAAGAGAGCAACCCAATAATTATCGCCCCGCTTCGAGTGTGGCACAAAAGTCTTCTTCCACAGTGGAAGATTATTATATTGCCATAGAGTGAGTACACCTGCAGGGTGTAACAAGCTAAATGTAGGCTAATCGTTAAAAAGGACAGATACGAAAAGTCTCTGTCCTTTTGTTATAGGGGCGTTCTGCGAACGCCCACGAGCGAACACAGTTCGCACCTACTATGGTATGTTAGACCAGCTTTTTGGAAAGTATTCCTTAAGCGGATTTTGTTTTTTACTCATCAGCGTTTTCCCAGTTGTGGAAAACGTTCTGTACGTCTTCATTGTCGTCAAGATGCTCGAGCAGAAGATTCATATACTTGATGTCCTCTTCGGACTCAAGCGTTACGTACGTTGCAGGAACCTTGTCCTTTTCAGCAGACTCAATAGCGTAGCCGAGACCTTCAAGTGCCTCTCTTACAGCAGAGAGATCGTTTGCTTCAGTTGTTATCTGGTAGAGCTCTTCTTCCACGATAAAATCGCTTGCACCTGCCTCAAGAGCATCTTCCATAAGCTTATCCTCGTCAACCTTGTCATCCTTTAATATAATGATAACGCCGCACTCGGAAAAGAGGAAGCTTACGCATCCGCTCGTACCGAGATTACCGTGAAATTTGTCAAAGTAGTGACGCACTTCGGAAGCAGTACGGTTTCTGTTGTCGGTAGTCGTTTCAACGATAACTGCAACGCCTGCAGGACCGTAGCCCTCATAGGTGATCTCCTCGTAGTTTACATTTTCAGTACCGAGCGCCTTCTTGATAGTACGTTCAATGTTGTCGTTAGGTACGTTGTTGCTCTTAGCCTTTGAAATAAGATCGCGAAGCTTGGAGTTGGTATTCGGGTCTCCGCCGCCTTCCTTGACCGCGATCATAATTTCCTTACCTATCTTTGTAAAGATCTTCGCCTTCTGAGCGTCGGTCTTTTCTTTTTTATGCATTATATTTTTCCATTTGCTATGTCCTGACATTTTTATATTCTCCTTTAAATTAAATCTTTTCGGTTGGTTTTATGCAGATAAGCGTAAAGGCTGTTTTAAGCACGTGATTTACTGCATTTGTAAGATATACTCTCGTGTTCTTTACATTCTCATCATCAGCATTAAGTATCTGGCACGAGTGATAGAAGCGGTTAAACGCATTACATACGTCAAGTATATAACGTGTTATTACCATAGGCTCGTAGTCACCGAGAGCAGAGAGGATCTTTTCGGGGTATCTTGCAAGCACCTTTACAAGCTCGCGCTCTGTGTCGTCGGTAAATTCACCGGCAGAGCCTTCAGAGTCAGCTTTGTTAAGTATTGAGCACGTACGTGCATACGTGTACTGCGAATAAGGACCCGTGTTACCCTCAAAAGAGAGCGCGTCCTCTAAAACGAAGTTTATGTCCTTGATACGGCTGTTCGAGAGATAGTGGAATACGATAGCGCCAACACCAACAGCCTCCGCAACCTCGTCAGAATTTTCAAGATCGGGGTTCTTTTCCTTGATAATACCGCGTACCTTGTCGATAGACAATGCAAAAAGGTCTTTTAAGAGTATTACGTTACCCGTACGTGTTGCAAGCTTTTCGCCGTTTATCGAAACCGTACCGTAAGGTACGTGTACAAGATCTTTTGCCCACTCATAGCCCATAAGCTCAACGACCTTGAACCACTGAGCAAAGTGCAAGCTCTGACCTGCGGACGTTACGTAGATGCACTTGTCAAAGTTGTAATTGTCTTTTCTGTATTTTGCCGCTGAAATATCACGTGTGGGATAGAGTGTTGATCCGTCGCGCTTGAGTATCAGACAAGGCGGCATGTTGAACTCTTCAAGATTAACAATAGATGCGCCGTCATCAAGTGTCATAAGCTTCTTCTCGCGTAATTCTTCAACGATTGCCGGCATCTTGTCAGAGTAGAAGCTTTCGCCGTTGTAGCTGTCAAACTCAATACCAAGTTGTTTGTATGTCTTGCTGTATTCGGCAAGGCTTATCTCAATAAACCATTTCCATAACTTTATGTTTTCATCGTCAAAATGTTCAAGTTTAGTAAACTCCTCACGTGCTCTGTCATTAAGGGAAGAGTCCTTTTCAGCCTCTTCGTGAAATTTAACGTAAAGAGCAACAAGCTCGTCAATACCGCCGCGCTCAATTGTTTCGCGGTCACCCCATAGCCTGTAAGCAACGATAAGCTTACCAAACTGTGTACCCCAGTCGCCGAGGTGGTTTATACCGATACAGTGATATCCGGCAAATTCGTGAAGCATCTTGAGAGAGTGACCAATAACAGTCGTACCAAGATGGCCGATGTGGAATGGCTTTGCAACGTTCGGGGAAGAATAGTCGAGAACAACGGTCTTTCCTTTACCGAAATCAAAGCGACCATATGATTCGCCAAGCGTGTTTATTTCACAAAGTCTTTCAGCAAGATAAGAATCTGAAATAAACATGTTAAGATAGCCGCCTGCGATATCTGTTTTTGCGATCTCAGGTATCTCAACACAGTCGGCAAGCATAGCCGCAATCTGAGGCGGAGCAGCTCTGAGCGCTTTGCTTAACTTAAAGCAGGGAAACGCAAGGTCGCCCATCGCACGGTCCGGCGGATACTCAAACATCTGTGAAATAGAGTCAATATTAAGCCCGTGTGTAGCATTTTTTTCATCAAGCCGCGCGAGTATCGCTTCGGCAAGCTTGTTTTTTAATTTAAGCATATATAGTCCTTTCTTTTATAAATATGTCAAATAGATCACTTTGCACTTTTCGCCAAAAGAGCGGCTTCTTCGAGAACAATGGCGCGCTCATCGAAAAAAACGTGTTTGCCTTCTATGAGTTGATATCTTTCATGCCCTTTTCCGGCAAGTATTATAACGTCGCCAACACACGCATTTCTTATAACGTATCTTATAGCTTCAGCGCGGTCAGCGATAGTAACGTATGGGGTAGAGCTTCCGATAAAGCTTTGTTCAATATCGGCAATAATCCTATTCGGATCCTCAAAATCAGGGTTGTCACTTGTAATAACACAAAAATCAGCGCTTTTTGCGCATACGTCGCCAAGCTCCTTTCGCCTGAGCTCTGTTCTCGAACCAACAGAACCGAAAAGCACGACAAGCCTGCGTGGAGAGTATCTTCTGACAGTGTCAAGCAGATTCTGCATTGCAAAGCCGTTGTGAGCATAGTCGATTATAACAACTGCGTTTTCAAGTGCATCGATTATCTCGAATCTTCCGTCAACGGTTGATTTTTTCAGCGCGGATGAAATTATATCATCATGTATTCCAAAACGCTTTGCACAGGCGATTGCTGCAAGAGCATTGTATACGTTGAATTTTCCCGGCATTTTTAGAGTTATCGGTATGACTCCCATAGCACATAGCGCTTCAAAGCTTATACCAAGGCAAGTGTCAGTCTTGTATTCTTTTATAAGGCCTGCAGTATAGTCTGCATGAGTATCAAGCGCATAGGTCAGCGAAGTGCATTTCGAATTTTTTCTTATGTCAGTATAGTGCTTGTCATCAGCATTGAATATACCGCATCTGCAGTTTTCAAAAAGCTTTGCCTTGCACTCAAGATAATTTTGAAAATCGGGGTGCTCACCGTCGCCAATATGATCTTTTGCAAGATTTGTAAAGACACCTATATCAAAAGTTATTGAGTCAACACGGTGAGTAAGATAAGCCTGCGAGGAAACCTCTATTACACATACGTCAACGTTTGATCTGACCATTTTGTCAAAAGCCTTAAATAATTCAAAACTCTCGGGGGTAGTGTTTACAGTAGGCGTATGCTCGCCGTTTATATAAATGCCATTAGTGCCGATCGTGGCAGTATTGTATCCGCCCTCGGTCAGTATATCGCGCGTGAGCTTTGTAACGGTGGTCTTTCCCTTGGTTCCGGTTATACCGATAAGCTTTAGTCGCCTTTCGGGATGATAGAAGAACTCTGAGGATAAAAGGGGAAGCGCCGCGCGCGTATCTTCAACTATAACGGTTAAACTGTCATTTGGCAGCTTTAATTCACGCTGTGCTAAAAACACACGGCAACCGCGCTCGTAAGCGCTTTTGGCATAGTCGTGTCCGTCAACAACGTGCCCTTTTAGGCAGACGAACAAGCATCCCTCATAAGCCTTTCGCGAGTCATATACGATATCACATATTTCATAGTCGTTTTCCGGCATGTTTGCGTTGCCAAGTGCGGATAACAGTTGAGTCAGAAGCATAATTACTCCGTGCCTGATATGGCAAAATTATATTTGTTTGCGGCAAGCCTTGCCGCATTCGGTAACAGTTTTTATTGCTAAAACCTCGAGCGAGTCAACGTAGAACTCGTCATTGGCTATAATATCAAAATTTTTCTTTATCAGAGCAAGCTCTGTACAACCGAGTATAACACGGCTGCAGCCAAGCTCCTTCATTTTTGAAGCAATATTTATAAACTTATCAATATCAGGATCCTTGCCGCGCTTGATGTCGTCAAATATTATCGAAGTGATAATATCCTGATCCTCTTTGTCCGGGGTAACGATCTCAACCTTGCCGATACCGTAGGACCTGTAAGTTCCTGACTTGCACGTACCCTCAGTTGCAAATAGAGCCGCACGTGTAACGCCTGTATCATACAGATGATTGATAGTCTCAGTAATAATATTTAAAACTGGTATGTTTACGTTTTGAGATATACCGTCATAAAAATAATGAGCAGTATTGCAGGGAATAGCTATAAGCTTTGCGCCGTACGCCTCAAGCTTTTTAGCTTCATCTATCATATCGGGCAGAGGATTATCATCGCTTTGCCCAAGAATATAAGCCGAACGGTCGGGAGTTGAAACACGGCTGGATATAACCATATCAATATGCTCCTGATCGCACTCTGCAACAGTGAGCGCCGTTAGTAATTCATAGAAATAAGCTGTTGCCATCGGCCCAAGTCCGCCAAGTATTCCGAGAAGCTTGGAACTTTTGTTTTTATCCATTTAAACAAATCCTTTATCTGTATTTTCTGAATTTCTTAAAATGATTGAAAGTATACGCAAGAGCATAGAAAAGTCTCTTTGGATTGTTCTTCAGATCATATTTGTAGAAATATGAAGAAAACTCACGCTTTGAGCGCACGAGGTTATGAATTCGCTTTTTTATTTCAGGGTGCTCGGTCAAGTACGAGTATATGATTTTCTTAGGAACAATATGCCAGAAAGCTTCTTTTCCGTACTTTATATCAGAAAGACCGTTCCCAATGCAATCTTCAACTATGAGCTTTGCAATATTACATCCTGAAGCCGTAACGTAATAATTACTTCTGCCTTGCCTGAGATTTATCTCAAAAGCACGGTATGTGTTATCGCGCTCATCATATTTTATATCAAAGTTGGCAAATCCGCGGTATCCGATATCTTCAAGATATGTCTTGAAATTTGCACACAGCTCTTCATTATCTTCGGTGAGTATAGCCGCATGATTTCCGATAGCCTTGGGCGTGTGCTCTTCCAAAAGAACGTGACCGAGACACATCATTTTCACCTTTGAATCCTTGTCGCAATATGCTGTAAGAACTCTCATGCATGAATCAGTACCCGGAATAGTGTCCTGCAGTATTATCTCGTCCGGATAACCTGAAGCAAAGATTTCATCAATTATCTTTTCAGCTTCAAGCGGAGTTTTAGCAGAGTAAACTTTTTTCATACCTTCAAAAGGATATTTCCAATAAAGAATACTGCTTGACGGCTTTATAATAATAGGATAATCAAAAGAGAGGTTTTCAAGAATAGCCTTGTCGTAATCGCTTGCGATTATCGCAGTTTTCGGATATAGTATTCCCGATTTGTCACATTCCTTGTAAAAATCAGCCTTGCTTTGAAGCTTTTGCCATAATTTTTCTTCGATATACGGCATTATATATTTTTCTTTAAGCGAAGATTTGTTCTTTATAATAAGACCGGCATAATCGTCGGTGCAGCCGATAAGTATAAGCTTTTTATCTGTGTGAGATTTGGCAAAATCAAGCAGAGTTTTAACAAACACTTCGGGCTCATCAAAATCAGCAACAGTTGTGAATCTGACAATTCTTGAGTGCTTTGTACAACCTATCTCATATCTGCCAAATGCATATGCAACAGTCCCATAAGCCTCGTGAAAAGCACGGGCAACGTTGTAGCAGTTTAAGTCAGCACCTGCAATAACAAGCTCAAAATCATTTTTTGTAATTTCAGACATTTGAATTATCCTTTCTGCAAAAATCATAATTTACGCTTTTTTGCAGTTAACCTTTTCATCAATAAAGAAACGTTTGTACCATACAAGGAAAGTAAATACTGTCCAGATCTTTCTGCCTCTGTCGTGAGCGCGCTCAGTGTTGTTCTTGTGCTCGTCAAGAATAGCTACAAGCTTGTCGGTGTTAAAGAAGATAGCAGCATATTCGCTTGTGAAATACTCTTTGACAATGCCATAATACTTGTCCTCTCTGAGCCAATAGCGGATCGGAACAGGGAAGCCTTTTTTCTCTCTGTCAGCCCATGCATCGGGAAGAGTTTTGTTGGCAGCTTTTCTGAGAACAAACTTCGTGTTCTCAGGCGTTATCTTGTACCTGGCAGGTATTTTTGATGCGTGAGCGAGTACCTCTTTATCAAGAAAAGGCACACGTAATTCAAGAGATGACGCCATGCTCATCTTGTCAGCCTTTAGTAGTATATCACCAACCAGCCATAAATTTAAATCAAGATATTGCTTTTTTGAAAGCTCGTCAAGATGGGAAACTCGCTTGTAAACGGGTGAAGTGATATCTTTTACACTCTTGCCGAACTTGTACTTGTCACATAGAATATCAACCGCTTCTGTTTCATCAAACACATGAGCCTGACCGATAAAATAATCTTCAGGTCTGCCCGAATTTTTAATGATGAAATCGTGACCCTTGAAATAGGGAAGAGCTTTTGCACATTTCGCCAAAGCCCTGCGCATACAGCCGGGAATATGCTTGTATTTACGAGCTAAAGCCCTTTCATTGTATTCTTCATATCCGGCATATATTTCATCAGCACCTTCGCCTGAAAGAACAACGGTAACGTGTTCACTTGCAAGCCTTGCAAGGAAATAAAGCGGAACTGATGAGGGGTTAGACTGCGGTTCATCCATATGGTACTGAATATCCGAAAAAGCATCAAAACATTCGTCTGCAGTAAGTAACCTCTTGTGATTTTCAATACCAAGCTTGTCTGAAAGCTCAGCGGCATAGTCGGTTTCATTAAATTTGTTAAAATCAAATCCAACAGAGAAAGTCTTGTTTGGCATAAGAGCCGCAGTAATATAGCTTGAATCAACACCACCCGATAAAAACGAGCCAACCTTAACGTCGCTTATCGAGTGAGCACTGACAGACTCACGCACAATATTGTCAACTTCATCCACATATTCTTCAAAGAATTTTTCTTCACTTGTAAAATTCGTATCTGCATATCTTTCAATAGTGAGCTTTCCGTTTGCGTAGGAGAAAGAATGAGCCTGAGGGAGCTTGTACACGCCCTTGAAAAAAGTCTCGGTGTCAGCAGAGTATTGGAAAGTCAGATACGGACGCAGAGCTTTTTCATTAACACTCATAACAAAATCCGGGTGTTCGAGAAAACTTTTAATCTCAGAGCCGAAAAGTAAATTTCCATCATCTAAAACCGTATAGTAGAAAGGCTTGATGCCAAACATATCGCGCGCACCGAAAAGGGATCTTGTTTCAATATCCCAAATAGCAAAAGCGTACATGCCGCGAAGGCGCTTAACAATGTCGCGACCGAAATGACGGTAGCCCGCAAGCAATACCTCAGTATCGCTGGTTGTAGAAAAGGATGCACCGTAGTTTTCAAGCTCGCTTCTCAATTCTCTGAAATTGTAAATCTCGCCGTTGAAAACTATAACAGAATTGCCGTCAGCACTTACCATAGGCTGATTTGCATCAGGCCTGAGGTCAAGGATGGAAAGGCGCCGGAAACCGAGCGTAATACCATCGCCCATATACGTGTTTCCCATGTCGGGTCCACGGTGAATGATTCGCTCATTCATTCTGTTTATAATTTCTTCACGGCTTTCAAGAAAGCCTGTAAAACCGGCAAATCCGCACATTAGAGTAAAATCCTTTCAAGAATATGAGGGGGATAAAACCGCTATACCGGCGGACATAGTCCGCCGGCGCAGTTATTTATATTTCTAAAATCAAGATAAAACATTTGACAAACCGTTATATTCAGCGTGTCCCTAAAGATACAAAGCAAGCTTTGTATCTTTTAATTATTTGAGTTTCCCCGAAACTCAAATATTGTACTCCTGACGTCTTATAACATGATCCTGATACTCGCGGTCGAGCTCAACGAAGTAAGCGCTCCAACCCCAGATACGAACAACGAGTCTGCCGTAGTCCTCGGGGTGCTCTTGTGCCTCTTTCATTGTTTCAAGATTAACACTGTTAAGCTGAAGCTGATGTCCGCCAAGCGTGATAAAGTACTTAACAAGCTTTGCAACCTTGCTGATACCGTCAGCATCACGGAATACGGAGTTGTGGAACTCAATTGTAAGAGGACCGCCGTTCATAACGTTCTCAAAATGCTGCTTGGAGAAAGACTTGATAACCGAAACGGGTCCAACCTTAGCAAAGAGGCTGGGCGCAAAGTTTGCACCGAAGGGCTCGTTTGCAAGTCTGCCGTCTGCAGAAGCGCCTATCTCGTTTGCGTGCCAGAGATAGTACATTGCAGAGCCTGTTCCTGCTCTCCAGATACCGCCCTGACAGTTCTTCTTACCCTCAAAGCACTTTGCAAAGCTGTCCATAAGCTCAATAGAGATGTTGTCAGCGTAATCGTCGTCCATGCCAAGCTTGGGAGTGTCATTACGAAGCTTTGCGAGAAGCTCGGGATAACCCTCGAAGTTTGCTTTTACAGCGTTGACCATTTCCGAAGCGGATACCGACTTTTCATCAAACACATACTTCTTTATAGCAGCAAGCGAGTCAACAGCAGTCGAGTGACCCGTGCCGTGAACACCGTAGTTGCGGTACTTGATAGGATCAAGCATAACACCCTCGAGGAAAGGAGAGGGAACGAACCATACGTTCTTGACCGAATCCATGATCTTATCGCATTCAGCCTTGATCTGTGCTTTGACCTCACCAAAGAATTCTTCGTAAGTCGCACACTTTTCAAGAGACTCGTACATAGCATCATTTACAGCCTTGGGGTACGACATAGCCGCAATATTAACTATATCAAACGCACATCCGGGGATAATGAACTCCCAGCAAGCCGCAACAACGTAGTTTGCAGCATCCTCGTGCGTATATCCAAGCTTTTCGAGTGCAGGGATAGCAACGTCGTCGTTTTCATACTGCGGGAATCCGAGTCCTGCCTTTGTAAGCTCTGTGCCGAGCTCGAATATCTCGTCGGGAGTGTCCTTTGTAACGCGGAGATTTATCTTCGGGTCGATCATCTTGAGGTTTCTTGATGCTTCAAGACACATCTTTGAAAGCTCGGAGAAAACGTCCTTTCCGTTTTCATCAACACCGCCGAGCACCATACTCTGACCGTTGTCGCCCTGCTGTACACCAACGTACATGTCGCTGTCCTTGTTAAAGGAGAGGAAGAAGTCCTCGATAAGCTCAAGAGCCGTGTCATATGTATAAACACCGGCGTCTAAATCTGCCTTGAAGTAAGGATACATGTATTTGTCAAAACGGCCTACCGTGTTGTGGTAGTTACCCTCGAGCCACATAGAGAAGTGAATGATTCTGAAAAGCTGAAGAGCTTCTCTGAAATTCTTAGCACCGTATCTGGGAGCATTCTCGAGAGTGTCGGCAATATCCTGTCTGCCGACTCTGATAGCCTCAGCCTTGTATCTGTCTGCAAGGTCGATTATAAGGTCGATAGCCTTGTCGGCATACTCGTTTGCACCCTTGAAAGCGAGAAGCCCCTTTTTTATAACCTTTTCAAAATTAACGTTGAGGTTGGAGATATATCCAAGCTCGTGGATATAGTGATCCTTCTTTATCTCTGCCCACTCGTCTTCTGTGAAGCAGTCGGGAATACAGGTTGTCGTACGAACAAAAACGATTTTTTCTTCGGGAAGTATATGGGGAGTCTGGAGCTTCATAAGACGCTCAAAACGGTCGCTCATACGCTCGATAGGCGAAAGACCGCGCGCCTTGTACTCGCTTGCAAGATCACAGCAGTTGTCAACTCTTAACTTGTGATGCTCTTTTGCGATGATATAGTCGAATAATACCTTGCTCATATTAGATCCTTTCTGCTGAATTTTTCAGCGCTCGTTTATCAATGTTGTAAAATTTACATGCGTTTTCAAATGTAATGTCGAGTATTTCCTTGGCAGTAACACCTTTTATCTCAGCAAGCTTTTCGGCAACGTAGAGAAGGTTGCCCGAATGATTGACGCTTCCGCGCAGGGGTGTCGGCGCAAGATAAGGAGAGTCTGTTTCAATCAGAATCCTGTCAAACGGAACGGCTTCTGCCGCCTCAACAGCCTTTCGCGCATTTTTGAACGTCACAACTCCCGAAAAAGAGATGTATCTTCCTGCTTTGACAAGCTCACGCGCCCATTCGCCGCTTCCGCTGTAGCTGTGTAGCACCGTTTTAACGTCGGGATAACTTTTGAGTATCTCATCAACGTCACCGTGAGCCTCGCGGTCGTGTATTACAACGGGCATTGAGAGCTTTCGCGCAAGCTCAAGCTGAGCACAAAAGAAGTCCTTTTGCTTTTGTTTGTCGTACGGCTCCCAATAGTAGTCAAGACCTATCTCACCGATCGCCACGGCTTTCGGGTGCGATGCAAGAGCTTCTATCTCAGCTATCGCTGATTCAAACCCACCGACCTTTTCAACGTCACTCGGGTGTATGCCGACAGCCGCATAAATTTGCGGATACGCCTCACATAAATCAAGCGACAGGCGTGAATCCTCGGGATTTACCGAAGCGTTAACGATAGCTCCTACGTTACCTGATAACAAGCGAGGGAGCAGAGCGTCGCGCTCACCGTCAAACTTTGAGTCGTTGTAATGTGCGTGCGAATCAAATATCATACTTATCTGATCCTGTCGCCGAGCTTTGCAGACTCGTCAAGGAATACTACCTTTATTTCTTCCTCGCCGCTTGCAAGTATCATACCCTGGGATTCAACACCGCAGAGCTTTGCAGGCGCAAGGTTTGCAACTACAATTATTTTCTTGCCGATAAGGTCTTCGGGAGTATAGAACTTTGCTATTCCCGAAACTACCTGTCGCTTTTCATATCCGAGGTCAAGCTGAAGCTTTAAAAGCTTCTTTGCTTTCGGAACACTTTCGCAGGCAATAACCTTTGCCACACGAAGCTCGACCTTCATAAAGTCGTCGATACCGATCTGAGCAATACCCTCGGGCTTTTCAATTTTATCAGGATTTGCCGCCGCGTTGCGCGCTTCTGTCTCAGCTTTTATTTCTTCAAGCTTCTTTGCTTCGTCTATTCTGTCAAAGAGGTGAGCGGAAGCACCAATAGTCGAGCCGACCTTGAGCTTGCCGAAGTTGTCGATAGACTCAAACGAACACTCATCTGTTGCAAGAACGTCAAATATAGTCTTCGCGGTAGTCGGCATGATGGGGTAGAGCATTACTGCCGCAATCCTTATAGTTTCAAGAAGATTATAAAGCACAGTACCGAGTCTCGGTTTAAGGCTTTCGTCCTTTGCAAGTACCCACGGAGTAGTCTCGTCAATATACTTGTTTGCACGTCTTAAAAGATTAAATACTTCTTCAGACGCATCTGCAAGCTTGAAGTCGTCCATGAGCGCACAGTATTTTTTCTTTGCCGACTCAAACGCAGCGTTAAGCTCGTCATCCAGCGGCTCACGAACGTCGGCCGACGGTACAACGGAGCCGAAATACTTAGCTGTCATTGCAAGTGTGCGGTTTACAAGGTTACCAAGATTATTAGCAAGATTTGCATTGTATCTTTCGATTACAGACTCATACGTTATCGAGCCGTCTGCCGCAAAAGGCATTTCAGCGAGAACGTAGTATCTTACACCGTCAACACCAAAGTGACGTACAAGCTCGTCAGCGTATATAATGTTGCCCTTCGACTTGGACATCTTGTCAGCACCAAAAAGTAACCACGGGTGACCGAATACACGCTTCGGAAGCGGCTCACCTAATGCCATAAGCATAATAGGCCAGTAAATAGTGTGGAATCTTAAAATGTCCTTACCGATTATGTGAACGTCGGCAGGCCAGTATTTGTTGTAAAGCTCAGGCTGGCTTTCGTTGTTCGGATTGTATCCGAGAGCCGTGATATAGTTTGAAAGAGCATCGATCCACACGTAAATTACGTGCTTGTTGTCAAACGATACCGGAACACCCCACTTGAATGAGGAACGGGAAACGCAAAGATCCTGAAGGCCGGGCTTTATGAAATTGTTTACCATTTCTTTTTTGCGAGGCTCGGGCGAAATAAAATCGGGGTTATCCTCAATATATTTCATGAGCTTGTCGGTATATTTGCTCATTCTGAAGAAGTATGCCTCTTCAGTTGTCTTCTGTACCGGACGTCCGCAGTCGGGGCAAATTCCGCCTGCAGCCTGTGTTTCTGTGAAGAAGGACTCACAGGGAACACAGTAAAGACCCTCGTATTCACTCTTGTATATGTCGCCCTTGTCATAGAGCTTTTTGAATATCGCCGAAACAGCCTCTTCGTGATAATCGTCTGTCGTGCGGATGAACTTGTCATAGTCCGCGCCGACCATATCCCATATGTCCTTGATGTTACCGGCTACCTTATCAACGTATTCTTTTGGAGTGATGCCTGCATCTTTGGCAAGATTTTCAATTTTCTGACCGTGCTCGTCGGTTCCCGTAAGAAAGTACACGTCATACCCGCGCATCTTCTTGTATCTCGCGATAGCATCTGTCAGAATAATCTCATACGTGTTACCGATATGCGGCTTACCGGACGCATACGCGATAGCCGTAGTGATATAATACTTTTGCTTTTCCATTAATTTAAGCCTCCGTGTGGGTTATGTATGTCAGATAGTCGATACGTCTATTCTTTCTCCGTTTACAAATATCGCCTTAATATCGTATTTGTCGTCGAACACAACGAAATTAGCAGGCTTGCCGGATCCGATCAAAGCATATCCGGGATTCTTTAACATTGAAAGCGGATTTACAATTGCCGCTCTTGCTGTTTCTTCAAGACTTGCACCTGTAAATTTCATATAGTTAACAAAACCCTTGTGCATCGTAATAACGCTTCCGTTTATAGTGCCGTTCAAAAGTCTGCCGACACCACCGTCAATTTTCGTAGGACTTCCATCAAAACAGTTAAATATCGTTCCCTCAGGAAGGCCTGCCGCAGACGAGTCTGTAATAAGCACCATTTTGTCAGCATCCTTTGCTCTTCTCATAAGCTTCGCAATTTCAGGAAGCGAATGGAATCCGTCACATATATATTCCGTGTACGCATCACTTGTAAGAGCGCAGGTAAGGGAAGTGGATGTTCTGTGATGTATCGGGCGAAGCTGATTGAATGTGTGAGTGAATGATACAGCACCGTTTTCAAGTGCCTTCATAGAAATGTCGTAATCAGCATCAGAGTGGCCGATACCTGCGGTAGCACCATTGTCTGCAAGATACTTGATAAATTCCATAGCACCGTCCATTTCGGGGGCGAGAGTGAAGTGAGCTGCGAGCTTGCGACCAAGCTTCTTTTCAGCCGCTCTTATCTTGCCGAGGAAAATATCAGCCTCATCCTTAGTTGGAGTAGCGAACCATTCAGGTCTGTGAGCGCCCGCCTTAACGGGATTTAAGTATCTGCACTCATAATGAATACCGATAACAGTTGCTGCGGGAATGTTTTCGCTTTGTATTTCTTGAGCAGCCTCGAGAATCCTGTCAGTAGCCGCGCAGATATCTTCAAGTGATATTGTGGCAATAGTCGGCATAATATAAAGCGTACCTGCCGAAGCGTAAAATTTTAGCATCTTAATAAGCTCGTCAGGAGTTGCATTTTCGAAGAAATAACCGAGTACACCATGAGTATGAGCGTCAACGTAACCGCCGATTGCATACATGTCTGCGAATTCATTACTTGTGTTTTCTGACTTTTCTGCAAATACTTTGCCGTCAAGTGAAAGGGAACCTTTCTGGAAACAGCCTTTTTCTATATCGAATATGTTTAAATTTGTGTATGTCACGATGGAACCACCTTTATTATTTATATTTCATTATATTATACATCAATTTTGCTGGTTATGTCAAGTGCTTTTTCACCGAAATAAAGGGCTAAATACTTGATTTCAGCATAAATTTTACGTTCTTCATGTATTAAATAAAAAAATACGGGAAATGTTGCATATGATGTTGACAAACACAAGGTCTTTGTGCTACAATATATAGAAAATTTGTAAATGTTAATTTTTATCGAAAGGTAAGACAGATATGGATCAGAAGAAGCTCCGCGCCGGAATCGTAGGCGCAACGGGAATGGTAGGCCAGCGTTTTATAACACTTCTCGACGGTCATCCCTATTTTGAAATAACAGCACTTGCCGCGAGCGCCCGCTCCGCAGGAAGAACTTATGCAGAAGCAGTTGACGGCAGATGGAAGATGCAGACAGAAATGCCTGAATTTGTTCGAGATATGGTAGTTATGGACGCTTCCAAGATCGATGAGATCAAAGAACTTGTTGACTTCGTGTTCTGCGCCGTTGATATGAAGAAGGAAGAAATACGTGCTCTCGAAGAAGCATATGCAAAGGCAGAGATCCCCGTTGTTTCAAATAACAGCGCACACCGTATGACTCCCGACGTTCCTATGGTAATTCCGGAGATCAACGAGGATCACCTTGCTATAATTGAAGATCAGAAAAAGAGACTCGTAACAAAAAGAGGCTTTATCGCGGTTAAGCCTAATTGCTCGATACAGAGCTACGTTCCCCCGCTTTCAGCACTTCTCAAGTATGAGCCTACTGAAATAGTAGTTACAACGTATCAGGCTATCTCGGGCGCAGGTAAAACCTTCAAGGAATGGCCCGAAATGATAGATAACGTTATCCCTTATATTGGTGGCGAAGAAGAGAAGAGCGAGCAGGAACCCCTCAAGATCTGGGGCACAATCGAAAACGGCGAAATAGTTAAGGCGAAAGAGCCTGTTATCACCGCACAGTGCATCCGCGTACCCGTAAGTGACGGTCATACGGCGGCTGTGTTCGTAAAGTTTAAGAATAAGCCTACAAAGGAAGAAATACTTGACGCCTGGAAGAACTATAAGGGCTCACCGCAGGAGCTTGAGCTTCCTCACGCACCCGAACAGTTCATTACATATTTTGAAGAAGATAACCGTCCCCAGGCAAAGCTCGACCGCGATATCTACGGCGGTATGGGCGTAACAGTCGGCAGACTCAGAGAAGATACAGTCTACGACTATAAGTTCGTCGGACTTCACCACAATACACTTCGCGGAGCGGCAGGCGGAGCAGTACTCATAGCCGAGCTCCTCTGCAAAAAAGGCTACTTCGACTGATAAAACGACAAAAAGCGATGCACAAAAGCATCGCTTTTTTGTTAAAAAAGGCCTTCTCCAGCGGAGAAGGCTAACAGTTACTTAATTATTCCAACTGATTTTAAATCATCTTTAGTGATTTCTCCGTGCTCTCGTTCAAAATCTTCAATAAGCATACGTAGCATATAATGAATCTGTCCGCTACCGCTTCGACCGTGATATTTTGCAATATATTGTGATTTTTGTAATATTTCTGTTTCAATATGTAAACCAAGATGTTTTAGCTGCTTCATTTTAATTCCTGAAAATTTTATGTACTTAAATAGTCTCAAAATCGACTTATTGTTTACACTATACACTAAATTTATGGTAGAATGTTGAAAACGCACTAAAATTAAGTCCAATTCAAGTCATAAAATTTTTCGGAGGTAAGAAAATGAAGTGCAGCAACGACTTTTGTTTACACAATAACGAAGCCGGTAAATGTATGCTTCGTAAGATAGAAGTCAACGAATGCGGTATGTGCGCCGAATGTTTGCAGATTACGTTTACAAGAGAGGAAAAAGAAGAAAAACGTCAGAAAATGTTAAAAGCTTTTGAAAAAAGAGATAAAGAGGATATTGCAGTATATCTTGAGGATACAGACATTGCTGATAGATTAAATCTTAAAAACTTACCCCTGAAATGATCTTAAACTGTTTATACATTATTTACAAAACAACCCTGAAATAATCAAAATAACTATTGCAAATAACCAAAAAACATGCTATAATAAAAGCGTAAACAAGAAACAGCGTATTGTTTACGAATCTATAGCAAAGGTGGTCCACTTAATGAAGATTTTAGTAACAGGCAGACAAACGCACGTTCCGGCAGAATTTGCTCAGATTGCAGAGAAGAAGCTTGAAAAACTTGATAAGTATTTCAAGGACGATGCTCAGGCAACGGTGAAGCTTAAGAATGAGCGCGATAAGGATAAAGTAGAAGTAACGCTCACCGCCGGCGGCCATATGTTCAGAAGCGAAGAAGTGGATGAAACGTATCAAAACGCACTCGATAAGGCAATCGACACTCTTGTGCGCCAGATCAGAAAGAACAAAACCAAGCTTGAAAAAAGGCTTAGAGATGCATCGAAAACAGAGCTTTTTGCAGAAGCTGTTGATTATGAAGAAGAAGGAGCGTTCGACATCCGCACAAAGAGCTTTTCTGTAAAGCCGATGACGCCTGAAGAAGCGATACTTCAGATGAATATCACAGGACATGATTTCTATATGTTCCGCGACGATGCGACAGACGAAATTTGCGTAGTATATAAGCGCCGTGACAAAGGATACGGATTGATAATCCCTCAAAAGTAAGATTAACAGGGACCGCTAATGGCGGTCCCGAATTTTTTTGTCCAAAGTTATTGACAAACTTTAGAAAGTATATTATAATACATAATGTTCTGCTGGTGTAGCACAGTGGTAGTGCAGCTGATTCGTAATCAGCAGGTCGAGGGTTCAATCCCCTCCACCAGCTCCAAAAAATAGCAGACGGATTTTTACGTCTGCTATTTTTTATTGTAAGGGATTGAACCCTGCGAGGGCTTGCGGCGTATATAAAACAGTCCGGTGGACTGTTTTAAGCCGTAAGGTGCGAATCCATTAGGATGAGCAGAGTGAGTTGCGAAGCAAAACACGTCAATCCCCTCCACCAGCTCAAAAAATAATTTAGATAAACATCTAAATAGATCTTGACAAGCGAATGTATGTGTGCTATAATCTATTTAGAAATATTTCTAAATACCAACTCTTGAAGGAGTGGACCTATGGCAATAAACGAGACGTTGAAAGCAATATCCGATCCTGTCAGGCGCGATATACTTACTATGTTAAAGAAAGGAAGAATGTCGGCAGGAGAGATAGCCGAAAAATTCAATCTTACAGGTGCTACGGTTTCATACCACCTTTCTAAGCTTAAAAACGCTGACCTGATAAGCGAACAAAAAGAAAAAAACTTCATTTATTATGATCTTAATACTTCGGTGTTTGAAGAAGTACTAACATGGATCTATATGCTCGGAGGTAATATACAATGAAATTTATTAAATGGAAAATACTTATAATAACGTGCATCGTTTGTCTTCTTCCTATATTATTAGGACTTGCTATGTGGGAAAGCCTGCCCGATAAAATGGCAATACATTTCAATTTTTACGGTGAGCCTGACAACTTTGCTTCGAAAGAATTTACAGTATTCGCGCTTCCTGCACTTATGGTGTTTATGCAGTGCTTCTGTTGCATTGTTAATGATGTTACTGTGTATAAACAACAGGGCATGAGTGAAAAAATCGCTAGAGTAGTTAAGTGGATAATCCCTGCGGTGGCGTTGATACTTCATCCGGCAACTATACTTTATTCGCTCGGATTCAATATTGATGCGCGCAAGCTCGCTGTTTTTATAGTCGGATGTATGTTTATAGTGATAGGAAACTATATTCCCAAATTTGACTATATAAAAAAATCCAACTTTGTCGAACTGAAGAAATTCGATATCGAGACGGACAAAGCAAGAAAAATAAATCGCTTTGTCGGTCATACAACAGTACTTATGGGGATCTTACAACTTGCAAGTATTTTCTTTGCACCGATCGTAAGCGTTATCGCTTTACTATTACTTATTCCTCATACAATAGTATGTATTGTGTACGGGATAGTCGTAACTAAAAGTAAATAAAAAATGAAAGCGGCTGAAATTGCCGCTTTTCTCATGCTTTGATAATTTAAACAAAAAATAATATAAAAATATTATTTATATTAAACTAATTGCTATTGACAATGAGGGCGTGTTGTGTTACAATATAGAGGATAAATCCGATACCGAAACGGACGGATACAAAATCTCTATGGCGATGGCAGTGGGATCGGCAGGACGGAGATATATAAATATGCGGGCGTACTATAACTGTGTGCGTCGGTCTGTTTATGTCTTGCCGCGTCGGGCAAGGCTTTTTTTGTACGGTGCGGCTATGCATTTTTCAGGCAAGGGTATAACTATGCCTGAAATCTCCCTTTCTGATTTAAACTTTAGTCAAGTCATGGGCGCATGCTCAATGAAAGGATAAATTTCTGATGAAAAAACTCGTGAACGCAAAGGTTATAGACTTAGGTATGCTCGACAGCTTTTCGCCGTCGGACGAGCTTTTGCATTCCCTTGATTTTGCCAAATATACTATTTTTCCCGGTTTTTGCGATGTGCACGTTCATTTTCGCGAGCCGGGATTTATTTATAAGGAAACGATAAAAAGCGGAAGTGAGGCGGCAGCGGCAGGAGGATATACTGCGGTATGTACAATGCCTAATCTGAATCCCGTACCCGATTCTCCCGAGAATCTGAAGCTGCAGACAGACGCTATTGAAAAGGACGCGGTTATCGACGTGTATCCGTATGCATCAATAACAGTTGGCCAGCGCGGCGAAGAGCTTTCAGATTTTGCAGCCCTTGCCGGCACAGCAATAGCATTTTCCGATGACGGACGCGGAGTTCAGTCGGACGATATGATGCTTAAAGCTATGCTCGAAGCAAAGCGGCTCGGGAAAATGATAGTAGCACACTGCGAGGTCAACTCGCTGCTCAATGGCGGTTATATTCACGACGGTGTATACGCAAAAGAACACGGGCACCGTGGAATATGCTCGGAGAGTGAATACAAGCAGATTGAACGCGACCTCAGGCTTGCGGAGGAAACGGGTTGCGCATATCACGTGTGCCATATCTCGACAAAAGAAAGTGTTGAGCTTATAAGGCAGGCGAAGGCGAGAGGAGTGGACGTAACCTGCGAAACAGCGCCTCACTACCTTGTGCTTGACGAAAACGACTTAAAGGAAGAGGGAAGATTCAAAATGAATCCCCCGATTAGAAGTAATGAAGACAAGCTTGCGCTAATCGAAGGCATATGCGACGGCACAATAGATATGATAGCGACCGACCACGCTCCGCACTCAATTGAAGAAAAATCAAAAGGACTTGAAAAGAGCGCTTTCGGCATAGTCGGACTTGAAACGGCTTTTCCGGTTATGTACACGCATCTTGTGAAGAAAAATATAATAAGCCTTGAAAAGCTTATTGAGCTTATGGCGATAAATCCGAGAAAACGGTTTAAAATACCAATAGATAATGATTTTTCTGTTTGGGCACTTGATGAAGAGATAACGGTAAGCCCTGATGAATTTAAGTCAATGGGAAAGGCAACACCCTTTGATGGGGAAAATTTATACGGTAAACATATAACAACGATATACAGGGGGAAAAGAGTATGTTAAAGGAATTTGATAAAAAAATCGTACTTGAAGACGGAAGCGAGTATTACGGCTACGCGTTCGGCGCAAAAGAAAAAGAACGTGTTACCGAAATAGTATTCAACACCTCTATGGTAGGTTATCAGGAGATAGTGTCTGATCCGACGTATATAAATCAGACGGTAGTTATGACGTATACCCTTATAGGTAACTATGGTATAACGGATGAGGACTTTGAGTCTAAAACACTAACAATTGGCGGACTTGTTGTAAGAGAATACAATAACTTCCCGTCAAACTTCAGATATACCAAAACTCTTGCCGAGCTTATGGAAGAAAATGACATTCCCGGTATATACGGACTTGATACCCGTAAGCTTGCGCGCTCAATCAGAGATAACGGTAGCTGCAGAGCGTTTATATGTTCAGCATCAACGCCTCTCGACAAAGCGCTTGAAATTCTGAAGTCAACTGAGTTTCCAAAGGACGAAGTTGCAAAGGTAAGCTGCAAAAAGAGATGGTACTCAAGAACACCTAACCCTAAGTATAACGTTGTTGCAGTAGACTGCGGAATCAAGCTCAGCATAGTACGCACACTCAACGCAATCGGATGCAACGTAACTGTAATTCCGTGGGATACCCCTGCAAGTGAAGTTGAAATGATGAAGCCTGACGGTATTTTCATATCAGACGGGCCGGGCGATCCTGCAGACGCAGTTGCAGTAATCGACCTCATAAAAGAGCTCAAGGGCAATTATCCGATATTCGGAGAGGGCCTTGGACATCAGATGATAAGCCTTGCTTATGGCGCAAAGATAAGCAAGCTTAAATTCGGTCACCGTGGATGCAATCATCCGGTCAAGGACCTTGAAACAGGACTTGTTTCAATAGAAACTCAGAACCATTCGTTTGTTGTTGATAAAGAGAGCCTGACTAAAACAAAGCTTGAAGCTACGCACATAAATCTTCTCGATGATACAGTTGAGGGAGTAAGATGCGCAACAGATAAGGTTTACGGTGTACAGTATTACCCCGGAACAGAGAAAGGCCCCAAGGGCAGCGACAACTTTTTCGATAAATTTATAAAAGTAATGAAGGAGGGCAAAGCAAATGCCTAAGAGAACTGATTTAAAGAAAATACTCGTAATCGGCTCAGGCCCTATTGTAATCGGTCAGGCGGCTGAATTCGACTACGCCGGAACACAGGCGTGCCTCGCTCTCAAAGAAGAGGGTTATGAGGTAGTTCTTTGTAACTCAAACCCTGCAACAATTATGACAGACACAACTATTGCCGATAAGGTATATATGGAACCTCTGACACTTGAATATATAGCAAAGATACTCCGTTACGAAAGACCTGACGCGATAGTTCCCGGTATCGGCGGTCAGACAGGACTTAACCTCGCGATGCAGCTTGAAAAGAAGGGTATTCTCAAAGAGTGCCAGGTTGAGCTTCTCGGTACAAGCAGCGACAGTATAGAAATGGCAGAAGACAGAGAGAGATTCAAGGAGCTTTGCGAAAGACTCGGTGAGCCTGTTCTCCCTTCGCTTATAGCTAATTCCATGGATGAAGGATTAGCGGCAGCAGAAGAGATCGGATATCCCGTTGTTCTTCGCCCCGCTTTTACACTCGGCGGTACAGGCGGGGGCTTTGCCAATAACGAAGAAGAATTCAGAGAAATAATGAAGAATGCACTCGTGCTTTCTCCTGTACATCAGGTGCTCGTAGAAAAGAGCATCAAGGGATACAAGGAGATCGAATACGAGGCAATGCGCGATGCTAATGACACCGCAATTACAATATGCAATATGGAAAACGTAGACCCCGTCGGAATCCATACAGGTGACTCGATAGTAGTTTGCCCGTCGCAGACTCTTACGAACAAGGAGCATCAGATGCTTCGCTCAAGTGCGCTTAAAATAATCCGTGCACTCAAGATTGAGGGAGGATGTAATATTCAGTTTGCACTCGACCCCCACTCGTTCAAGTATTACCTTATCGAAGTAAATCCCAGAGTTTCGCGCTCATCCGCACTTGCATCCAAGGCAAGTGGCTTCCCGATAGCACGTGTATCAGCAAAAATAAGCGTTGGTATGCACCTTGACGAGATCCAACTTGCAAATACTCCTGCATCATTTGAACCTGCAATTGACTATGTTGTAACAAAGATGCCTCGTTTCCCGTTCGATAAATTCACAACCGCGAATAATGTTCTCGGCACGCAGATGAAGGCAACCGGTGAGGTAATGAGCATCGGACGTACGATTGAAGAAAGCCTTCTCAAAGCAATCCGCTCGCTTGAAATTGGCGTGTACCACCTTCACATGCACAAGTTCGATTCTTATAAAGCTGACGAGCTTTTAGAATATGTGAAGCTTGGAACAGACGACAGAATTTATGCCATAGCAGAGCTTCTTCGCCGTGGTGCTGACATCGGTATGATCGCCGATGCAACGCAGATAGATATGCTCTTTATTGAAAAGTTCAAGAATATCATAGACGAAGAAAATGAGCTTAAGGCGAACGTCGGAAACCTCGACGTATTAAGAGAAGCTAAGAGAATGGGCTTCTGCGACAGAGCAGTTGCAGACATGTGGTCAATGAGCGAGCTTGACGTTTTCAATATGCGTGTTAAAGAAAACATCATGCCGGTTTATAAGATGATCGACTCAT
The DNA here is from genome assembly GCA_045577925.1 of Eubacteriales bacterium. Taxonomy (GTDB): domain Bacteria; phylum Bacillota; class Clostridia; order Oscillospirales; family CAG-272; genus UBA4717. The sequence continues at coordinate 39,454 of JAZNJH010000008.1, forward strand.
GCGCTTCCGAGTTCAAGAGTTACGTTCCTTACCTTTACTCAACGTACGAAGAGGAAAACGAATCAGTAGTAACCGACCGTAAGAAAGTAATCGTTCTCGGTTCAGGTCCTATCCGAATCGGACAGGGCGTTGAGTTTGACTATTCAACAGTACACGCGGTATCAACAATAAGAAAAGCGGGTTATGAAGCTATAATAATAAACAATAACCCTGAAACAGTATCAACGGACTATACGACCTCAGATAAGCTCTACTTTGAGCCTCTCTGTACTGAGGACGTAATGAATATAATTATGCTTGAAAAGCCTGACGGTGTTATCGCTTCTCTCGGAGGACAGACAGCAATCAACCTTGCAGAACCGCTCAGAGCACGCGGAGTCAAGCTTATCGGTACAGATTGCGATGCTATTGAACGTGCCGAAAACCGCGATTCTTTTGAAAAGATCCTTCACTCGCTAAGCATCCCTCAGCCTAAGGGTAAGGCGGTAACTAAAATTGAAGACGGCGTAAAGGCAGCGGCAGATATCGGATATCCCGTTCTCGTTCGCCCGAGCTTTGTTCTCGGCGGACGTGCGATGCAGATAGTAGCAAATGAAGAACAGCTTCGCCACTACCTCAAGACAGCGGTTGAAATTGATGATGATAAGCCCGTACTCGTTGATAAGTATATACAGGGCAAGGAAGTTGAAGTAGATGCAGTATGCGACGGTAAGGACGTGTTCATTCCCGGTATCATGGAGCTTGTTGAAAGAACAGGTATCCACTCGGGTGACTCGATAAGCGTTTACCCCTCATTCAGTATTTCGCAGAAAGTCAAGGATAAGATTATTGAATATACCGAAAAGCTGGGACTTGGTATCGGAATCATCGGACTTTTCAATATCCAGTTTATCGTTGATTCAAACGAAGATGTGTATATCATAGAAGTAAACCCCCGTTCATCACGTACTGTTCCGTTTCTTTCCAAGGCAACGGGATACAGCCTTGCAGATATTGCAACACTTGTAATACTCGGCAAGTCACTAAAGGAGCAGGGCTATACAGAAAAATATCCGGCAGAAAAGAAGCGCTATTATGTAAAAGTTCCTGCCTTCTCGTTCTCGAAACTTCGCGGACTTGACGCGTACCTCTCGCCCGAAATGAAGTCAACGGGTGAAGCAATAGGTTATGATGATAAGATGACACGTGCGCTTTACAAAGCACTTCAGGCATCGGGTATGAACCTTATGAACTACGGAACAGTTCTTGTAACAGTAGCAGACAGAGATAAGGAAGAAGCGCTTCCTCTTATAAGAAGATTCTATAACCTCGGTTTCAATATTCAGGCAACTGAAGGAACAGCTGAGTTCTTGAAACAACACGGGATACGCACGAGAGTAAAGCAGAAGATCAGTGAAGGATCTGATGATATCCCTAGTGCTATAAGACAGGGATACGTTACCTACGTTATCAATACCCGTGACGTTGCAAGTGGCGCCGAAAACGACGGACACGCAATAAGACAGTGCGCCGTTGAAAATAACGTAACTATATTCACGGCGCTCGATACAGTACGTGTTGTGCTTGACGTGCTTGAGGAAACAACGCTTCTCATTTCAACTATTGATGCGTAAGACGGAGACTTTATATTATGAAGCAGACCTTGTTTGAAATAACTCAAAATAAAGCACTGACCTCAAGCGTGTATAAAATGGTGCTTAGAGGAGATACAACAGATATCACTTCACCGGGGCAGTTTGTTAATATAAAGCTTGACGGACTTTATCTGCGCAGACCTATATCAGTCTGTGACTGTGAAGAAGGAAAACTTACTCTTATCTATAAGGTGGTAGGACACGGCACAGAGCAGATGAGTAAAATGTCAGATGGCAGGCTTGATATTCTGACAGGTCTTGGTAACGGATACGATACAATAAAATCAGGAGACCACCCTCTGCTTGTAGGCGGAGGTGTTGGTGTGCCGCCGCTTTACATGCTCGCTAAAAAGCTTATTAGCGATGGCAAAAAGGTAAGCGTAGTGCTTGGTTTCAATACAAAAGACGAGATATTCTGTGAAGAAGACTTCAAGGCACTCGGCGCAGAAGTTTACGTTACGACCGTAGACGGAAGCTATGGAGTAAAAGGCTTCGTTACAAACGTCATTGATTCTATCGACTATACCTACACGTATTCGTGCGGGCCTGAGCCTATGCTTAAAGCGCTTTACAACGCTTCGAAGACCTCAGGACAGTATAGCTTTGAAGAACGTATGGGATGCGGATTCGGAGCGTGCATGGGATGCTCGTGCAAGACATTATACGGCAACAAGAGAATATGTAAAGACGGTCCTGTGCTTGAAAAGGAGGAGATAATATGGGAAAAATGAACGTAAATTTATGCGGCATTGAGCTTGATAACCCGATTATCCCCGCAAGCGGAACGTTTGGATTCGGCAGAGAATTTGCTGAGCTTTACGATATAAATATTCTAGGTACTTTCTCGTTTAAAGGAACAACAAAAGACCCTCGCTTCGGTAATCCCACACCGAGAATTGCCGAGTGCAAGGCGGGCATGATAAATGCCGTTGGACTGCAGAATCCCGGTGTAGAAAAGGTAATAGCCGAAGAACTTTCTGAGCTTCGTAAAATATTCAATAAAAAAGTAATGGCAAACGTGAGTGGATTTTCTGTTGAGGATTATGCATACACGTGTGAAAAGCTTGATAAGTGTGAACAGGTCGGCTGGCTTGAAGTAAACGTTAGCTGCCCTAACGTACACGGCGGCGGCATGAGCTTCGGTACGTCTCCGGAAGCGGCGGCGACAGTTACAAAGGCAGTAAAGGCTGTCACAACAAAGCCTGTTATAATCAAGCTTTCGCCTAACGTTACAGACATCGTAAGCATAGCAAAAGCTTGCGAGGAGGCAGGTGCCGACGGTATCAGCCTTATAAACACACTTCTCGGAATGAGAATAGACCTCAAGACAAAAAAGCCTGTTATAGCCAATAAAATGGGCGGCTTCTCGGGCGATGCGATTTTCCCCGTAGCCGTAAGAATGGTATACCAGGTAGCCACAGCAGTAAAAATACCCGTTGTCGGTATGGGCGGCGTATCATCTGCCGAAGACGTGATTGAAATGATGCTTGCAGGTGCAACTGCCGTTGAAGTAGGTGCTGCAAACCTCATAAATCCGTACGCCTGCCGTGATATAATTAACGATCTCCCGGCGGTAATGGAAAAATATAAAATAAACTCTCTTGCCGAGATAATCGGTGCAGCGAGAGACTGACAGAAAGGAAAATCAAAATGGGTAAGGACGTAATTATTGCCTGCGATTTTAATAGCGCAGAGCAGGTCTTCGCATTTCTCGATAAATTTACAGACACAAAGCCTTTCGTAAAGATCGGCATGGAGCTTTATTATGCGGAAGGTCCGCAAATCGTTAAGGAGATCAAAGCAAGAGGACATAAGATCTTCCTTGATCTCAAGCTTCACGATATTCCCAACACAGTAAAGAAGTCTATGGCGGTTCTTTCAAACCTAGACGTTGATATGTGTAATCTTCACGCATCAGGTACAGGTAAAATGATGGAAGCGGCCCTTGAAGGACTCACACGTCCAGACGGCACACGTCCGCTTCTTATCGCAGTAACTCAGCTTACTTCAACAGATGAAGAAACCATGAGAACTGACCTTCTTATAGAAAAGCCTATCGACGAGGTTGTTATGCATTACGCAAAAAATGCAAAGAACGCAGGACTTGACGGTGTGGTTTGCTCGCCTCTTGAAGCAGGTAAGGTTCACGATCTCTGCGGTAAGGACTTTATGACGGTAACTCCAGGCGTCCGTTTTGCAGACGGCGACATTGGCGACCAGAAGAGAGTTATGACTCCTGCGCAGGCAAAGGAAATAGGATCCGACTATATAGTAGTCGGAAGACCGATAACTGCGGCGGAAGATCCGGTAGCGGCGTATAAGAGATGCGTTACTGAATTCGTAGGGTAAAAAGAAAGGAATAAAATTATGGAAAAGCTTATAGCAAAAGATTTACTATCAATAAAGGCGGTATTTTTCCGTCCCGACGAGCCTTTTACATGGGCAAGCGGAATCAAGAGCCCCGTATATTGCGATAACAGACTCACACTTACAGCACCCAAGGTACGTAACGACGTAGAAAACGGACTCTGTGAGCTTGTAAAGAAGCATTACCCTGAATGCGAAGTACTTATGGGAACTTCAACAGCCGGCATCGCTCACGCAGCTATCTGCGGACATATCCTCGATATGCCTATGGGCTACGTTCGTTCAGGCGCTAAGGATCACGGCAGACAGAATCAGATCGAGGGTAAGCTTGAAGCAGGACAGAAGGTCGTCGTAGTGGAAGACCTTATCTCAACAGGCGGAAGCGTTATCGAAGTAGTAAACGTTTTAAGAGAAGCCGGTGCCGAAGTTCTCGGTATCGTCAGCATCTTCACATATGGTATGAAGAAAGGTCTTGACCGCCTTGCGGAAGCAAACGTCAAGAACGTGTCGCTTACAAACTTTGACGTTATCGCAGAGGTAGCGTCTGAAGAAGGCTACATTAAGCCAGAAGACGTAAAAAGACTTATCGCTTTCAGAAACAATCCCTCAGACGAAAGCTGGATAAAAGCGTAAAAACGTTTTGTGCCGCAATGGCGGCTGAATGGAGAAAATCATGAGAAGTCTTATGGATCCGCTTGATTTAAGCGTTGAGGAAATTGACGAGCTTATTGCGCGTGCAAACGATATTATAGATAACCCGGCAAAATACAGCGAAATGTGCCGCGGCAAGAAGCTTGCAACACTCTTTTTTGAACCGTCAACAAGAACTCGACTGAGTTTTGAAGCGGCTATGTACGAGCTTGGCGGAAATGTTCTCGGCTTTTCTGCTGCAAACAGTTCATCTGCTGCAAAAGGTGAAAGCGTTGCTGATACGGCAAAAACGGTTAGCTGCTATGCCGATATTATCGCTATGCGCCACCCTCTTGAGGGCGCACCTTACGTTGCATCACTTAACTCAGACGTCCCGATAATAAATGCAGGAGACGGAGGACATAACCATCCGACCCAGACCCTTGCAGACCTTTTAACGATAAGCCGCGAAAAGGGAAGACTCAATAATCTTACAGTCGGATTTTGCGGAGACCTCAAATACGGCAGAACTGTTCACTCGCTTATAATTGCACTTGCAAGATATGCAGGTATTAAAATAGTTCTCATATCACCCGATGAACTAAAACTTCCCAACTACGTTAAGATCGGCGTTCTTGACAGACAGAATATTCCTTACAGTGAATGTGACGATCTTGAAAAAGCTATACCTGAGCTTGATATACTCTATATGACACGCATACAGGGTGAGCGCTTTGCAGATAAAGACGAGTATGAACGTCTCAAGGACTTTTACATACTTACTCCCGATAAGCTAACCCATGCTAAAGAGGACCTTTCGATAATGCATCCGCTTCCCAGAGTAAATGAGATAAGCGTTGCAATAGATAATGATAAGCGTGCTTGCTATTTCAAGCAGGTAAGTAACGGTAAGTATATCCGTATGGCGCTTATACTTAAGCTGCTCGGTATTACTGAGTCTGATGCGCCCAAACCTGATAAGAGCAAGGAAATTCTTATAAAAGATAAGCTTGTATGTAAGAATACAAGATGTATTACCTCCTCTGAACAGGAGCTTGAACAGGTCTTCAAGGTAACAGACGTTGATGCCGGAATCTGCAGATGTATATACTGCGAGAAGAAATCCGAAAAGCTTTATAGCGAAATAAATCTTTAAATTATAATGGCGTACAGTCTTTTCTGTACGCCTTGTAATATTAAAGCATTTCCGTGAAAATAATTACACGTGATTAAAAGTACGGAGCTGTATTATGTTAAGAAGTGAAAAAATAAAGAGAATATATGCCTTTATAATAAGTGCACTCCTTATCGTATCGATCGCGGCGCTTGTTTGGGCTATGAATAATCAGACTGCGCTTTGCAGAGACGATTATTCATATTCGTATACCTTCGCAGTCAAAGAAAACAAATTCAGAATAACAAATTTCAGGCAGATCATAGATTCTCAGATAAATCACTATAAGGTGATGAACGGACGAGCTGTAACACATACGCTTGCGCAAACCTTTCTGATGTTTGATAAAAGTATCTTTAATCTAATCAACACAGTGGCGTTTATTATTCTGATCTGTCTTATAGTATATCACTCAAAACAGGCAGGGAAGAACCACTTTTCGATAATGTTTCTTTCCGCTTTTTTGAGCCTCTGGTTCTTTACACCGTCATTCGGTAAGAGTTATTTGTGGCTAACAGGGGCGTGCAACTACCTCTGGGGCATTCTTATAATACTTTTATACCTTTTGCCGCTCAGACACGCTTTGAACGGACCCTGCGGCATGAAGTTGACGACCATGATAGTCCTGTCGCCTCTGTATTTTGTTTCAGGGCTTATAGCAGGGTGGACAAACGAAAATACGTCAGCGGCTCTAATGGTTATTAGTTTGCTTCTGATAATTGCAATAACTATAAAATACAGGCGCTTACCCGTGTGGCCACTTACAGGTTTTGCTGGCAACATCTGCGGATTTCTTTTGATGATACTTGCACCGGGTCAGTCGGTAAGACTTGAAGCAAACGGCGGATTCGGTTCTGTTGATGTGTGGCTTAAGCGCTTTGTGTCTATCAGTACCGATATGTTTAAATATCATGGGATACTCCTGATGCTGGCCTTTATATTTGTAGTGATAGCCATAATAAGAAAAAACAAACCAAAAGACTTTCTTATCACAGGTATATTTTTCGTTGGTTGGCTTGCATCTGTATATTCAATGATACTCTCACCATACTTTCCGCTTCGAACCTGGAGTGGACCGACGATACTTTTAACGATAACGCTTTTGTCTGCAATGTCGCAAGCATTGCCTGAAGATATTGGCAGAAAAACAAGTGTTATTATATGCATTATAGCCGCATGTCTTGGATATATATTTGCCGAGGATTATAAGCAAGCATATAATGATGTCAGCATAACCAAAGCGGCGGTTGATGCGCGTGTGGAAGCCATAAACAACGCTAAAAGAGAGGGAGTAAGCGAAATCGAACTCGATGCCATATACGGGCATTCAAGATTTGATGCATACGTTTCCATAGGAGATTTGAACAATGACTCATCAACATGGCCAAATACGGCAATTGCTATGTACTTTGGACTTGATGAGGTTAGAAAAAAGTAAAAGGAACGGGGAAACCCGTTCCTTTTTATATAATTTCAAAAATAAGCGGATGCTCTTCAGGTTTGCTATCAGAATAAGTTATCGATGACTTAAATATTTCAAAGGCTTCGGTGGCAAGCGCGGGAGTTGATGTGTGAAGCTCGGCAATTATATCGCCATCATTAACCTTGTCACCCGTTTTTTTCTTTAGAATAATACCGGCAAGCGGATCAATCCTTGAATTTTTGTCTGTACGGCCTGCACCGAGTTTTGTACTTGCAAGCCCAATCTTCTCTGTGTCCATAGCACAGATATACCCCTCGGTTTCAGCTTTCACCGGTACGACAACATTTGCTTTGCCAAACATATCGGGTGCTGATATATAACGAACGTCACCGCCTTGATACCCGATCCACTCAATAAACTTTTTGTATGCCGAACCCGATGCAAGTGTCTCACGGGCAAGCTCTATACCTTCAGAGTCGGATATTCCTCTGACAGATGCTACAATCATTCCTGCAAGCGTTATCGAAACCTCTCTTAAATCGTCAGGGCCTCTTCCGGCAAGCACTTCAATCGCTTCCTTAACTTCAAGCACGTTGCCGATAGCATAGCCGAGAGGCGTGTTCATGTCCGTTAAAGCCGCGCGAACGTTTCTGCCGCATCTTTTTCCGATATCACACATAATATGTGCCAGTTTCTTTGCGCTTTCAATATCGTGCATGAAAGCGCCGCTTCCGACTTTTACGTCAAGTACTATATTATGAGAGCCTGCGGCGATTTTCTTGCTCATTATACTTGATGCAATAAGTGGCGCCGATTCAACCGTGCCCGTAACGTCTCTGAGGGCATAAAGCGCCTTGTCGGCCGGAGCAAGCAAACCACTTTGACCAACAACCGCTATGTTTATATCTTTCACCTGATTTATAAATTCAATGGGCGTAAGCTCACTTTTGTAGCCGGGTATACTTTCAAGCTTGTCAACAGTACCGCCGGTGTGGCCCAGCGCCCGGCCTGACATTTTCGCTATCTTACATTCAAGCGCCGCCGTAATTGGCGCTACTATAAGCGTTGTTTTGTCGCCAACACCGCCCGTGCTGTGCTTGTCAGCAGAGAGCTTGCCAAAAACAGAAAGATCGAGCATATCACCCGACTTAGCCATGGCATCGGTAAGCTTTGCAGTCTCTTTTGTCGTCATACCGGCAAAACAAACAGCCATAAGGAAAGCTGAGAGCTGATAATCGGGTATGGAAGCACCGGTAACACCGTCTATCAGAAAATCTATCTCGTAATCTGAAAGCTCCTGACCCGAGCGCTTCTTTTTTATTATGTCAATAAAGTTCATATTGCCTCCATTATCGCTTTAAAATGGCATCAGCAAAGCTTTTGCCGGGAGTTTCAAAATCAACTCCAAGTATGTCGCATATAGTAGCCGCAATATCTGCAAATGTTGATCTTGTTGAAAGATTAACAGGCCTTATATCTTTTCCGTAAATAAGCAGGGGAGTGTATTCACGCGTGTGATCGGTGCTTAGGTCGCCCGGATCACAACCATGGTCTGCCGTGATGAAAAGAATATCACTATCGTTCATTTTATCAATAAAACTTGAAATTTGCTTGTCTGCTTCAGACAAAGCCTTTGCATATCCGTCAATATCGTTTCTGTGACCGTAAATTGAATCAAAATCAACGAGGTTTGTAAAGCACAGACCGCTAAAATCACGATTTAATAGTTCATGAGTCAGCCTCATACCATCATCATTTGATTTTGATAGCAACGTATCGGTAACACCACAACCTGCAAAAATATCCGTTATTTTGCCAATGGCAATTACGTCACCGCCGCTTGTTTTGATCGCATCAAGCATAGTTTCACTCGTTGGTTCAAGTGAAAAATCGTGCCTGTTCGCTGTGCGCTTGAACTTGGGATACTCTCCAATAAACGGCCGGGCAATAACTCTGCCAACAGCATGCCTGCCACAGAGAAGCTTTCGCGCTATACGGCAATATTCGTATAGCTTTTCAGGTGCTACTATATCTTCGTGCGCGGCTATCTGGAAAACGCTGTCCGCGGAAGTATAGACGATAAGCGCACCGCTTTGAATATGTTCCCGTCCATAATCGCGTATAACATCTGTTCCGGAATAAGGCTTGTTGCACAAAATCTTTCTTCCTGTAAGTCTTTCAAACTCGCTTATTATCTCATCAGGAAATCCGTTAGGATAAGTTGGCAGAGGAGTGTCAGATATGATTCCAGCAATCTCCCAATGGCCAATCGTAGTATCCTTGCCGCATGAAGCCTCAGACATACGTGCATACGCCGCAAGTGGCGAATCTATACAACCTAAATATTCCTGTCCATCAATATTTCCTATTCCAAGACGTTTAAGTGTCGGAATATTAAAATACGCAGAGCTTGAAATGCGTCTGAGCGTATCAGTTTCTTCATCGTGAAAGTCAGCGGCATCAGGCATGGCACCGATTCCGAGACTGTCGAGGACTATCAAAAATATTTTTCTGTTGTTCATTTATTCTCCATTTTGACTGCCGTGTCAAGTGCAATCTCCATCATCTTCACAAAGGTAGTCTGTCTTTCTTCGCTTGTTGTCTGCTCGCCTGTCAGTATATGGTCTGATATCGTGCATATAGCAAGTGCAGACTTTCCTGCGCGTGCTGCAGTCATATATAGGCCTGCCGCTTCCATTTCAACTGCGAGTACACCCATTTTTCTCCATGCGTCTGTTGCAGATATATCATCACTGTAAAATCTGTCAGAAGATAGCAGATTGCCAACGTGGAAAGTGCTATTATGCTTTTCTGCCTGCTCTATGGCAGTTTTCATAAGAGTATAGTCTGCAATCGGTGCGAAGCTTCCGGGAAGCCTATACTGTCCTGCAAATGCAGAATCAGTGCAGGCGCCCATACCGATAACTATATCTCTGAGCTTTAATTTTTCGCTCATAGCACCTGCAGAGCCTATTCTGATAATGTTTTCAACGCCAAAGAAATTGTAAAGCTCGTATGAGTATATTCCGATTGACGGCATGCCCATACCGCTCGCCATAACACTTACGTTAACACCTTTGTATTTTCCCGTATATCCCTGAATTGAACGTACGTTGTTTATAAGTCTTGCATTTTCAAGAAAGTTTTTTGCAACAAATTCGCTTCTTAAAGGGTCGCCGGGCATGAGGACGGTTTTAGCAAAATCATCAGGGGTAGCATTTATGTGAGGAGTAGGGTAGTTTTTCATTTTGTAAACCTTCCTTGTATATCAATATCCGCTTGCATTTTCATTTTTAACAAGCTTTACGATTCTACTCGTGCCGAGTCTTGAAGCGCCGAGTTTTATAAACTCCTTGGCATCTTCAAGGGATGAGATGCCGCCTGCAGCCTTGATTTTTACGTGAGGTGCAACATGGTCTGAAAAGAGAATGATGTCTTCTTTCGTAGCACCGCCGGTAGAAAAACCTGTTGACGTTTTAATATAATCCGCACCCGACTTACTGACTATTTCGCACATTTTGATTTTTTCTTCATCAGTTAAAAGACACGTTTCAATAATAACTTTGAGTATTTTGTCACCGCAGGCAGCCTTTACAGCTTTGATCTCAGCAAGGATATTATCATATTCTCGATCCTTGAGCATGCCGAGATTTATGACCATGTCAATCTCATCAGCACCGTTTTCGATAGCATTAGCCGCTTCGAAGCGCTTAGCTTCTGTAGTTGAATATCCGTTTGGAAATCCGATAACTGTGCATATACGTACACGTGAATTGGCGTATTCAGCCGCTCTTTTTACAAAAGAAGCAGGAATACACACAGAAGCAGTCTTGTAAGCTATTCCGTCATCAATGATCTGTTTAATATCAGAAAACTTTGCAGTTGTGGAGAGCAGAGTATGGTCGACCTTCGCGAGAATTTCTTTTATGTCCATTATTTTCACCTTCTAAAGAAAATGTATTACATCTATAATATAGCATAATTATAAAAATTTGTAAAGCGAAAAAAAGTCGATATTTGTCTAAACGAAAAATTTAATTGCATCCATTGACAAATATCCGCTTATAATGTATAATGTAGTAGTAAAATCGGACAGTTCGAAACCATCCTGTCCTTAAACAAAACTATGGGCAATTCTTATAAAGATGTGCTTTTTCTATGCGCCCGTAGTGGCGCATTTTATTTTTTGAGAGGTTATATATGACAAACGAATTACTGCTAATAGGTTCTGTGGTATTGATATTTGGTTCAGTTCTTGTCTCTTACCGTTTGTTCGGCAAACTCGGACTATATGCAATGACCGTTATTGCAACGGTGTTTGCAAATATTGAAGTGCTGATTTTAGTTGATGGATTTGGGCTTGAGCAAACGCTTGGAAACGTAATGTTTGCTTCCACATATCTTATAACGGATATATTAAGCGAAAACGAAGGAAAGAAAAGCGCATCAAGAGCCGTGTGGTTAGGCGTTTTTACTTCAGTCATTATGCTTGTATTTACTCAGTATTGGATGCTGTACGAGCCTGCCCAGAGCGACTGGGCAAGCCCACATATCAGCGCAGTATTTTCAACAACGCCGCGAATGTTAGCTGCAAGCTTTCTCGGTTACGTTATATCACAACGCTTTGACGTATGGCTATATCACATGTTATGGGATTTAACAACAATGAAATGCGGAGATAAAACCCGATATTTGTGGTTTCGCAATAACGTTGCAACACTCATTTCGCAGGTTATAAATACCGTAATATTCACAACGATTGCGTTTGCAGGCTGGTACGATACAAAAACGCTTATATCTATCATGTTGTCAAGCTACGTAGTATATATATTCACGAGCTTGCTTGATACCCCGGCACTTTACCTCGCACGGCGCATGAAAGCAAAAGTTAAAAAGGAGACACTTTGAAAGTGTCTCCTTTTCATTATTTCTGATTTTTGCGCAGAATGTCCTCAATTTCGTGCATAAAGGTTTCAACGTCCTTGAATTCACGGTAAACAGAAGCAAATCTGACGTAAGAAACAGCGTCAATCTCCTTGAGATTGTCCATTACCATACTTCCGATCGTACTGACGTGAACTTCATTTTTGAGCGTGTTGTGAAGTTCGTTTTCGATGTCGTTAACGATCTTTTCCATCTGTTCAACGCTTACAGGACGCTTCTGGCAAGCATGCATGATACCGTTTAATACTTTAGTTCTGTCAAATGGCTCGCGGCTGTCGTTCTTTTTTATCACCATAAGCGGGATAGTCTCGATTACCTCATATGTCGTAAACCTGCGCTGGCAAGAAAGACATTCGCGTCTGCGGCGTATTGAATTTCCCTCGTCTGTAGAGCGAGAGTCAATAACTTTGCTTTCAGTATGTCCGCAACCGGGGCATCTCATAAGCGTTTACCTTTCCTTGTTTTAGTCTCTTGCAGTGAAATTTACTGAATATGAATCAAGCTTGTTTTCAAGCACAACCTTAACATTGTTGCTGCCACCGTAAACATTGAGCTTGAATGTACGCTTTTCGGGTCTTCCTTCATAATCCTTGTCGGGAGCTGAAATTGTAACAACAGTTTCGTTAGCCTTTGCCGAGCAGGTAATTACAGTTTTGCAAGCCTCTGTGTTTTCATATTCGAGTGAAATCATATCATCTTCACGTAAGATGTATTCGGTATCTCCCTCGGGGTATATATCAAGTTCAATGATGCTCTTATCATAGTCACGGATACACTGGTGTTCTGTGCCGGCGCAGGGAATAATAGCACCACGCTTAACAAAGAGCGCACCGCCTGTATGCTTGGGGAATACAGCAGGTATAGTCTGATTACCTTCATAAATCTTGCCTGTCCAGTAGTCCTCCCATTTGCCTTCAGGAAGAGTTACAGTATCGCCGTAAGCACAAACCATAATAGAGGGACCGAACATATACTGTGTTACACAGTCAAACGTAGGTTCAAATTCGGGGAATGCGAGAGGCATAGGTCTGATCATGGGAAGGGCCTCATCATGAGCTTCAAGTGCAGCAGAATAGATATAAGGATAAAGTCTGTATCTGAGTCTGTCGTAGAACTTGAACATTTCGTATAAATGCTCATCAGCATACCAGGGCTGAGTCATACCTGTCCATGAGTTGTAGTGAGCCCACGGCACGAAGAAGCCGAAGTGGATACTTTCGGGCTTATATACATACATATCGATTGTAGAGTTGGATAAGCCTGTCATAGCAAGTGTTAAGAGCCAACACATAGCACGATGCTGACCGCCGTTGTCGCCTGTATTGAATGCGCTCCACTTTTGTGTTCCGATATAACCGCCGCAGTAGTGGTGCATAGGACGTGTGCCTAATTTTTCTGCAGTACCCTCGTAAACCTGCTTGGTAAGAAGTACCTGATTTAAGTTGTGCATGTGAAGCTGAGGTACGCCGTTAACATAGGTAAGCTCAGGATGGCATGTCCATACGTGGTCTGCAGGGTCAAGCTTGAAGCCGTCTATACCGTACTCAGTCTGAATGCCAAGGTGCTTGTACCAGGGCTCATACTGATTTTTGTCATCGCCTCTGTAAACTCTTTCAGCCTCGTCTGTAAGGTCATAGCTTTCACAGAACCAAAGGGAAGTGTGAATACCCTTTCTTCTGAGAGCAGCAACGAAACTACCGGTAGTAGTACGTGACTGATACCATTCGGGCATGTGGAAGCGTTCCATATTCCACTGCGTTTCAGTAGAGAAATCATAGAATTGTGTCATCCATCCGGGTTCAATACTGAACATGTCAACAGGTACCTTTTCGCCTCTGAAACGTTCAGCATCGTGTAAAAGTTCAAACTGGTTTGTGTTAATAGGTGCAACGTATGTAAGACCGTAAGCCCAGCCGGGAAGTACCATTGACTTGCCTGTAAGCTTAGTATAGCCTTTAAGGATTTCCTGATAGTTGCCGTAGAAAACAAATACGTCAAGATGATCATCCTCACCGCTGACGATTACCTTGTCATTATACTGTTCACAAATATCAACAAAGTGTCTTGCATTAGCATTTATAAGCATACCCCAGCCGCCGCTTGACATAAAGAAGGGTACGGGAATTTCATTGTACTGATAGAAGGTCCAGTTCTGATAAGCTCTGCCGCGAAGTTCAAGTTTGTTGCTTGAGCCTTCGCCGAGACCGTAGAAGCGCTCCTTATCTCCAACTTCAACAGAAATACCGAAGTGGTGACCGGGTTCATATAATCCGAGAGTCATATCCGGAGTACCGGTGCGGGGAGGAGCAGAACGGGAGTTAGGGTTACCCTCAGCCACTGTGCTGTTTAGCTTATAGTCTTCAAATTTATCCAAAAGATATTTTGAAGCATCTGACCAGAATTTATTGTCGTCATCAGGACGGAAATCAAACTTTAAAGTAAGGTCTCCTGCTTTTAAAACGCCGGTCTCTGCATCAAATGTGGCACCATCTGTTGCCTCTTCCACGGCGGCCTTTACTATGTCATATCTTTCGGTAAGAGTCTGCTTACCGTCGTAGTTTGCATCAGTAATCCTGAAAATGCCGTTTGCAATCTGCTTTCCAATAACTTTTTTCATGTCATAATTCCTTTCGGCAATTTATGTATTTAAGTTATAATAATATTATCATAAGAATAGTAAAAAGTCAATAAAAATATGGCTTTTTTAAAAGAAAAAAGCGGTGACCAAACGTGTCACCGCTTTTGTGTAGATATTATTTGTCGTTATTATCTGTAGGGCCTTCATCCTCAGCTTTGCCATCATCGCTTTTTCGAAGAGTGAATCCCGATGTCAAATCATTTTTTTCAGCTTCAGTAGTCTTTTTAGCTTCCGCTGCTTCACGTGCGAGCTTGTTCTCAAGCTCGCTCTTTTTGCGTTTTTCGGATTTCATTTCATCAAGCTCTTCATGCGTGGGATTACCGTCCATAGCAGCCTTGAACTGAATATCATCCATTACCTCATATTTAATGAGAAATTCAGCAATAAAATCAAGCTTTTCTCTGTTAGCTTCAAGAATTTCACGCGCCTTATCGTATGCCGCAGAAATGATCCTCTTTATCTCATCATCAATAGTTGAAGCAGTACGCTCGGAATAATTCTTTTCGTTGTTAAAGTCACGTCCGAGGAATACGGAATCATTGCCATGCTCCGAACCGTATACAATAGGTCCGAGAGTGTCACTCATGCCGTACTTTGTAACCATGCTGCGTGCAATATTTGTTGCTCTCTGAATGTCATTAGACGCACCGGTACAAATATCGCCAATAACAATAGCTTCAGCAACACGTCCGCCGAGAAGTGTAACGATCTCGTTTTCCATATCCTTCTTAGACATGTGAGAACGGTCCTCGATCGGAAGTGAAAGCGTATATCCTGCGGCTCTTCCGCTCGGGATAATAGATATCTGATGGACAGGCTCATCGGGGCGTATGAATTTTGTAACAACTGCGTGACCTGCTTCGTGAATTGCGGTAATTTTCTTATCCTTGTCGTTGATAACTTTAGATGTCTTCTGGGGACCTACAATGCATTTTGTAGTAGCATCTTCAATATCATTCATTCCGATAAGCTGCTTGCCGCGTCTTGCCGCAAGAAGAGCAGCTTCATTGAGCACATTAGCAAGGTCTGCACCTGTAAATCCGATAGTTGTTTTAGCAACAATCGAAAGATCTACGTCTTCTTCAAAGGGCTTACCCTTTGCATGAACTCTTAGTATTTCAAGACGTCCGCGTGTATCGGGATAATCAACGGTAACCTGTCTGTCAAATCTGCCGGGTCTGAGAAGAGCAGGATCAAGTATGTCAGGACGGTTGGTTGCAGCTATAACTATAATGCCTGAATGGGATCCGAATCCGTCCATTTCAACAAGAAGCTGGTTTAGCGTCTGCTCGCGTTCATCGTGACCGCCGCCAAGGCCTGCTCCACGGTGGCGTCCGACTGCGTCGATTTCATCAATAAATACAATACTTGCAGGATGCTTGCGGGCGGTGTCAAAGAGATCTCTTACTCTTGAAGCACCAACACCAACGTACATTTCAACAAAATCCGAACCGGAAATTGAGAAAAAGGGAACTCCGGCTTCTCCCGCAACAGCTTTTGCAAGAAGGGTTTTACCTGTACCGGGAGGTCCAACAAGAAGAACACCGTGAGGAATCTTTGCGCCAAGACTCGTAAATTTGGCCGGATCTCTCAGGAAATCAACTATTTCCTTAAGCTCTTCCTTTTCTTCATCTGCGCCGGCAACGTCAGCAAATGTAACCTTGTTTTTGTCATCAGTGATAATCCTTGCTCTGGATTTGCCGAACGAGTTGATTTTTCCACCGCGACCTCCTGATGCCTGATTCATCATAAAGATCCAGAATAAAACTATCAGGATTGCAACGATAGCGTAAGGAATGAGCATGAACCACCAAGGAAGGGACACAGGCTGCTCAATGTCATACCATTCAATTATTCCGGCATTAAGCTGTTCATCGATCAGATCACCGTACATCTCCATAAAGAGGGAGTAGTCTCTGAGTGTAAACGTAAGTGTACGACCGTCTTTTGTGTATAATTTTATCTGGTCATTACTGGTTATTTCAAAGCTGTTGACCTGTTTGCTTTCGAATTCCTTTATTATATCACTGTATTTAGGTATAATATCGTCAGAATCCGAAAAAATCATTGCAGAAACGACAAGAATTACTGCCACAAGAACACCGTAAAACAGCAATATCTTTGAATTGTTTTTCATAAAAATTGGTACCTCTTAAAGTTATTTGTCATTAACGACAGGAGAAAAAACAGAACTGATTATCATCTTATGAATATACCTCTGGCTTAAGAACACCTATAAAGGGAAGTGCCCTGTAATTTTCATCATAATCCAAACCGTATCCGATAATGAATTCATCGGGAACGGTCAAGCCGCAGTAATCGGGAACAAATTCCACAACTCTGCGGGAAGGCTTGTCGAGCATAGTACAGGTCTTAACACTTTTTGCACCTTTTAACAGCAGATATTCAACAAGGTAGGAAAGTGTTTTTCCACTGTCTATAATGTCCTCAACGATCAGGATATCCAGATCTGAGAGATCTTTTCTGTGAAGATCAAGAACGATGTTAACCGTTCCGCTTGATTCGGTTGAGCTTCCATACGAGGAAACCTTCATAAAATCGATCTGTGTAGGGATACTCAGATGCTTCATCAGATCTCCCATGAAAACAACCGCACCCTTGAGAATACATAGCATCAATAGATTTTTATCTTTGTAATCCTCGCTTATTTTAGTTGCAATACCCGATACTATATTTTCTATTTCTTCTTTGGAGGCAAGAACTTTTAAAACGTCATTTTTTGGCATTGTCATATCCCTTTCTTTCGCTTCATATCTTTGCGATCAACAAAGAAGAATATTTGGCATTTTTCGTTGCTTTCAGGGTGAGTACCTGTGCGTGAGCGAAGCCCGGGTATCCATAAAATCCCGTCTTCGTCACAAACGAGTACAGTCGAGTTTCTGCGAGTCAGATCAGGTTCGAGTTCCCATAAAAGCTTTTTTAATTTCCTGTTTACACCGTTGATATTGTATATATCACCGGGCTTTCTTGATCTTAAAGACAAAGCACCTTTAATTGTAGCAGATGTAATCTCAGTCTGTATAAATTTTTTGTAAATATTTTTAAATATTTCAATGTTTTCTTTGTCATCATTATCAAAACGAGCAATTATGTCACCCGTTTCAGCAATTTCGTTTATACCGTACCCAAATGATATATTCAGTTCCAGGGCTTTACTTTGGGTATAATCTTTTAAAAAGAATAGGCTGCCGGATTCGATAGTTGCTGTAATACTATCTGGCAGATCAAGCCTTGAGTGCGGTTTTGCAACGTTGCATAGATCAAGCAGAGAACTTATATGAACCTCAAAAAATTCACCGCAACCCACTTTGTCAAGCATAATCGCAAGGACACGGGCTTTTATTGAATCGTGAAGATCATTAAAGCTATCAAGCGGTAGTTTTCCTGAATTAAAATGCTTTGAAGCAAAGTCCTCTGCAACCTGATTAAGATAATCATTGTCGCGATTTAACGATAAGCATAGACGAGAAACGGCAGAATTTAGAGAGGGGTTTATATCACGCAAAACAGGCAGAACGTCGTGACGCAATTTATTTCGAGTGTAGTTCTTATCGAAATTAGTACTGTCTGTAATATATTTTACGCCGTTTTCTTCACAGTAACCACAAATCTCTTCTTTTGACGAAAATATAATCGGCCTGATTATATTTTCGCGCTTTGCTTTAATTCCGCAGATACCGGAAAGAGAACTGCCCCTAGTAAGATTAAATAGTATGGTTTCAATATTGTCGTCAGCGTTGTGGGCTGTGGCAATATAAAACTCTAATCCTGTATTCTTACTTAAATTCAGCGCAATATCATTAAAAGCTTTGTAACGGACGTTACGCGCAGTTTCTTCGAGCCCTGTTTTGAACTTCTTGGCCAACGCCGGAACGTCAGCTTTAAAAACCTCAAACAAAACCGAAAGATTTTTACATTCTTCTCTGCAGAATTCTTCGTCGCGGTCTGCTTCAGCACCGCGTATCATGTGGTTAACGTGAAGCGCATATAGCTCGAAGTTGAATTTCTCGCGGTTTTGATGTAATAATGAAAGCAAAGCAGCAGAATCCGCACCACCCGAATATCCGAGGAGTATGCCGAACTTTTCTTTCGGTAACGATAGAGTCTGCATTACTTTGATAAAATCATTTTTTACTTTTTCGGAGCAATTTAAATTCATTTTAAATTTCATCTCTCTGAAGAGTAAGGAATTTAGTATATTTTCCGATCCATTTCATTTTAACCGAATCGGTTGAACCATGACGGTTCTTTGCAACTATTACTTCAGCCAGATTCTGTTCCTCTGTCTGTTCTGTGTTGTAATAATCTCTGTGTAAAAACATTACAACGTCAGCATCCTGTTCGATCGCGCCTGAATCGCGGAGGTCGGAAAGCATTGGCTTTGAATCCTTGCGCTGCTCAGCACCTCTTGAAAGCTGTGCACAGCAAACAACGGGAATTTCAAGTTCTTTTGCAAGAAGCTTTAAATTTCTTGAAATATCAGAAACTTCCTGTACGCGGTTGTCAATCTTCTTGTCAGATTGCATCAGCTGAAGATAGTCGATAACAACAAGACCTAAGTTTTCAATTTTTCTGAGCTTAGCCTTTACCTTAGAAACTGACATGCCGCTTGTATCGTCAATGTAAATGTTACACTTGCTCAAGGTTTCAGCAGCATGCGTAAGCTTTACCCAATCGTCTTTTTCTATTTTACCCGAACGCAGAGCATAGCTGTCAACAAGCGCTTCACTTGAAAGCAAACGGAGAACAAGCTGTTCTGCCGACATTTCAAGGCTGAAAACACAAACTGCTTTCTCTGGATTTGCAAGTGACACCTGAGAAGCAATATTTAAAGCAAAGCTCGTTTTACCCATACCGGGACGCGCACCGATAAGCACAAGATCGCCTGCACCCATTCCAACGAGAACACGGTCAAGATCAGAGTATCCGGTCTTTGTACCCGTTGCACCTTCGTCGCTTTGAGAAAGCTGTCTGAGGCCTGTGAGAGAGGATACAAGTACGTCCTTAATATGCTTGAAATCGCTTGTTTCGCTACCTTGTATAAGCCTGAAAAAGCGATCTGCACTTGCTCTGAGAACATCGGTGACATCATCGTATTTTTCGGTAAGAACCGTGTCTTCAACTTCCTGAGCCGCAGAAAGTAATTGCCTTAAAAGACTGTTATCGCGAACGATATTGGCATAATCCTTTATGTTCTTTGCCGAAGGAACTATCTGAGCGATTACTTTTATGTAATCGCTGATGTCGCGGTCTTTAAGAACTCCCTGCTTTGTAAGGGTATCAATTAAAGTTACAAGGTCTATCGTTCGGTTTGAAATGAACATTTCGTTCATGGCAAGATAGATCTTGGCATGATCGTCTATGTAAAAATCAGATGAAGTGATAATGCCAGCAACATCTTCGATAGCTCTGGGATCAATCAATATTGAACCGAGAACAGATTGCTCTGCCTCAAGCGAAAACGGAACTTTTCTTTGAGAAAGATCCGAATAATTGTTGTAGCCTTCTGTATTCATAGCCATTACGCGAATAAGTCGCGCTCTCCCGTAATTTATTATTTGATATCGCTTACAACGATGTTAAGTTTTCCGATAACTTCAGGATAGAGCTTAACGTCAACACAATAAGTTCCAAAAGCCTTTATAGGATCGTCAAGCATAATTTTCTTTTTGTCGATCTTGATTTTAGAAACTTTTTCAAGCTCATCAGCGATATCCTTTGATGTAACCGATCCGAAAAGTCTGCCGTCAGGACCTGCCTGAAGCTTCAGCTTTATAACGATGGGTTCAAGTTTTTTTGCAAGCTCTTGGGCTTCGGCTCTTTCAACCTCGATCTTATGCTGTCTTGATGCTTCTTTGTTTTTAATATCGCTCATAGCTTTAGCATCAGCAACTATAGCAAGCCCCTTCGGAAAAAGGAAATTTCTTGCATATCCATCAGATACGTTTACGATCTCGCCCTTTTTTCCCTGTGCCTTAACATCCTGAGTAAGAATAACCTTCATTTTTGTTTGTCCTTTCAAATATCTTTATTTAGAAGCAGTAGTATCAATATAAAGATCTATCTGCTCTTTAAGGGCAATAAGAGTTTCCTCGATCGTAGCGTCCTTTATCTGTGCCCCGGCAGATTCATAATAGCCGCCGCCACCAACGCCTTCGATAATTGATGCAACGTTGATTTTTCCGGCAGATCGTGCGGAAACGTGAATAACGTTATTAATTTCAAATACAGCAAAAGAAGCGTGAACTCCTTTAAGATCAAGGAGGATATCAGCAACCTTTGCTGCTGTGATCTTGTCATCTGAGTTTTGAGAAGAACGCAAAGCAGCTATTGCAAAATGCTCGCGGTATATTTTGGCATCTGCTGCACATACTGCAGAGCGCTTGTAATCCTCAAGATTGCTTTCAAAGAAAGCCCGAGCATCTGCGGGAATGGCCCCCTCGCTTCTGAGATATTGACCTGCACTGAACGTGCGCACTCCTGTGTTTCTTGTAAACTGTTTTGTATCAAGCATTATGCCTGTAAGTAACAGTAAAGCTTCTTTAGGAGGAAGTGTTCCCATAGAAAGAGAGTGCTCTAAAAATTCAGCAACAAGCTCAGAAGCAGATGACGCGTAGGGTTCGATATATTCGATAGCCGGAGAAATAGATGGAGCATCTTTAACGTGCTGCTTGCTGTGGTGGTCAATAATAATAACCTTGCCTGAATTGAGGGCAATATCGATAGACTCAAATCTTGAAGGATTATTAACGTCAACGATAATTGCAAGAGAATCGCTTCTTACAAGGTCCTGTGCAACCGCAGGGTCTACAAAAAGTGATTCGTATTCGTTTGAATTTAAATAATCAATACACACCTTTGCATTGATATTTTCTTTGTTCATTACAATTTTAGGATTAGCACCGACGCTTAAAGCAAGACGAGCGATACCAATGCATGCGCCAATTGAATCGTAATCCGGGCTTTTATGCCCCATAATAATAACGTTACTTGATTCTGATATGAGACTGCAGATCTTAGCTGCGGTCATGCGCGCTCTGACCTGGGTTGACTTTGACGTAGTCTTGACTCTTCCGTCAAAAGTAAGATTTTCGCTGCCGTTGTTGTAAACAGCCGTGTCGCCTCCACGCTTGAGAGCAAATTCAAGAGCACTTTGCGCACCTGCTTCTCTCTGAGCGAGCGTGCCCGCAAAACGTGCGGCACCTATTGAGATAGTAAGCGAAAGATTTGTTTCGCCAACCTTTATATCATGTATTTTTTCGCGTATTCTGAATTTGTCTTCAATAAACTTGTCAAGATAACGAGATTCAAAAACAAAGAGATATTTGTTGCGTTCATATTCCTTGATTATACCGCCAACCTCTGAAGCCCAGCTCTTGAGTATCAGTTCAACCTGATGGGTAGCTTCTCTTGTTTTTTCATGTACTGCCTGACTTAATTCATCGATATTATCAATGATGATATATGCGATTACCGTCTGCTCGTCACATAAACGTTTGTTAAGCCTTGAAAGCTCGGTATTTTCATTCCATATCGTAATATAATAAGGGCTGCTTTGAGCCTCTATTTTATAACCGGTGATCTTATAGTTTCGCTCAAACGCCTGGGCATCAACACCGCCGTTTTCGAGAGAAGATGCAATTTCATCAATTCTTACACTGCAAATCTCCTCGATGTTTCTCGGCATCTGCTTGTGAGTCTTCTGAATCAGGGAAGCGACAGAGTCGTTGCAATATATAATTTTTCCATTGTCAGAGCAGATAACGATGGGTAAATAAAGCTCCTTTATAAACTGAAGCGTTATATTTTGTAAAATCGGGTCGTTAACATTTCCGATGCCGGAATTAAAGCGAAGCGAAAAGAATATAACAAGCTTGTCCGCAGCAAAATACAGAAGCGTGTTGGCGGCAAATATGATAATTGCAGCCAAAAAACTGTTCATATCAGTAGCGGAAGTGATTACCGCGTAAACTATCAAAAGTACAAGCGTTATAAGAGGCTTTATGAATAGACTTGGTGAAAGAATCTGCTTGTCATTTTTTTGCATATATTTAACCCTTTCGTTAAATTATTTAGTTGCTTTTATTGGATGGTACCTATGTTTAATTTATCAGTATAATGAGATTTTAAAGTATACGTAAGACCGCAATATGAGAGATAATAAACAATAACCTGAAGTTGCAAAAGTAAAAGAGAGATAATGAGGATAAAAATCGTGAATCCCGGATTTGCATGCTCAACTTTAAATTTGATATTTGCCAGATAATATATACCTGTAAATACAAAAATCGGTGTAAGAACTGTAACTAAGTTAGTTGAGAGATGCGTATAGAAATGGATTTTATCGCTTCCGGACACGAAGAATACCGATATTACAACGCAAATTATATAGATCCAAACGCTTATGACCGAAGGCTTTATATCAACCATGCTTTTGCCTGAATATATTTTTTTGTCGCAAGCAATACGTGCCGCAGCAATGGTGGAAAAATAAGCAATACAAACAGATACAACAAAGGATGAAAGAACTATGCCGATGAGCAGTGCCTTTGCGTTAGATACAAGGATATCTGTGTTCTTGATTTCGACTTTAAGGATTGTATTTACAATGTCTGCTAAAAGAGCGTAAGCTTTATCTATCTCAGCAGGAATGTTTTTAACAAATTCAATAAGGAAAGATATGCCACTTGTAAGTATTATTCCGGCTGCCCCAAAGACGAGAGTGCTTAATAGGTATGCTGATGTTGATATGAGAATTGTGTTTGAAGGACGCACCTTATACTTTACAGATAATCCTATTGCTCCGGCAAGAACCATATGAGGAAAAAGTAAAAGTGCAGCATCATAAGAATCGGTTAGTGCTATGAAAGCCGTAGATATAAGGCATAAAACTATTGCAAGATAACCGGTATGAGAAAATAACAGCGCAAATAAGGATACGGATATCACAGTTAAAAAAAACGATATGAAAAGCGAACTTATCATTCTGGTTAGTATTAAGGTTGCACAAGCAATTGTGAAATATATTAAGATACGCAATAAAAAGCTTGTATCCTTGGGAATTCTGGATTTTAAATTCATGATAGTGACCTGAAAATAATAAATAATTTATTTAACGACAATTATATACTATTATACAATATTTAAACTACTATACAAGTTAATTTTTTGTAAATTATTTAATCTATTTAATAAACAAACAAAAAAAGACGCCTTGGCGTCTTTTTTAGAGTGCTGGAACTTAGTTTTTCCTTGAACCTGGATTAGCAAACACTTTGAAATTTTTCAGCCCGGCGATATATGCGATCTGTGTCACCAACACAGAAAAAGCAATCGCTATCAACAACAGAAAAAGCTTAATGATCTCGAAATTAACTCCTGGAATGTCTGCAAATGAAATGATCGCAATATACATACCGTTTAACAACCACGCAATTAAAGAGCATATAGCGGTAGTGTTAGCCGCCCATTGTAATCCGAAACCTTTTGCAAGATAATAACACAATATAGCAGTAACTATCAAAATGAAATTTATAGCGTTTGCAGAAACCCCAAGATAAACCCCCTTCAGTTTAACGGGTTGCATTCGTCCGCCATCAATTTTTATTTTATCTCTGGCCCCTATATCCCAACCGGCAGTATATAAAAGATAAATATAAAAAAGTATTGAAAGCAATCCGCAAGCAAGCTTTAATGTATCATTTGAAAAAGATGCTGCTGAGAGAAGGAGAGCGAATATAGTCATCGCTATCTGATTTACAGAAAGTTTCAGGATATTATTTGAATTTTCGTTTAAGAAATTAAGCATAAGAATGCCTTGCCCTTTCAATTGAACGTAGTTAACTTTATTATATTTTAAACCAAAAACAGGATATTTGCAATATGTTCGAAGCATTGTTTACACCTTTATAACAAATAGAATTAAGATCAAATATGTGAAGTTTGCTGATATTTGTTGACTTTGATGCGAAATTAAACTATAATAAATACATAAATAGTAATCAAACATAAGGAGGAGTGGCTATTATGGATAAATCAATAAACGAGAAACTGAACGGCCTTCCTTCAATAGCGCGTGAATACTGTATGAGTAAGCTGGTAATAGAGAATCGCTCGCCCAAAACTGTTGCTGAGTATGCTCTTGATTTATCTGTATTCTTCAAATATATGCGCGTTCACAAAGAATCTCTGAGCATCGACGTTTATGATAATAATGCGATATCAGAGATCGATATAAGTAATATAGATATTAAGTTCATAAACAGTATATCAACTCTTGATATATATGAATTCCTGATATATACCCAAAGTATCAGAGGTAACGACTGGGCGTCACGCGCCCGTAAGCTTTCGGCGATCAAGAATTTTTACAAATACATTACGGTTAAAATGCATTTGAGCGAACATAACCCTGCAAGAGATATAGAGAGCCCAAAAGCAAAAAAAACCTTGCCCAAATACTTGACTTTAGAAGAAGCGCAAACTCTTTTGAATACAATAGCCGGGGACGAGGGTTCAAAAACGCTTGACAGGGATTACGCAATTGTAACTTTGTTTCTGAATTGCGGTATGCGTTTGTCTGAGCTTGTTGGCATAAATTTATCCGACATAAGTGCAGACAAATCTACGCTGAGAGTAGTTGGTAAAGGAAATAAGGAGCGTATTATATATTTAAACGATGCCTGCAGAGACGTGCTTGATTCGTACCTTGCAGTGCGCGCTCTTATATCGGGAATCACTGAACCTAATGCGCTGTTTATAAGCAACAGAGGTGTACGAATGAGCGTAAAAACGGTACAGTGGATGGTTTATAAGTATCTGAAGCTGGCAGGTTTCGAAAATAAAAAACTTTCAGTACATAAATTAAGACATACCGCGGCAACACTGATGTACCGTACAGGTAAAGTAGACGTGCGAGTGCTCAAAGATATTCTTGGTCATGAGCAACTTAATACTACACAGATATATACACACGTCAGTGATGAATCTATGCGCGATGCAATAGATTCAAACCCGATCTCACACATCAGGAAGACGTGATTTTAAAATATCAACAACTAAATAAACAACTTTTATCATTAACTTGTATAATTTAATGAATTTGAATATTTTTGCAAAAACTATTGCATATTTTATCACCGTATGCTATAATGATAGCATAATATAACACTAAAAACTAATATTTATTCATATGGAGGCAAACGAAATGAATAAGGAAAACATAAAAAAAGTAGTACTCGCGTATTCAGGCGGACTTGATACTTCAATTATCATTCCGTGGTTAAAAGAGAACTATAATAACTGCGAGGTAATCGCCGTATCCGGTAACGTTGGACAAGCTGATGAGCTTGAAGGACTAGAAGAAAAGGCAATAAAGACCGGTGCATCTAAGATATATATCGAAGATCTTACCGATGAATTTGTTGATGATTACGTAATCCCCACTGTAAAGGCAGGTGCTCTTTACGAGGATTATATGCTTGGTACATCATTTGCAAGACCTGTTATAGCTAAGCGTATTGCAGAAATCGCAGAAGCAGAAGGCGCAGACGCTATCTGCCACGGCTGTACCGGTAAGGGTAACGACCAGGTTCGTTTTGAGCTTACAATAAAGGCATTTTTGCCTGATATGCCTATAATCGCTCCCTGGAGAGAGTGGGATATCAAGTCGCGTGAAGAAGAGATCGAGTATGCAGAGGCACATAACGTACCTCTTAAGATCAATCGTGAAACGAACTATTCCAAGGATAAAAACCTCTGGCACCTTTCACACGAAGGACTTGATCTTGAAGATGCAGGAAATGAGCCGCTGTATGAAAAGAAAGGCTTCCTTGAAATGGGTGTGTCCCCCATTGATGCTCCCGATAAGCCTACATACGTAACGCTTGACTTTGAAAAGGGAATACCCGTAGCAATCGACGGCGAAAAGATGAGCGCAAAGAATATTATTTTAAAGCTTAACGAGCTTGGAGGATCAAACGGTATCGGACTTCTCGATATAGTTGAAAACAGACTTGTTGGTATGAAGTGCCGCGGCGTATATGAAACCCCCGGCGGAGCAATTCTGTATGCTGCACATAATTATCTTGAAACACTCACTCTTGATAAGATGACGATGCATAAAAAGCAGGAGCTTGGTATCACGTTCGGCGAACTCGTATATAACGGACAGTGGTTTACACCTTTGCGTGAGGCTATTTCCGCATTTGTTGATAAGACACAGGAAACAGTTACAGGTAAGGTTAAGCTCAAGCTTTATAAGGGCAATATTATCAAGGCAGGCGCATGGAGCGATTATTCTCTTTACTCTGAAGAGATCGCAACATTTGGCGAAAACAACGTATACAATCACGCTTATTCAGCAGGATTTATCAATCTTTACGGGCTTCCGATCAAGGTCCAGGCACAGGTTAAAGCAAAGAACAAGAAGTAATATAAAGAAGACCGCAAGGCGATTTGCCTTGCGGTCTTCTTTGCAAATGAAAGGTTATTTCATTTTTATCGTTGCATATCGGTTTTACTGATTCTTTAGAATTAAAGATATTTCATCTTTACTACTAAATCCTAAATCAACATTAATTTCTAATTCTGACCAATTTGTTGGCAACTGATAGAACAAACCTCCTCTAAGCTTTTTCCCTTGACCAACAGTTCCGTTTATGGTGTTATTTTTAGAGGCTGTACTTGCGACCAAGTCTTCCTGTATAGCAAAACCATCAAGATACGCATTAAAGTTTAGTATAGAACTTACGTTTAGATCACTATTTGAAGTGTTTTCAATTAGCATTAATACCTCAACAAAAACGTTTCCCTCGTCAGGTTGTATAAATTGATTATCACTTTCAATGACGTTAAGTGCTTCAACAGTTAGTTTATAGGATTTTGCTGTTATGGTTGTTCCAATTGAGTATGCTTCATCTGTTTGTGATGAATGCTCAGGCATGTCATTTTCGCTCGTAGTATCATCGTTTGAGCTTGTGCTGTTAATAACAAATTTAGTATTTGACTCAGAATTCGAGTTATAGGTCTTTGGTTCACCAGAATTCTTGCTATTACTTCCTACAAAGGCAATTAGCACTATAACAATAGCCCAGAACCACCATTTTTTGTAAAATGCTTTTTTCATAATTTCACTCCTATTTTTACCTTTTCAGTGTAAATAATTAAATAGTAACAAAATGTACATATTTATTGTAACACACTGTTACAATAAAGTCAAGCAAATTAATAAATTTTTTGAAATGGAAGCTTGATTTTATATGAAAATGATTGGACTACGTGAAATCCGCAAGAAAAAGGGGTACAGTCAATTAAAAATTGCGTTTGATCTTAACATATCGAGGGAAGCATTGTCATATTATGAAAACGGAAAGAGAAACCCAAGCTTAGATATGTTAGTTGCATTTTCGAAATACTTCGGAAAGTCTATTGACTATCTAATAATAGGACAAGAATTTCCTCATTAAAATTAATCGGTAAATATAAAAAGAGCAAATCGTATTGTGAACTATTTGGGTTCACTTCAATTGATTTGCTCTTTTTTATGTAGTTATATATTTGCATCAATATATTCAATCAGTCCTGCGACTGCACCGTCGTTGTTTGAGCATACGATAACGTCGGCAATCTCGCGAAGCTGTATTATGGCGTTTGAAGGGCAAGCCGAGAGGTCAGCGTCTTTCAAAAGCGGCAGATCATTGCCGTAATCACCTATGCCGTAAAGAGTAAATACGCCGTCTTTGTTTTTCGCTTCGCACATGTGCTTTAGTTCCTGCGCTGCATGACCTTTTGTTGCTCTGATATTGTTTATCTCAAGCATTGTCGGCCAAGAACGGCATATTATGTAAAGATTTTCAGCAGATACGTTTATAAATTTTTCAACCAGATCAAGTTGGGCTTTCTCTCCGTGAAAAACAATCGAATACCAGTCGCTTGTCGGTACATCGTCAAGGTCTGCGAAAACAAAATTTTCTTCAGTTTGGTCAAACTTTGGGGTCGACATGTTTTCGAGAGAGCCGATAATATAGAATTTTTTGTCAACGGTAATCGAAACCGTTACTCCGGGAAAACTATCAAGAACGGTTTTTATAATAGAAATAGCCGGACCGGGTGCTATACATATCTCATTGTGGCGTCGGCCGTTTTCAAAGTCATAAATGTACGCTCCGTTGCAGCAAATCAACGGAGCATTTGCAAGCTTTGCGATCTCGGGTTCTATAGTGACCTCGTTTCTTCCTGTGGCAAACGTAAACAGACCGCCGTTTTCCTTGAAATAATTGATAGCGTCAATATTACAGCTGGGTATAAGCTCGTTGTCATCGAAAAAAGTACCGTCAATATCGCTTACTATAAGCTTGTTGTCAAATTTCATAAATCCTCCGAATATGATATGCGTTATAACAGGTTGAGCAATCACATTTTTCTGAGTTTTTCAAGTATAAGTTCAAAATAAGGCGGAAGACCGGAGTCGAAAAAGAGTCTTTCGCCGGTTATCGGATGATCAAATCCAATAATACGCGCATGTAGGCATTGACCGTTAAGCGTTGATGCATTCATCTTTTCGAATCTATCCTGGTTAGGCTTATAGACTGTATCACCAATAACCGGATGCGATATGCTTGACATGTGAACACGAATCTGATGAGTCCTGCCTGTTTCAAGTTTTAATTTAAGATAAGTATATGCTCCGAAACGCTCCATTACTTCATAGTGAGTTCTTGCATCACGCGCTGATGTTGAGCTGGTTTTAATTACCGCCATTTTCTTGCGGTCAACGGGGTGTCTGCCTATGGGCGCATCGACAATTCCGAAGTCTTCTTTTAAATTGCCGGCAACGATAGCATTATATTCACGGTCAAAAGAATGATCCTTTATCTGTTTTGCCAGCGAAAGATGCGCTTCGTTGCATTTTGCAACAATAAGAAGACCGCTTGTATCCTTATCAATTCTGTGAACGATTCCGGGCCTTATTACCCCGTTGATCGAAGAGAGTGAATCCTTGCAATGATACATAAGCGCGTTCACCAGCGTACCGCTTGAGTTTCCCGGGGCAGGATGAACGACCATACCTTTTGGCTTGTTAACAACAAGTAAATACTTGTCTTCAAATATTATATCAAGCTCAATGTTTTCCGGTAAAACATCCAGTATTTCCGGCTTTGGAAGAGTAAGTATTATTTCTTCTGCTGCCGCGCGTATTTTATAGTTTTTTTTAACGCTTGCATTGTTAACAGTGACCAAAGAATCGTCGATCAGCTTTTGAATCGCTGAGCGCGTCATCTCTGTTTCTCTTGATAGAAAAGCATCAAGTCTGTCGCCGATATCGCAAACTTTTGTAAAAAGAGTAATTATTTCATCCATAAATCGGCAAAATGCAGGGAAGACATCAAGTCGTCCCCTGCAAATCTCCTTTTTTACTGAATATAAGATATATAATTAATAGAGCCGCACCGCAAGTTACGCATATGTCTGCAACGTTGAAAACAGGGAAGTCTATAATCTCAAAGTATATAAAGTCTATAACGTAACCAAGCGTTATTCTATCAACCATATTTCCGATTCCGCCGCCTGCTATAAGTGCAAGAGAAACAAGAACCGTGTAACTGTTTTCCTTATAGAAAATCAAATATACAAGTATAGCTATGATTGAAATAATAGACACTGTCATGAATACCCAACGATTGTTAGAAAGCATTCCAAAAGCAGCTCCGCGGTTTTCGTGATAAGTAAAAGAAAGTACATCACGGATCAAATCAACGCTTTTGAGAGATGTATCTTTAAGGCAAAGCATTGCAATTGTTTTTGTTGCGTGATCGAGTATAACCAATGCAACAATAATTAGAAATGAAAAGATTTTTTTATTCATTATCGTCTTTGATTTTGTTTATTACAAGAGTGTCGCCGCTATTATCATTGCTTTCTACAGTATTGTCTTCTACTTTTTCAAAAACAACAGTATCAGCATTTTCAAAGAGTGTGTCTTCATCAACAATGGTGGCATCTTCTTTTATTATGTCCGTTTCGGCTGTATCGACAAAGTCGTAGTTAATATTAACCTGAGGCTTATCTTCGGGCTTTTGGTTCTTAAGAGCAGCTTTAGCTCTTTTAGCTGCTTCAAGAAGATAGTCTTCGCTTGACTTTATTTTTGCGGAGTCCGTAATTTTAGTAAGAGCTTCCACGCGTTCTATGTGCTCACGGTATGTTTCATATAAACTGCGCTTGAGAGAGCTTACCTGGTTTTTCAGAGCAATAACAGTATCTCTTTCGGCATTTATCTGTTCATTAAGATCGGAAAGAACGGAGTTACCGCCAACCTTCGCAGATTCTATAATTGCATCAGCTCGTGCATTGGCCTTTTCTATAATAGTTGCCGCAACCTTTTGAGCATTAACTATATTGCTTCTTATAGATTGCTTTTCACTTTCAAGTTCAGTCTTTTGATCAATAGCCGCACGCAATTGTTGCTCAAGTTCAAAATTTCTTCTGAAAAGCTCAGTGTATTTTTCAAGCATAAAGCTCATGTATTCATCAACTTCAGCAACACTGTATCCTCTCACAGCTTTGGTAAAGCTTTTCTTTTTTAGTTCACTCGGCTTTAACATTTTATATTACCTCGAAGATTCATATATATTTTAACACGGTGATACGGGATTTTCCTTTAGACGTAACACCGCTTGTGTCGTCAATTTTATATTTTCCATATCCGCGAACGGATATTATATCGCCATCAGTAACAATGTCATCAGGCGAGGCTTTAGAGTAGTAATTAAGCTCGGCAAGCCCTTGCTTAATTAAAGTTTTTGATTTTTCTCTTGAGACTCCGGTGATAGCAGAAAGAACACAGTCAAATCTCAAAGACGTCGTAACTGCTTGAGTGCTTTGAAAGTTGTGTTTAAGATGAACACGGGAAAAGTCCGAGCAAATTTCAGCTTTCACCGGTGTTCTGCCAACACTTGTAAGATTGTCACAAATAAAACTTGCCATGCTTTTAATGGCGAAAACGCAAGCACAATGGTCACCTTGCAGTACTATATCACCAATGGTAGACCTGTCAATGCCAAGCGAAAGAATAGCCCCCATGTAATCTCTGTGCGATAATTTTATAAAATTTGAGCAGGATATGCAAACAAGTGAGAGCTCATCAGACACGATTTCCCCGCAAAGCTTTATAACACTTTTGTCAGGTTCTATGTAGCCTGGTTCTAAAAGCATAGAGTACATGGTAAACTCATCAAATATGACGAGCACCTTGCGCTCGGCATCATTAAAACCGCCGTAAAAGGTAAAGCAGAAAGAACCGTCCGACAATAGGGCGGTTTTTACGAGCTTTTGCTCACGGATATTCAAAAACGATGAAACGCGTGTTCTGGAATTACGGCTTCTTTCGGCAAGCTCAAGAGCGCTACAGACTACGCGTTTTTCGTCATTATCGGTGAAATTCATAAAGGACAAATTTTTACTCATATATTCTAAGCCTTAAAAAATGATAGCATTTCAGTTATAATACTTAAACCTATAAACGATATAATAAATGAAATGTCAATAGGAAGAGAATTTAATGAGTCGAACCTGTCTATTATCATTCTGACCGGGATTATAAACGGCTCGGTTACAGCTATTAAAAAGGACTCAATTGGATTACCCTGAGATAGAGGGAACCATGAGAGTATTGCCCTAAAAAACATAAGTGACAACTCGACCGTTAATAGCAAATGTATAACGTTTGTAAATAAATAGAGTAAAAGATAAGCGAAATTGTTCACTCAAAACCTCGAAAACAATCGGGCTAAAAGCCTTTTAGTAAATTTATACTATATTAGTTTTCTTCGTCTTCAGTATCTACAACAGCAGTAGGATCTCCTGTTACGTCAACATCGTGAGGAGTAATAATAAATGTGTTTGCTGCAACGTTCTTAAACTTACCCTGAACAGAATATACAACACCCGTAAGGAAATCAATAAGACGTCTTGCGTCTTCTTTCTGTGTTACTTCAAGATTGAGCACAACAGTTTTGCCTTCAAGAAGATGATCGGCAATCTGAGTTACTTCATTAAATGATGCGGGCTTAACAACCTTGAGCTGAAGGGAAGCACTGCTCATAGAAACACTGCCATCATCAGCATAACCGGTATCATACTCATCAGAAACTTCATCGTAACCGTTGTCATATGCTCCTATAACATCCTCAGAATTTTTGTTTGTCATGTTTTTAAGCGAGTCGAATATATTCATTTCTACCTCCAAAAAATAATTTATAAATTTCTTTCTCCGAAGAGAGTAGTGCCGAGTCTTATACGGGTTGAGCCGGCAAGTACTGCTTGAACATATGAAGAACTCATACCCATAGAAAGAATGTCCATACTTATATTATGTATGTTTTTTTCACAAATGTCAATAAAATATTGATAAGTTTCCGAAAAATATTTTAAAATTTTTTCATTTTCGTCGCATTTTGGCGCAATAGTCATTAAACCGCGTACTTTAATTGACTTGAAAACAGAAAGCTCTTCCAAAAAATTAACCAGGTCTTCCGGCATAACGCCACCTTTTTGAGGCTCGCGACCAATATTCAACTCAACAAGCACCTCCATGATCTTTCCGGCCTTTTCTGCTCTCGAGTCGATTTCTTTTGCAAGCTTTAGAGAATCAAGCGATTCGATCATATCAACTTTATCAATAATATATTTGACTTTATTGGTCTGCAAAGATCCGATAAGGTGAATTCTTACCTTTCTGTCTGCTGGAAAGTTTATACTATCATATTTTGATAAAAGCTCCTGAACGCGGTTCTCGCCAATTATTGAAATGCCAAGTTCGTTGATAGCGTAGTTTATTGCTTCAACTGGTTGATTTTTGGTAACAGCCATAATTTCAACATTACGGTCCGTTAATGAAGCTAGTGCTTGTGTTACCTTATTGTAGTTTTCTTTAATAATGTTAAAATCAAGCATCAGTTTATCACCTTGCCTTCATACAGATCCTTGCCGCTTACGATAATATTATCGTAAATATACAGTACACCGTACGGCGTTTTGGTAAGGTCGGGAATTGCAGCAATATAATAATTCTCGTTTTGCGCAAGAATCTCCAGTGTGCAGAAATAAACCCTTGAACCGTAGAGTATGTATACACCCGTCTGTCCATCAATGATACGAAGTGCAGCAGAAGGTACCTTTATTCCGGACACAGAGCTTTGTATTATTTTTACCGGTTGTACCCTTGAAAATGAAAAGTCTTTGGGTGAGTCGAATGATTCAAAAATAAGAAGAGCACCGTCTGAGCTGGTATCCGAAACTGATTTGACTAATTTAAGCGTCAGCTTTTTGTTCGAGTTTGATCCGAATACTATGTCATAGCTTGTACCGACGCTATAATTTTTGAGATCAGATTTAGTAACACTGCACACAAGATACCATCTGTAATCGTAGGCGATCTTTCCTATAATACCGCCGTCAGTGTTTTCCGGTGATTTATTAGTATATTCAATAAAATCGTCATATGACATCTGGAGTGCTCTGTCGGCAGTGAATATGCCTTCATAACCATCGCAGGAGGAATAAAAATAACCCGAGTAATCTGAATATATGTTTGAAGTCGCGCTTCCCAGCGAATTAGCATACTTGGAGCGCTCGTTCATAAGTAATTCTATCTGACTGTCAAAATTATTGATTTCGCCGGTTATAACCATTCTTCTGTTTAACAGTGTCAGCAGATCGTCTGAAGACGATATTGCACCGGTTATATTTTTCTCTTCAAGTCCGTGCCTTATCGCATAGTATATATCGCTAAGCCGCGCATCAACAGTAGACGTATCGGAGGTTAGATAGGTTTTGTCAATATTGCTGTTTTCAAGAAAATCAATTCTTTTATCAATATCGATAAGCGTACTTCCTCTTGATTCACTTTCATCTGCATATAGAGAAGCTATCAGCGCATTTTTTGGGACCTTCGTGCCGTCATCAAAATAGTATGCCGCGGATATGCCTCCTGAATCTGACCTGATAACGTATTCATTTTTCATTATGTACGCATCACATGAAAGTGATATTTCTTCTGTAACAGGATAAGCAATTTCCGTAACGATTTGATCGGCGCTTGAAAAGAACATGTGATATATCAGGTACGCAGATAATGCTAATAAAATTACAGAGGTGATCAAGTATTTAAAAATTTTGTTTTTCAAGCTTTTTTCCATACGATCCCCCTTTCGTTTAAACGATATTGATAATTACTTATCTATTGTAGCACAAAAGCCTTTACTGTTTAAGTAAGACACAGCATTGTTTACAATAATTTTAAATCTGTCATTTTCGTTTTCTGTTTTATCAGGATATAACCAATAAATTTCGCTGTTTCTTCTGAACCAGGTCATCTGCCTTTTTGCATATCGTCTTGTTTCTCT
Organism: Eubacteriales bacterium; assembly: GCA_045577925.1. Lineage (GTDB taxonomy): Bacteria > Bacillota > Clostridia > Oscillospirales > CAG-272 > UBA4717. The sequence goes on from JAZNJH010000008.1 coordinate 74,687, forward strand.
TTTTATGGATTCGATTGCATCACAAAGAGGAGTATTATCCAAAACGTGACTTAAGAGCTCTTTGTATCCGATTGCCTGAGCAGCCGTTGTCCCCGGACGTAATGCTGATATAGCTGCCAATATTTTCACTTCGTCAACAAGACCGTTGTTTATCATTATATCAACTCTTTTATTAATCCTATCGTATAAAGCTTCACGGTTGTTATATGCAATTCCTAGTACCGTAGCATCATATTCTCTCGTTTTGGTACGAGAGCGCTTGTCCCATTCAGTCTTGGTAACATTAGAAGTGTGAAATATTTCAAGAGCCCTGATAACCCGTTTTAAGTTATTGGGGTGAATACTTTTGGCACTTTCGGGATCAACTTTTACTAACATATCGTAAACAAAATCATTACCGTTAGCCTCGGCAAGAGCAAAAAGCTTATTTCTGTACTCGAGATCGGTAACTGTATCAGAAAATTCAGTTCCTGTGATAATATTGTCAATATACAACCCTGTACCGCCACAGAGTATCGGTAGCTTATTTCTGCTTAATATGTCGTCAATGGCTTTTTTTGCAAGAGCAGTAAATTCAGCGCAGGAAAAAGAATCGGTTATTTTAGGATCAACGATATCTACCATATGGTGTTTTACAAGCACTCTTTCTTCATTGGTGGGTTTTGCGGTACCAATGTCAAAGTACTTGTATATCTGCATTGAATCGCAGGACACTATCTCGCCGTCATATATACGTGCTAGCTCAAGCGCAAGTGCGCTTTTTCCTGAAGCGGTAGGACCGACTACTGCAATTATTTTTTTCATATACACACCTGTTACTTAATTTTATTGAATGAACATAGCGTCGCCAAAAGAAAAGAAGCGATAATTTTCTTTTATAGCAGTTTCATAAGCCTTCATGACAAAATCTTTGCCGGCTAATGCACTGACAAGCATCAAAAGAGTGCTTTCGGGAAGATGAAAGTTTGTAATAAGTGCATCAGTTGCTTTAAATTTATATCCGGGATAAATAAATATTCCTGTATCAGTGTCAACGGGTTGTATAACACCGTTTTCATCTGCAGCACTTTCAAGAGTGCGGCAAGACGTTGTGCCAACGGCAATTATACGCCCCCCGTTTCTTTTTCGTTCGTTGATTATATCTGCGGATTCTTTTGATACACTTATAAATTCTGAATGCATAACGTGCTCTGTGACGTTATCAACCTTAACGGGTCTGAATGTGCCAAGACCAACGTGAAGCATAACGGGTACAACAGCAGCACCCTTTGTCTTGATACTGGCTAAAAGTTCTTCGGTAAAGTGAAGACCGGCGGTAGGCGCGGCAGCAGATCCTTCGTGCTTTGCATAAACAGTCTGATATCTGCTTTTGTCCTCAAGCTTTTTGGTAATGTAAGGAGGAAGCGGCATGCTTCCTATTATATCGAGAACGTTATATATATTTTCAAACTTGTTTTTATCATATTCGAATTTTAAAAGTCTGTTGCCACCTTCGAGTATATCTTCGACTTTAGCACTAAGAATACCGTCGCCGAATATAATAACAGTACCCACTTTACAGCGTTTTCCCGGCCTAGTCATGACCTCCCAAAGATCGAGTCCGCGTGAGCGGAGCATTACAACTTCGATATCAACACCTGTGTCTGCTTTATGACCATACATACGCGCAGGAATTACCTTGGAGTTATTTATAACCAGAACATCATTTTCATTAATGTAATTTATTATGTCGTAAAACGTTTTATGTGAGATCTCGTGCGAGGTGCGGTTTAAAAGCATTAGCCGTGAGTGGTCGCGCTTTTCTGCCGGAGTTTGTGCAATCAGCTGTTGTGGAAGATCGTAATAAAAATCGTGTGTTGTAAGATCACATGCAATGCGTTCGTTGTTGATCATATAAGGTCTCCGTAAATAGATTTATACTAAATTTAAAACTGTGAAAGGCAGAATAATATAAATGTCTGTTAAGAAGAAAACTGTATTTAAAGGATGTGCAACCGCTCTTATAACCCCATTTTCAAAAGGTTCTGTTGACTATGAAAGTCTTGGCAGGTTGATAGAATTTCAGATAAGTGAGGGGGCAGACGCGCTTGTTGTATGTGGAACAACAGGAGAATCTGCAACTTTAGATGACGATGAACGACGAGAAGTGATATCCTTCAGCGTTACAAAAGCTGCAGGAAGAGTACCTGTAATCGCCGGCACCGGATGTAATAATATAAACAAAGCCGTGGAACTGTCGAGATATGCCGGCGAATGCGGTGCAGATGCCGTGATGACTGTCACCCCATATTACAATAAAGCAAGTGCAAACGGGCTCGTCAAAAGTTTTACCAAAATCGCAGACAATGTAAAAATACCTGTAATGATATATAACGTACCGTCAAGAACGGGCATTGATATACCAATACACGTTTACAAAGAATTGTCTCAGCACGAGAATATATGCGCAGTAAAGGAAGCGAGCGGGAACATTGTTACCGTAGAGAAAATACTCGATAGCTGCGCCGATAGACTGGACGTATACAGCGGTAATGATGATATGACTTTGCCTGTATTGTCTGTTGGCGGAATAGGAGTAGTGTCAGTAGTATCAAATATCCTTCCAAAAAAAGTTCACGATTTGTGTGCCGCGTTTGAAATGGGACAAATTATGAAAAGTGCGCAAATTCAACTTGAACTGCTCGAAATTATAAATGCTATGTTCTCTGAAATAAATCCTATACCGGTAAAAAGCGCAGCAGCACTTATCGGGCTTTGCTCAAATGAGATGAGACTTCCTTTGTGCGAGCTTGATGCACGTAACCTGAGAGAACTAATAAAAGTACTTGAAAAATACGATTTTGAAATTAAATGAAGCATAGGGCTGTCGGTAACGGCAGCCCTATATTATTAAGCCTTTTCAATTTCGGAAAAAGCTGCATCGAGATAATCGTTTTCCATAAGCTCGAGCATTCCTCTGTCGGAAAGAGCTGCAAGCTTGGGATCGATCGGAATCTTTGCAAGCACCTTGAGACCGAATTTTTCTGCAGTCTCATCAACGTGGCTTTCTCCGAATACTTTGTATTCCTTGCCGCAGTCGGGACATTTGTAATAGCTCATGTTCTCAACTATTCCGAGAACAGGAATATTCATCATTTTGGCCATATTGACTGCTTTTGCAACGATCATGTTTGCGAGTTCCTGAGGACTTGTAACAATTATGATTCCATCAAGTGGAATAGACTGGAATACGGTAAGCGGTACGTCGCCCGTTCCGGGAGGCATGTCAATATACATATAATCTACGTCATTCCAGATTACGTCAGTCCAGAACTGCTTTACAGTTCCTGCAATAACAGGTCCGCGCCATACAACAGGCGTTTCTTTGTCGGAAAGCAGGAGATTTACGCTCATAATCTCAATGCCGGTCTTTGTGGTGAGAGGAAAGATACCACCGTTTCCATCTCCTTCAACTTCGCCTTCCAAAGCAAAGATCTTGGGAATTGAAGGACCGGTTATATCGGCATCAAGAATTGCGGTTTTGAAGCCGAGACGCTGGGTGGTAACAGCAAGCATAGATGTGACGGCAGACTTACCAACACCGCCTTTGCCGCTAACAACACCAATTACTTTTTTTATATTAGAAAGCTCATGCGGCTTTTCAATCAAACTATCAGGCTGTCTTGAAGAGCAGTTGGCAGAACAGCTTGAACAATCGTGAGTACATTCGTTAGACATGTTGAACATCCTTTCAGAATTATAAACTAGATATATTATATCACAAAAAAATAAAAATGCAAGTACGATTATAAAAAATGTAAAAAATAAGAACGAGCAAAGCAATGATGATAAATGTTTACAAAATTATATCAAATTTGTACAAAAGATTTTGTATACTAAACTTAACAAAAGTGACAAAGAAAGGTGTGTTTAAACACATGAGAGAACGTTTTGTGCGATTTATGTACGGAAGATACGGTATGGATAAGCTCGGCATTTCGCTTATCGTAGCTTCAATGGTAATAACGTTGATATCGACATGGTTTGATTCGGACTTTATAATCGTTTCATACGTTTTGTTGTTATGGGAAGTATTCAGATATTTTTCAAAAAACACTTATAAGCGTTCTCGTGAAAATATTAAATTCCTATCTTTGACTTCGGATCTTAAAAAAAGGCTTTCATTAGTCAAAAATAAAATACGAGACCGGAAAACTCATAGATATTTCGAATGTACAACCTGTCATAATAATTTGCGTGTTCCGAAGGGGAAGGGTGAAATCAGAGTTACGTGCCCTGTCTGTAAAACGATTACTATTATAAAGACGTAATCTGCAAAATATTAAAAGACTATTTACATTTTTGATTGTATATGTTATCATATTAGGTGTTAAAAATAATCACAACAATAAAACGGCGGTGATGAATTGGAACAAAATAACAGACAAAACAAAAATATACCGCGTAATATCAAAAGTACCCCGAAAACACCCGATATGCGCTCTTTGGCTAATAAATCGACACAGGCTAAAAAAAGACCCCTGAACATACAGAATGATAAAAAAATATCACGTGATCAGCAAAAATTGTCTTCAAGACCAACTCCTAAAAATGTTTCTGCTAAATCATCGAAACGAATTAGTACCGATAAGCCTGTGACGTTAACTCGCGAGGAGAGAATCAAGCTCATAAATGAAGAGAAAGAGCGGATAAAATTTGCTAAAAGAGCCCGCTTTGAATATATCAGATCAGCGTTTATTCTATTTGCTATATCTTTTGCAATATTTGCACTTATCTTCGTGGTTGCTTTTTATTTTGTTTTAACCTCACATAAAGATCCTGACGTCAGAAATTATACGCTTGAACTTGCAGACTATGAAAGCAGCAGTATTGTTGAAAACGGCAGCGTAGTGGGTCCAAACGGAATACGATACGTTAACTTTTCCAAGCTTGCTGAGTTTTATGGATTTGCAATGGTTGGCAGCATAGATAACATGAAATATGTTGTTAAATCGAGCGACAACGAGACGGTGTCATTTACTCCCGATTCAGACAAAGTTATCGTAAATGACGTTGCAGTACGAGCAGATGGCCCTGCGTTTTATAAAAATGGCGATCTTTTTGTGTGTGAAAGCTTTGTAAATAATTATATTCTCGGCTTTAATTTCGAAAAAGACATGCGTGAACGAAAAGTTACAGTAAAAAGAATCCTTTTGAACACTGTTGATGCAGACGGAGTAATAGCAGACGGAAATTCTCCTGAATATGAAAATCTTGCATTCACACTTAAGGCACCGGTTATAACGGCTTCAATTTCCGAAAATGATTCGGCTGTTGCCGTGCCGACGTTTGAGTTTCTTTCATCCTTGGCTTCATACGAAGAATATATGAACCCCGGTAGCACAACGGAATTTTTAACCCTTGTTAATCAGGAGAATAAACTAAGCGCGGATTATATACCAACAGGACTTTCTCTTCTCAAATACGGTAGCGGCATGTACCTAAAAGAATACGCCGCAAAGGCATTTGAGGCTATGATGAAGGAAGCATCGGCTTGCGGTATAACGGGTCTTACGGTTACACGAGCTTATGTCAGCTATGAAGAATCGCTTTCCTTGTATAATGAAGTCGTTGATGAGTATGTTAATCTGCTTGGAAGGGACCAGGCAAATCGATACGCTGCTGCAACAGTATCAGTTCCGGGCTCTGATGAGCATCAAACGGGACTTGCCGTTGATTTGGGTATAACAACGGGAGGAGAATTTTCAAAAAGCACCGCATATGCGTGGCTTTGCGACAATTCATATAAATTTGGTTTTGTGTTAAGATATCCGCTTGATAAAACGGATGCAACAAACAGAGTGTATGCGCCCGAACAGTTCAGATACGTTGGAAGATACCATGCTGTCAGAATGAACGCGCTTGGACTTACTCTTGATGAATACGCCGAATACCTTGGAATATAACTTAAAGCCCTGCTGATCAGTGTTATCTGCAGGGCTTTAAGTTTATCTTCGTTTCTATTGACAAAAACATATCATTGTCGTATAATAATCGAGTATTTAATCGAAAAATATATATAATTATGGATAATATTATGAAAAATAATCTGACTCAATACAAGAATTACTTAATGAACTTAATATTTCCGGTAGTGATTTTTGGCGGCATAACCGGAGCTTCGAGCGGTGCCGTTCTTGTACTTTACAAGTTTCTGGCAAATAAAGTAACTACGGTATCCGCACTCATGTATTCATTTCTGAAAGAACATGTTTATTTTGTACTGATAGCGTTACTGCTGCTTTTTATAATAGCATGGTTGTTTTCTTACATATACAAAAAGATTCCAAATCTTAAGGGTGGTGGAATACCAACGTCGATTGGTATGCTTCGCGGGAAAATACGGTTTAAGTGGTTTGAAAACCTTATCGGCACGTTCTTTATGTCGCTTACTGCTTTTCTCATTGGAGTTCCTCTCGGAACAGAAGGACCTTCGGTGCAAATAGGAACAGTGCTTGGACGCGCTTGCGCAGGAGATAGACTCAAAGATCACAGAGCCTGGGGAAGATATACGATGACAGGCGGTGCATGTGCAGGCTTTGCAACTGCAACGGGAGCGCCGGTATCGGGGATACTTTTCGCAATCGAAGAGGCGCATCACAGTGTTTCCCCTATGATCGTTATGGTTGCAACGGTTGCTGTTGCAACTTCGCAGATAACATCAAAATTACTTTCTCCGCTTTTTGGTATAAGCGATTCGCTATTTGGCAAAATTGACCTCGTAGTACTCGATATTAAGCGACTTTGGATACCATTGTTGATAGGTGTTGTTTTTGGAATATTTTCGGTCTTGTATCTGCGTTATTATAAGCTGTTAAATACTTTTATATCCAAAATTTCAATAAAAACGCACATGAAGTACAGAATATTTGGCGTTTTTGTTCTTACTTTAGTTTTCGGACTGATATCGCAAAGCTTTGTATCTACGGGGCATCATTTTATCGATTCACTTCTCGAAGCCTCGCCGGCAGTAATGGTTCTTGTGATTATATTGTTAGTCCGAACAACGCTTACCTTGTCTGCAAATATAACCGGTATAACCGGAGGAATATTTTTGCCGATTATGGCAATAGGTGCATCTCTTGCTTCGCTGATCGCAAACGTATCCCTGAGTCTTGGTCTTGATAAAAGTTTTTATTCGCTTATTATTGTTCTTGGAATTGGTGCGTGCATTTCGGGTATGATGAAGATGCCGCTCACGGCAATTGTCTTTTCTATTGAGGCCTTGTCGTGCTCAGAGAATCTTTTATCGGTAATATTAACTGTGATAACTAGTTATGTTATAACAGAAATTTTCAATGCCAAGTCAATAAATGACAGTACTCTTGAAAAAAGACTTGAGCATCTGAACATGGGCAAAGAATGTGTTGCCGAAGAAATATTTATAACTGTAAAACAAGATTCATTTGCATCAGGAAAACAGGTGAGAGATATATTCTGGCCAAGCAACATGTACATTTTGTCAATAAAGCGTCCGGATGATGAGAAAGCTGATATGAGCGTTCAAGGTTTTAGGATACTATGCACTGATGATATACTGCATGTACGCTATACGACGTACGACACTGAAGCGACGCATAAAGAAATTGATGAAATTTTAGGAAAACAGGATTATCACCAGACTGTTGGTGTTCCTGAAATATCCGCAGAGTTTACCGCAAAATGCATTTAATTTTTCATATACAGAAAAATCCCTAAGTTTGAGTGTGAAATTGGGACTTTTGTTGTCTTGTTTCGACAAAAAAATTTCCTGTTGCTTGTAAATTCTTGACAAAGTTTTTTTTATTACATATAATATTAATACCGTTGTGTTAAAGGAGAATGACCAGTGCAATTAAAGGTTGTAAAATTTGGCGGCAGTTCTTTGGCTGATGCCGCACAGTTCAAAAAAGTATATGACATAATAAAATCCGATCCGTCAAGACGTTTTGTAGTCCCGTCGGCACCTGGAAAACGTTCAAAAGAGGACACAAAGGTAACGGACATGCTGTACATCTGCTATGAGATGGCATCTAACGGAGAAAACATTGACGAGTATTTCGGATTTATCGAAAACAGATATAATGAAATAATAGATACTCTCAAAATAGATATGTCGCTTGAAAGTGAGTTCAAGCTTATCAAGACAGGATTTGCGCATAAAGCAGGAAAAGATTTTGCGGCAAGCCGCGGAGAATATCTCAACGGTCTTATTCTTGCAAAATATCTCGGATTTGATTTTATCGATCCTGCAGAATATATCTTTTTCGCCAACGACGGTTCGCTTGATGCGGAACGTACAAATCTGACACTTGCAGATGAACTCAAGCATCACGAATATGCAGTTATCCCCGGTTTCTACGGCTCAATGCCAAACGATACCATAAAGACATTCTCTCGCGGAGGCTCGGATATAACCGGCTCTATTGTAGCACGTGCCGCAGGGGCTGATGTGTATGAAAACTGGACGGACGTAGACGGATTTTTGATGGCTGATCCGAGAATAATTGATTCTCCGGACATTATACAAACGATTACTTACAGAGAATTAAGAGAGCTTTCTTACATGGGCGCAACAGTTCTTCATGAGGATGCAATTTTCCCTGTAAGGTTTGCCGGGATTCCGATAAATATACGTAATACTAACAACCCCGAAGCAAAAGGAACGATGATCGTTGCAGCATCGGCCAAGAATGACGGTCACGGTATCATAACAGGTATAGCAGGAAAAAAAGGATTTTCAACTCTCACGGTTGAAAAGGACATGATGAACGCGGAAATAGGCTTTGGCAGACGAGTTCTTGAAGTTTTTGAGAATAACGAAGTTTGCTTTGAGCATCTTCCGTCGGGCATTGATACGATGTCTGTTGTAGTGTCAACAGCCGAACTCAACAAGAACAAGGATAAGGTGTTAAATGGTATCTTTAAAGCTGTTACGCCCGATAGTATGACGGTTGAGGACGGAATCGCGCTTATAGCGGTAGTTGGCAGAGGAATGGTAGAAGCAAAGGGAACGGCATCAAGAATAATCAAGGCCGTATCTGATGCAGATGTCAATATTAAGATGATCGATCAGGGTTCGAGCGAACTTAACGTAATCATTGGTATTACCGAAGATGATTTCGAAAAGGCGCTAAAGGCAATATATTACGAATTTTGTCCTAAAAAGTAATATTCGAGAACCCCTTTCAAGGGGTTCTCTTAGTTTAAAAGAAAGGTTTAAAAATGCAGTATAAAATCTTTGATTTTCATACTCACGTATACCCTGATATAATAGCATCAAGAGCAGTTGATGCTCTCAACAAGTTTTATAATTTCAAGTGTGATTGCAGCGGAACATACCAAGAACTCGAAACAACCTCTGTTGAGGCCGGTGTCAGCGGATTTCTTATGCTTGCAACGGCAACTAATGCACACCAGGTAGAAAAAGTAAATGATTTTGCTGCTGAATGTGTAAAACTTGGCAAATATCATTCTCTTGAATCATATGGATTTGCGGCAATGCATCAGGATTATACGGATATTGAGAAAGAAGTTGAAAGGGTTTCAAAACTCGGCCTTTGCGGTTTTAAAATCCATCCCGATATCCAAAGGGTGAACATAGATGATGAGCGACTTATGCGATTATATAATGCGTGCGAAGGGAAAATGCCCGTATATTTGCATATAGGCGACAACAGAGAAGAATACAGATTTTCGGAAATAAGAAGACTTTATAAGGTTATTGAGAAGTACCCTGATTTATGTATAATTGCGGCTCATCTTGGCGGTTACAGTGCGTGGGACGTTGCTGATACTTTTTCCGGATATGATAAAATGTACTATGATACGTCAAGTGCACTCGAATATATGGATAAATCTCTTGCGGAAAGCCTTATAAACAGGCTTGGAGCGGATAAAATCATGTTTGGTACAGATTATCCGTGCACAACGGCAAAAATCGACCTTGAGCGTTTTTTCAAACTTGATCTAACTGAGACGGAACGTAAAGCGATTCTTTATAACAACGCGATAAAATTTTTTGAAAAGTATTGCACGAATTGTTAAAGGAGAGGACAGTTATGACCTTTGAAGAGTTCGAATCACACTTGCCAAAGTGTGATATATGGCAGTATTTAAAAAACAATAAAAAGCCTGTAATAATGTACGGTATGGGTAACGGAGCAGATAAAATTATTGCTGAGCTTGAAAAAATCAACGTTGAAATCGCTGATTTTTTTGCATCGGACGGCTTTGTAAGAGGACAGATTTTTCACGCAAAAAAAGTATTAAGTTTCACGGAAATCAAAGAAAAGTACAAAGATTTTATAATTCTGGCTTCTTTTGGTAGCGAAAGAGAAGAGGTTATTAAGCTTATATCTGATCTTGATGATGAGTATGAGCTTTATCTTCCTGACGTACCGGTTGCAGGTACTGACATCTTTAACCTCGACTTTTATAGAAAAAACAGAGATAGTATAAAAAAAGCATATGAGCTTCTTGCGGATGATGCTTCAAAAGAAGTGTTTGAAGACGTGATCTTATATAAGCTTACAGGGAAAATCTCTTATCTCCTTGCTCATACACATAGCGATGAGGAAACATATAAGCTTTTAAATACAGAAAAGTGGAAGATCTGCGTTGATGCCGGTGCATACAGAGGCGACAGTGCTCAATTAATTGACGGCTTCGCACCAAACCTTGATAGAATAATAGCAATAGAGCCTGACAATAAAAATTTCAAAAAGCTTTTGCAAAACACAAGTAACCTGAAAGCATCAGTTGAAGGATATAACGTATGCGCATGGAAAGAAAAGGGAAGCGTCGTTTTTGATCTGGGCGGAAACAGGAATTCGTCAGTTAGCGGCATAGGTCACTTGGCATCTATCGGTGATACTAAGGAAATAGTTGTGGAATCAGATACTATAGATAATATACTTAATGGTCAAAAGTGTGATTTTTTAAAACTTGACGTTGAAGGCTCAGAGAATGATGCTATTGACGGTGCATTAAATACGCTGTGCCAAAATAGCCCGGATATGCTTGTGAGTGTTTATCACAGAAGCGAGGATATGTTCTCTTTGGTGATAAAAATAAATGAAATATTAAGAAATCATAAGCTTTTTCTAAGGCGCAAGAAATGCTTGCCTGCCTGGGAAATAAGTCTGCTTGCCATACAAAGCAAGGAAAACCTCGGATAGTTCCGGGGTTTTTAATATATAATATAAAATTATAAAATATATTGAAAAATCAATGATGGTATGTTATAATAATAGAGCATAATGCCGAGTTATGACTGATTTTTTTAGTTAAACAGAATCAGACTATTCTTATTGCATAAAGGAAAAGTATGAATAAGCAAGTGAAATTTATATCAAAAGAAGAAGTTGATATTCAACATGAATATATATCACGTGTCAGAGAACTAAGCCTTGACGCCCCTCGCGCTTTACGTGCAGTTGTGCGTACCTTCGGTTGCCAGCAAAACGAGGCAGACAGCGAAAAGCTGGCCGGAATGGCAGAAGCAATGGGTTATGAAATTGTTGATGACGAAGCCGAGGCTGACCTTATCGTTGTTAATACGTGTGCAATACGTGAGCACGCAGAGCTTAAAGTGCTGTCGATAACAGGACAGTTCAAGCACTTAAAGGCGGCAAACCCCGCGCTTATAATAGCAATATGCGGATGTATGGTCTCGCAGGAGCATAGGCTTGATGATATTAAAAACAGATACCCGTACGTAAACTTTTTATTCGGAACGGGAGAGTTATACAGGTTCCCGGAATTGTTGTATAAAGCAATAGTTACTAACGAAAGATTTTTTGTCGTTGAAGAGACCGAAGGAACACTTGCTGAGGGACTGCCGGTAAAACGCGTCAGCAATTTCAAAGCATGGCTTTCGATCATGTACGGATGCAATAATTACTGTACTTATTGCGTCGTTCCGTACGTAAGAGGGCGCGAACGAAGCCGCAGGCGCGAAGACGTTCTCAATGAAGCTAAACAACTTATTGATGGTGGATATAAGGAAATAACGTTACTTGGTCAGAATGTGAATTCATACGGCAAGGACCTGGGTTACGATTATGATTTTGCCGACCTTCTCAATGATATATGTGCGATAGACGGCGAGTTTATCGTAAGATTTATGACAAGCCACCCAAAAGATGCTTCGCACAAACTTATTGATACGATTGCGGCTAATCCGAAGATAGCCCGACAGTTCCATTTGCCATTGCAATCGGGCTCAAACGGTATTCTTAAGGCAATGAACCGCAAGTATACAAGAGAAGCGTATCTTGAGCTTATAGAGTACATGCGAGAAAAGATTCCGGATATATCATTAACAACTGATATAATAGTTGGATTCCCGGGAGAAACAGAGGCTGATTTTACAGATACCTTGGATATTTTATCTAAAGTGCGATATGATAATATATACTCGTTTATATATTCGCCAAGGCGCGGAACTCCCGCAGCTTCTATGAAATCTCAGATACCAAAGGAAATACAGTCTGAAAGATTTTCAAGGCTTCTTGAGCTCCAGCACAAAATATCAAACGAGGAAAACCAAAAGCTTGTATCAACATCTCAGAGAGTTCTCGTTGAAGGCATAAGCAAAAACGATCCGGGTATGTATACCGGACGATGCGAATCGGGAAGACTTGTACATTTTGCAAGTGACACTGATCTCACGGGTAAGATCGTTAACATACATATCGAACGCGCAGAAACATTTAACGTGTTCGGTAAAGTGATAGAAACAAACTGATAATAAAAATAACGGAGGAAACTCAAATGAACGGAGAAATGACCAAAGCATGCGCAACGCTTGCAAAGCTTATAAGCGCAGATGAGAGAATGAAAAAGCTCGATGATGTCAAAAAGATTTACGAAGAAAACAAAGAAATAAAGAATCTTATGGCTGAATATAACGTTCAGCAGATAGCTCTTGCTGAAGAATATAAAAAAGATACGCGTGATGAGGAATTTATAGCGATAATAAATAAGCGCATAAGCGAACTCTACACAATGATAAGCGAACATCCTGTTATGGTAAGCTACATGGAGGCACAGGAAGCGGTTAACGCGCTCATGAATGAGGTGAACTCTGAAATACAGTTTTTTATAACGGGAGAGCGCCCCTGCAGCCATGATTGCTCAAGCTGCTCTTCAAATTGTTCGGGTAAACAATAATTATAAATACACAAAGAAACGAAAGGTAAGGTCTGTTTTATGCCGACACCTATGATGATACAATATTTCGAGATAAAAAACAAATATAAAGACTATTTGATTTTTTACAGACTCGGAGACTTTTATGAATTGTTCTACGATGACGCGAAAGTCGCTTCCCGTGAGCTCGAGCTCGTTCTGACAGGACGTGATTGCGGCGAGCCTGAGCGTGCGCCAATGTGTGGCGTTCCGTATCATAGTGCCGAGGGTTATATAGGTAAGCTTGTATCTCGTGGGTATAAGGTTGCGATATGTGAGCAGCTGGAAGATGCAACTCCGGGAAAAAATATTGTAAGACGAGATGTTGTGCGTATTATAACACCCGGTACGTTAGTTGAATCAGGACTTCTCAGCGAACAGAAAAATAATTACCTTGCCGCAGTGTACACCACACCGGATGCAACAAGCGTGGGCGTTGCATTCGCGGATATATCAACTGGTGCTGTTTCTGCAACTGCATTTGAAAACGATAAAAGAAACAACAGACTCATAAACGAGCTTGGCACATATATTCCAAGCGAAATTATATTCAACTCAACTCTTAAGCAGCTTGGTCCTTTAGTTGGATTTATTCGTGAGCGCTTTGGTGCATCAGTTAACGTTGATGAAGAATACAGATTTGAGTTTGAAAATGCAATAAACCGCGTGTCAAAGCAATTTCCAAACCATAGTTTTTCAAACAGCATAAGAGATAAGGCAATAATCTCTGCAATAGGCGCGCTCATTGACTATATCAGCGAAACTCAGAAGATCGATATATCGTATATATCGTCGCTTGACGTATACAGCGATGGTCAGTATATGGAGATCGACATAAATACCCGTCGCAATCTTGAGCTTATAGAAACCATGCGTACAAAAGAAAAACGCGGAACGCTTTTATGGGTGCTTGATCGAACGCGTACGGCAATGGGTGCCAGAATGCTCAGAACGTGGATTGAGCTTCCGCTTATAGAGCTTAAGGATATACTGGCGAGACAGTCGGCAGTACGGGAGCTTTATGATAGCTTTATTCTGAGAGAAGAGTTATCGTCACTTTTAAAGGATGTCCTTGATCTTGAACGTCTTACAACAAAGATCGCATACAGAACGGCAAACGGAAAGGATCTTAACGCGATTGCAAAAACGATAGGAATACTTCCTTCTGTTAAAAGCCTGCTTTCGGACTGTGAATCAAGAGAACTGCTTGATTTGTTTGCAAAGCTCGATAATTGTGAAGATTTATATAATCTCATTACCGAAACGATTTCTGATGATGCACCGTTTTCAGTACGAGAGGGCGGAATTATCAGGAAGGGCTTCAGTGAAGAGGTTGATAATTTAAGAAACGTCAAAGACGGCGGGAAAAACTTAAAAGAAGTTATTGAACAGCGTGAACGCGCACTCACCGGTATTAAAAATCTTAAAATCGGTTATAACAAGGTTTTCGGATATTACATAGAAGTTACTAATTCGCAAAAAGACCTTGTTCCCGATACCTATATCAGAAAGCAGACCCTTTCTAACTGCGAAAGATATATAACTGATGAGCTCAAGGAAGTTGAAGCTACTGTTCTGGGCGCATCAGATAAGCTTGCATCACTTGAATTTGAGATATTTATGTCACTGTGTGACAAATTAAACTCCAATCTTTCAAGACTGCAAAAGGTAGGTATGCTTCTTGCCAAGCTTGATGTTTACATTTCACTTGCAGATGTTGCGGCAAGATACGGATACGTTTGCCCTGAAGTAGATAATAGTGATAAAATAAGAATACGCGACGGAAGACACCCCGTAGTTGAAAGATTTGTAAAAGACAGTTATTTTGTTCCCAACGATACTGAGCTTGATACAACGAACAATAGACTTGCGCTTATAACAGGGCCTAATATGGCAGGTAAATCTACATACATGCGTCAGGTAGCACTTATATCTATAATGGCCCAGATAGGCTCCTTCGTTCCTGCAAAGAGCGCACACATCGGTGTAGTAGATAAGGTGTTCACACGAGTTGGAGCATCAGATGATCTTGCTTCGGGTCAGTCTACTTTTATGCTTGAAATGAATGAAGTAGCTTATATTCTTACAAATGCAACTGACAGAAGCCTTATCGTATACGATGAAATAGGCCGTGGAACAAGTACATTTGACGGAATGAGCATAGCAAAAGCGATAGCCGAGCATACGGCAGATAATATACGCGCTAAAACTCTTTTTGCAACACACTATCATGAGCTTACAGAGCTTGAAAACGAAAAAAATGGAATTGTCAATTACAATATCGCAACAAAAAAGCGCGGTGACGATATAACGTTCCTTCGCAAGATAGTCAAAGGTGCAGTCGATGATTCATACGGTATTGAAGTTGCAAAGCTTGCAGGAGTGCCTGAATCTGTTATCAGACGCGCAAAATCTGTTTTGGCGGAAATTGAATCAGGAACAATTGCGATTATTCCCAAAACAACTACCTGTGCAGATGAATCATCAGTTGATGCCGGCTTGATAAACGACGTATGTGATCAGCTTAAAAAGATTGATTTGAATACTCTTTCGCCGATAGAGGCTATGAACGAGCTTTTCAGGCTCAAAAAAATGTTAGAGGAATAATAAAATGGGAATTATTAACGTTCTTGATTTCAGCGTAGCAAACTTAATTGCTGCAGGCGAGGTGGTAGACAGACCTGCCTCGGTAATTAAAGAATTGCTCGAGAATTCGATAGATGCAGGCGCTGACGATATCACAGTCGAGATAAAATGCGGCGGAGTGTCGTTTATGCGTGTAAGCGATAACGGGAAGGGTATATCTAAAGAAGACATGCCTGTTGCCATAAAGCGCCATGCAACAAGTAAGATCAAGGACGCAAATGACCTGAGTTCGATTCTCACGCTTGGATTCAGAGGAGAAGCTCTTGCGGCAATCGCTTCAGTATCTAAGCTTCGGATTATGTCAAAAACGCGTGAGTGTAGCGTTGGATACATACTTGAGTCTGAGGGTGGCGAAGTCAAGGGTATAGCCGAAGCAGGATGCCCTGACGGAACGACGGTTATCGTTGAAAATCTTTTTGAAAACGTACCTGCAAGACTGAAATTTTTAAAAAAAGACACAACAGAAGCTATGGCCGTCAGCGCCTACGTTGAAAAAATAGCACTTTCACGACCGGACATATCAATAAAGCTTATAATTGACGGTAACATGAAATTTATGACAAGCGGAGATTCTAAGCTTTATAACGTGATATATGTTCTTTTTGGCAGAGATTTTGCAAAAAGACTTATACCGGTTGAACTAAAGCATGAAACAATTCGCGTTTGGGGATATATTTCAACGCCGGATAATATAAGAGCTAACAGAAATTTTCAGAATTTCTTTATAAATGGCAGATATATCAAGAGTAAGACCGTTTCGGCAGCACTTGAACAAGCATATTCAACTTTTATTCCTGCTGACAAGTTTCCTTGTGCGGTTCTGAACCTGGATATAAGTCCGTCAAGCGTTGATGTTAACGTTCATCCTGCTAAGCTTGAAGTTAAGTTTTCGAACGAAAAGCTTATTTTTGATTCTGTATATTCAACAGTAAGACAAGCTCTTGAGAGTAAGATTGAACGCCCTGAACTAAAAATGTATGCTTCATCGGGCTCTTATCACACCTCCGATTATACGAAAAAGCTAAATCCGTTTGTCCCGATTGGAGAGAACAGAGAAGTAACAAAGGAACAGATTGGTTTTACATATCAAAGCTTCAACTTGGGTGCCAATAAAAAGGACATTGAATCAAATGTTGATACCGCTGAAATACCCATTAGTAAACCATCATATGGGGATGTTTCGAAAGAATATTTGTATAGTAATCCTGTAACTGAATGCGATGAACACAAAGCTCCATTTGATGATCCGTTTAAATCAAGTATAACTGATTATGCCAAATTTACGGAAGTTAAACCAACGGATAAATTTGCTGAAATAAAGCCTCGTGATCCTGTTGAATCAATTATCGTTGAAAATAAAACTCCTCACTTCAGGCTGATCGGTGAAGCTTTTTATTCATACGTCTTTGCGGAGCTTGAAGACAGCGTACTTATCATAGATAAGCATGCCGCTCATGAACGAATCATTTTTGAAGAGTTAAAAAACAACCTGAAGAATAAACAAGTTGTATCACAGTATCTTCTTGCACCTATCGACGTTATATTAACCGATACCGAAGCATCGGCGATAAGCGAATATGCTGATGAAATTAAGCAGACAGGTTTTGAATTCAAGGTGTACGGAAATACTGTAAGTATTACCGAAATACCGATCGAGCTCGACCATGCTGGTGTTGTACCGATGATCGAAACTATTGCAGACAGGCTTTCAAACGGAACCGGTAACGTAGCTCTGTCGAAAGAAATGATTTATGAGAAGGCGCTGTTTCAGGCATCGTGCAAAGCGGCAGTTAAAATTGGACACAAGCACGATGAAGAATATATTAACTGGATATGTGAGCGCGTTATAAAGCTCGATATTATCAAATTCTGTCCGCACGGCAGACCGGTTGCATTTGAACTGACAAAACGTGATTTCGAGCGTCAGTTCAAAAGAGTATAAATATTGTTTCCTAAGTGAAAGGGATGAGAAAAGTGTTTAAAATATTAAAGCAAGAGGGAAGAGCACGTAGAGGGACTTTTAAAACAGTACACGGTGACATTCAGACACCCGTTTTTATGAACGTCGGAACTTGTGCAGCTATAAAAGGTGGTATATCAACTATGGATCTTAAAGACGTAAGATGCCAGGTTGAGCTTTCTAATACGTACCATCTGCATCTCCGACCGGGAGATGAGCTTATCCACAAAATGGGTGGAATACACAAGTTTTTTAATTGGGACAGACCCGTACTTACAGATAGCGGAGGATTCCAGGTGTTTTCACTTGCACAGCTTCGCAAGATAACTGAAGAGGGCGTAAAATTCGCTTCACATATTGATGGTAAGCGTATATTTATGGGTCCTGAAGAAAGTATGCGCATACAGTCAAATCTTGCCTCAACGATCGCGATGGCATTTGACGAATGTATAGAAAACCCTGCTGAGTATAGCTATACAAAGAAGTCGTGCGCACGTACTATACGTTGGCTATACAGATGCCGCGATGAGTTAAACAGATTAAATCAGCTTGAAACTACGATAAATAAAGACCAACTTCTTTTCGGAATAAATCAGGGAAGTACGTACCATGATCTCAGAATAGATCATATGAAAGCAATAGCCGAGCTTGAACTTCCGGGCTACGCTATAGGCGGTCTTGCTGTTGGCGAATCGGCTGAGGAAATGTATGAAACTATCGACGTCGTTGAACCGTATATGCCCACTGACAAGCCGAGATACCTTATGGGAGTCGGAACTCCTGTGAATATACTTGAAGCAGTTCACCGCGGTGTTGATTTCTTTGATTGCGTTATGCCCAGCAGAAATGCAAGGCATGGAAACATTTTTACATGGCACGGCAAAATGAATCTTTTAAATGAAAAATACATTTCAGATCCTCGCCCGATAGATGAAAACTGTGGTTGTCCGGCCTGCAGACATTATTCCCGTTCCTATATTCGTCATTTGTTCAAAGCAAAGGAAACGTTAGGAATGAGGCTTGCAGTTCTTCATAATCTGTATTTCTATAATGAACTTATGGAGCAGATCCGCAAGGCACTGGACGAAGACAGATTTGAAAGCTTTTATAATACTTACAGGGAAATACTTGCCGAAAGAAGCACGAATTAAAAAGGCAACCCGAATGGATTGCCTTTGTGACTATTTTTTATAGCTTTTAGTTTTATTGTTACGATGTTTTTTCTTAACGGAATAGCCAAACGAGCCAAGTCTTTTGCCAAGCTCAAAATATTCGCCATGCGAATACGCTAAAAGATTTGCCTTGTCAAGCCTGAGTTTTCCCTCGCGGTTTATAAGATCAGAGTCAACGTCGGTAGCAACAATGTCGGATATAAACATATCGTGTGTACCGAGCGGTATTATGTCTGTAACAACACACTCGAGAGAAAGCGGAGAGCTTTCGATAACAGGAGTATCGGTAAGCTCAAGACCTGCAACAGTACTGAGCCCGCAAAGCTTGAATTTATCTGTGTTTCTCTTAGAGCGAACACCGCAAAAATCGACTGCGCGTACGTCTTTTGCACTTGTAAGGTTGATAACAAATTTTCCGTATTTCTTTATGTTTTCGTACGAAACTCTTGATGGGCGTACGGATATATAAGTTTTGGGCGGTTGTGTGTTAATTATACCTGTCCACGCAACTGTGAACACGTTAGGATCATCAAGTGTACCGCTTGTTACAAGAACAGCAGGCAAAGGAGCAATCAGGGCTCCGCCTTTCCATTTAACTTTTGGCATACTAATTTTACCTCGTTTAAAAATGTACAAATATAAACTGCATTAGCTTTGCCGCGCTAAGTGCGGCATCGGCTTCTTTTATTATAACATAAATTGAATTATTTGCAAGAGAATATTAATATTTTGATTATAAGGATGTTTAACTATGAAGGATTTAATCAGAATAACAAGTGTAGTACCTAGGCTTAGAATAGCAGACCCTGAATATAATGCTTCGCAGATAATAAGCTATGCCGGCAAAGCGGAAGAAGAGGGAAGCAATATCATGCTTTTTCCCGAGCTTGCGCTGACCGGATATACATGCGCTGATCTTTTCTTTCAGAGTACCTTGCTTTCAACTGTGCACGACAGTATAGCTAAAATTGCTGCATCTACCAAGAACAATAACAGCATAATAGTTTTTGGTGCGCCTTTAATTCTTCGCGGCCAATTATATAATACTGCGCTAGTAACGTATGGCGGACACGTACATGGCCTTGTACCCAAAACATTCCTCCCTAATTACAATGAATTTTACGAAAAAAGATGGTTTTCTTCGTCAAAGGATCTTCTTTTTGAAAGCATAGAGCCCTCTGAACTTGGACTTATTGGTGACAGACCGATTCCTGTTGGGCGAGATCTCGTGTTTAGCCTTGCTGACGGCAAAACTTTCGCCATTGAAATATGCGAAGACCTTTGGACACCCCTGCCGCCAAGTTCTTTTCTAGCACTTAACGGTGCGCAGATAATACTGAATCTCTCTGCAAGTAACGATATTATGAATAAGCGCATGTATCGTCGTAATCTTGTTCTGGATCAGTCGTCAAAATGTCTTTCTGCATACGTTTACACTTCGGCAGGTTGTGATGAGTCAACAACCGACCTTGTATTCTCGGGTCACAGTGTCTTCGCTTTAGACGGAGTTTTGATCAAAGAAAGTGACAGTAATATTATAAACGATTATATGCTCTCAGCAGATCTTGATCTTGGTAAGATTATGATTGATCGCGTAAAGGTTACAAATTTTAAGGATTCCACAACACTCTACGGCAAACTGCAGCCTGCAAGATATATAAATATCCCCGATTCAAAAGCTGAGTGTGACGGAAAGTTACTTAATGTTCCTAAGTCTCCTTTTATCACGCAAGATACAGTCGAACGCAATACTTACTGTCAAGGTATATTCAATATGCAAGTTACTGCACTTAAAAAGAGACTTAGTGTCACCGGTGCAAAACCTGTTGTCGGAGTTTCAGGGGGACTCGACTCAACTCTTGCTCTCCTTGTCGCACTTAAAGCTGTAACAGAACTCGGCAAGCCTGCTTCAGATGTTCACGGTATAACAATGCCGTGCTTTGGAACGTCAGAGCGAACACACGACAACTCTTCAATGCTGATGTCAGCATTAGGAGTCACTTCAAGTGAAATAAATATTAAAGAGGCATGCCTTCTTCACTTCAAGGATATAGGGCATGATCCAAACACTTACGATCTCACTTTTGAAAATGCGCAGGCTCGTGAGCGTACACAGGTTCTTATGGATTATGCCGGAAAGATCGGAGGATTTGTTGTCGGCACGGGCGACCTCTCAGAGCTTGCTCTTGGGTGGTGTACGTATAATGCTGATCATATGAGTATGTACGGTGTAAATTCAGGTGTGCCTAAAACTATGGTAAAGTGGATAATCGCTTCTGTTATGAATGATGAGATCTTCAAATCTGCATCCGGTGTACTCAGCGATATAATAGATACACCAATAAGCCCCGAGCTTCTTCCTCCCAATAAAAGCGGAGATATATCTCAGGTTACGGAAGATATAGTAGGCCCGTATGAGCTTCACGACTTTTTTCTGTATTACGCTATAAGATACGGATTTGAGCCTGAGAAGATATATGATTTGGCTAAAATAGCTTTTAGCGACACATATGATAATAAAACCTTGCTTAAGTGGCTCAAAAACTTCTATAAGCGATTCTTTACACAACAGTATAAGCGTAATTGTCAGCCTGATGGAGTGAAAGCGGGACCGATAGGTCTTTCACCTAGAGGAGATTGGCGTATGCCGTCTGATGCATCTGCATCAGCTTGGCTTAAAGCAGTTGATGAGTTGAAATAAAATAATAAAAAGTCAGCCCAATAGGCTGACTTTTTATCTATAATTTATCTATAATAAGAATAATAAGCGATTATGGTTCTGAATTTTCCGTCGTGCTCAAGATCGTGACCGGATAAAACGACACCGTCAAGCGACATAAGGTCACTAGCACTCAGATCTTCAATCTTGCAACGAAATTCTATATCAAAGCTCGATAATACAATAAGTTCGTCCCCCTTGATAT
>JAZNJH010000009.1:0-6446 GCA_045577925.1 Eubacteriales bacterium
GATGAATTGAAAAGGTATATTGATTACTACAATAACGAAAGAATTTCCATGAAACTAAAAGGAATGAGTCCGGTACAGTACCGAACTCATTCACAAGCAAGTTAATATTTAATTTTTGTCTAAACTTTGGGGGTCACTTCAAAAGCTGCGGACTTTTTTATTATCTTCTTTTAAGTATTTTCATAGCACCTGCAAGTATCGGCTTTGCGTTAAGCGCAAAGAGCAGGATGATTGAAATCGCCTGGAGAGGATAAGCATATGTATGCTCTGATACGAGAAGCAGTGACTGCGAAATTATCAGCGCCGTGTTCACGCTCACTTTAACCGTGTGCTGGTTAAATGGTATCATTCTCCTTGTTGTAATTGCACGTATAATATAAACTATAACATAGCAGGCAAGCGTTGCAAAAGCCGCGCCGTTTGCGCCAAAGGGACCTATAAGCACAACATTGAGCCCGATATTTACAAGCGCGCCCACAAGCGCGGTTATAAAGGAAAGCATGCTTTTCTTATCAACGAGATAAACGCTGCCCATAAAGGTTACAAGGCTTGAATATACTGTTGCGCAAATAAGTAGTGGCATATAGCGCCATGCGTCAAAATATGATGGGGCAAAAAGTATGCCTGCAAAAATCTGCGAGAGGGCTATAAGTACTGCCGCGCTTATAAAAAGCATAGACTGAAAGCTGTTGAATACCGTGCCGAAAAATTCTGCGTGCTCTTTTTTGTCTGCACCATCCTTTTCAACCACTGCCGAAAACTGCCATGCCTCTGTAAACACGCTTGACAACAGAAGTAATATTGTGGGTATCTTAAAGGCTGCGGCATAAAGTCCGTTTATATCGTCGCCAAGAACCGCGCGTATGATGTATCTGTCTGCAACGTTCGTTACCCACCAGAAAACTGTCGTTGGTATAAGCGGAACGCTGTATTTGAGCATTTTGCCAAACAGCTCCCTGCAAAAATTAGAGGGGGCAATTTTTTTAAACAGTCCAAGCTTTATAAACAAAAACAGCGAAACGAGAAAATCGGATACTATAACAGAGAGCACGTATCCGGTAACCCCCATATCAAACCCTATAAGGAAAATGATATTGAAGGTAATATTCAGTGCCGTTGATATTATGCCTTGAAGCGCAAAGAGCGTGTTCTGCCCGATTGCGCGGGTGTATCTTGAAACCAGATAATGCACGCTTGCGCAAAAAACGTAAAGATACACGAGAGGGAAATATCCGTCAAAATACTCTATTTTGCAAAGAAGGGGCAAAAACAGCGCAAATATTACAGAGCCTGCAAGTGTTACATAAAGACCTGTTGTAAGCACCTTTTCGCTCTTTATGTCCTTATCCATGGCAAAGCGGAAAACCGCTTCATACATACCAAGCGATATAAGCGGTATGAGCAGATTTGCCGTTTGAGAAATAATATCTGCCGTACTGTACTGTGCGCTTGTCAATAGCCTTGTGTAGAGAGGCATCAGCAAAAATACGAGTATTTTCGAGCCAAGCGTTCCAAGCGCAAGCACTGCCGTATTTGTTATCAGCTTTTTATACTTATCCAAATTTATACTTTCCTTTATTTTATCAGAATATCGGCGCAAAGACCTTTAATAAGCTCATTAAAAGTCCCTGCCTCTTTACGATGAGCTCTACTTTAGTTGCAGTTATTTCCTCGCATAGCTCTTGTGTTTTTATGAAGTCGTCGGTTATGTCACCAAGAACCGTACTTCCGCTTATAAAGAGTGCGCTTTCAAAGTGCAGATACAAACTGCGGTAGTCAAGATTTATTGAGCCGACAACGGCGCGCTCTGAGTCTACTACCATAGTCTTTGAATGAATAAATCCCGGTGTATACTCATATATCTTCACGTCGTTTTTGACAAGCTCAGAGTAAAATGAGCGCGTTACCGTGTGAACGTACCACTTATCAGGCTTGTGCGGCACGATTATACGAACGTCGATTCCGCTTTTAGCCGCAACGCAAAGCGCGCTCACAAGCTCATTGTCCGGTATCAGGTAGGGGGTTGTGATGTATATACTCCGTTTAGCCCTTGATATCATCGAAAGATACGTTCTCTCGCCCGTGTTTTCACGGTCCAGCGGAGAGTCACAGTAGGGCTGAAGAAATCCGTCTGTTTCTTTTTCTTCATACCTTGTATCTATATACTTGCTCATATCGGTATCGATCGGGTTTTGCATATACCACGTTTGCAGAAACATGAGCACAAACGAGCGCACAGCCTTGCCCTCTATCATTATCGAGCTATCCTTCCAATGGCCGAATCTCTCAAGCCTGTTTACGTATTCGTCGGCAATATTGATACCGCCCGTTATGGCGATCTTGCCGTCAACCACGAATATTTTTCGGTGATCGCGGTTGTTCTGCATTACGGTGGCTACGGGGATAAAAGGGTTAAACTCCATAGTTTTTATGCCAAGCACCGCCATTCTTTCAGGAAAATCTCTCTTAAGTGTTGCAAGGCTTCCCATGCCGTCGTATATGATACGCACCTCGACGCCCTGTTTCACTTTATTAGTGAGCTCCTCGCAAAGTTCCTCAAAAAAGCTATCCTCTCTTATAATAAAGGATTCGATAAAAACGTATCTCTCGGCGCTTTTTATCGCCTGCTTCATAGCCTCAAGGCATTCTTCGCCGCTTGCGAGGTATTTTTGTTTTCCCCCTCTGTACAGAGGAAAACCTGCGTTTTCAAGATATCTTGAAATACGGCCCGAAGCCTCATCTGCCTGCATAAGCTCTGCTTTTACACTTTCGTTAAAGCTGTAAAGCGCTTTTATTCTTCCGAGTATCCTTTTTTCCGTCTTTGCAAAATCCCTTGTTGACGACTGCCCCTTTGATATGATATAAAGAAGCCCTCCGAAAAGCGGAAAGGATAATATCGGCAGAGTCCATGCAAGCTTATAGGCGGGATTGTAGTCTTTATTGAGAATATAGATAACAACTGCAATGCTGACAATCGCCATTACAACGTTAAAAAATATAATATAGTCGCTCATTATCGCAACGGCAACGCAGAAAAATACTATTTGCAAAAGCGCAAGCAGAGCTATAAGGATAAGCCTGCCCGTCAGCGTTTGTATATACTTTCTTTTTATACAAATCCCTCCTTTTTTATCACACTTTACTAATTATTGTAGCACATATTCAAAAACAATTCAAGTACGCATATTCAGATTTTAATATGCAGAAATTCGTATCATATATTACGAGATAATGCGACTTGATACGCTACAGCACGGCAAAGTCCGCGGCAAATGGCAAAAACCATACTTTTTTCGACGATATTGTGCAGTCATTCTTCGACAGGCAGATATCATTCTTTGTTGTAAAATGTTTACAAATCATAGCAAAGGATGTGTAAGCTTTGGCTGACAATAACAGGCAGTACAAATTAACCGATATCGGTACTCTTATCGAAAAAAAAGCAGAAGGCTTAAAAAAGGGGCTCTCAGGTCTTAAAGAAAGCCTGCCCCGTGAGCTTCTTTTCAAAAAAATACTGATTTTTCTTGCAAAAAAATGCACCGTTTTACTATTCGCCTATCTTTTTGGCGGGGCAGGTATTGTTTTTGATACCTATCCGTTCGGTATTGCGCTTTTGTGCTGTGCTGACGACAATATTCTGCTTCTTTACATAGGCCTCTTGTTATCTGCGCTTGAGCACAGGGGTGAAGCCGGCGCCCTTTTCCTTGTATACAGCGCATGTATCGTGATGCGATTCGCCTTTTCAAGATGGATATCACCACCAAAAGAGAAAGCGCAAGATAGTGAGAAAATCACCATTTTACCCGATAAACTTTTCTCTGAGCCTTTTGCGCTCAGGCTTATAACGGTTTTAATATGCTCGCTCTCCCAGGGACTTGCAAGGCTTATATCAGACGGATTTTTATATTACGATCTCTTTGGCCTGTTTGCATGCGTTCTTGCCGCGCCCGCCCTCTTCTCGGCATTTTACTGCCTTACTCATGCAAAAAAGCGCACGGGGCATCTCGTTTTCCTGTCCGCGTGCGTATTCGTATTCAGCATAGTATATTCCATAAGGCTTTATTATATTCTGGGCTTTTCGGCAGGAGTTATCGCGGCATACCTTATAACCTTATACGTTGCAAAAAAGTTCGGCGTTATGCAGGGCTGTGTGTTCGGACTTTTTGCAGGGCTTGCGTGTGAGCTTTCAATGGGGCCTGCTTTTGCTCTGATCGGCTTTGTTTTCGGCACACTTGTGTCCTATTCGCTTTTTGCCGCCGTATCGTCCGCCTTGCTTACAGGGCTTTTCTTCGGGGTTGCATCAAACGGTTTTTCTGCCTTTTCAACTCTTCTTCCCGAGCTTGCGCTCGCAAGCTCGATCTTTCTGCCCCTGTCATACTATAATCTCTTGCCAAAAGCAGAGCTTTTCACGCCCGAAAGAATTATAGTATCAAAAAAGCTTGAAGAAGCTATTATAAATGATGAAAAAATAAAGGACAGCGCCATAAGACTTGAATCGGTTTCAGAGTCGCTCGACTCTCTTTCTCAAACGATCGCCTCGCTGTCGGACAAGTTAAAAAGGCCTGACGTGCTTGATCTCAAAAGGCTTTGTGAAGACAGCTTTCAGAACCACTGTCAGAAATGCTCGCTTGCAGGCGTTTGCTATGGCAAGGACTGCGCCGCGACCTTTGATCTTATGGGTAAATTCACAAGTGCTCTGAGCACGAAAGGACGCATAGACATGTCCGACGTGCCTGAGCACGTGGCAAGCAAATGCTTTAATATATTAAAAATTGTAAGTGAAGCGAATATATCGTATTCGAAGCATCTTGAAAAGCTGATACGATCTGATAAAACGTCGGTTTTTGCAATAGATTATAAGGCAATGTCAAAGCTTATTCTTGATGCTTCGAAGATAAACGATGAGGAATACGAGCCAAATTCCGAGCTTGCCTCAAAGATAGTTCGTGCGCTGAAGTATATGGATATTGATGCAGACGGCGTTTTTGCGTACGGTAAACGTAATCTCAAAATATCGCTTACGGGAATGAACCTCTCTCAGATAAAATACAGCGCACCGCAGATCCGTACCGCGCTTGAAAACGTTTGTAATGCAAGACTTACGCTACCCACCTTTGAGCTTGACGAGGACAGGCTTTCAATGTCTGTAAGAAGCGAGCGCATCTACAAAGTAAGCTTTGCTCATGCAAGCACTAAAATGGAAAACAGCGATTACAACGGAGACTCTCACAAAGCCTTTGAAAACAAAAACGACTGTTTTTACTATCTTATATCAGACGGTATGGGAAGCGGCAGAGAAGCCGCCATGACCTCAAGGCTTTGCTCAATGTTTTTATCAAAGCTTTTGTCTGCAGGATGCGCTAAGAACATCGTTATAGAGATGCTTAACGGCTTTATAAGAAACAAAAGCGAGGAATGCTCTGCAAGTATCGATCTTGTTGAGCTTGACCTGCTCAGCGCGAAAGGCTGCTTCGTTAAAAGCGGCGCCGCGCCCTCTTATATACTCAGAGATAAGAATCTGTATAAGCTTCAGTCAAAAACGCTTCCTATCGGCATACTCAGGGAAACCGATGCCGAGCTTATTGATTTTGATATACACGATAACGATATAATCATTATGTTCAGCGACGGCGTTGCCGCCTCTCTTGAAGACGGTATATGGCTGACCGGCATGCTCTGCTTCGAGTTTGATGAGGATATAAACAAAATGGCCGATAAAATACTTGAGCGCGCGCTTGAATGTAACAGTAAGGCCGACGATATGACCGTAGCTATTATAAAAGTTGAAAAAATAAAAAGAGAATAAGTTGGAGTTGTTTATACGATTATTTATGCGAGGGGGTAACTTTTTGACAAAAAGTTACCCCCTCGCGCTCCCCCCTCAAAACTTTTTGGGAAATGGGTTAAATGTATCCTTTATCTCCATATATACTAACATCTGTTTAAATTTATAAAACAAGCGGACTACCCACAGAGCCCGGAGCCCGGGACAGCCAAGGCACAGCGAGAGCACCGACGGTCCTTTTGTGCAATTTTAAAGACTGCGGCTTTTGTATTAAATCATATTTGCTAAAATCGTTTGTTTACGGGGGCGTGACTTTCTATGCGCATAGAAAGTCTCCAAAGATGCGTATAAGGGGGAGGCGGTTTGCCTTCCCCTGTTTTCATCAATTCGCGTAAAGTTTTTATAGACTTTATAATTTACACCCGTAGCTGTTGCTTTATTATGCCGACGGAGGCAAATCCGCTGATTCTCCCCCTTATATATCCCCCTCTTAACCGTTGTGTAGTCTTCATATTTGTTCAATTTGTGCTCGGAGTGAGGGACTAAGAATTTTATCCAAATTTTTCACAACTGACGGACTACCCACAGAGAATGAATTTTATAAAGCAAACTGTTCAGACACCCTCAAGCAAGTACACAAGATGAACTTTGCGGGCACAGA
>JAZNJH010000010.1:0-57259 GCA_045577925.1 Eubacteriales bacterium
ACAACGCTCTTCTATGGTAAGATGTTTATAGCTCATATAAATCCTCCTTGGTTTTTTGTTTTGTGGTAATTACATTATACCATGGATTTATATGGGCTTCTCTTTTTTATTTACTGTTGCACTTGATAGTATAACTCACCAAAACAAAAAAACACGCAGACTGTAACGTCTGCGTGTATGTTTATAAGCTATAAATCAAAGCATATACTCTGAGTCAGGGAGACAAAGCTTATACATATCGCCGAGAGGATTTGACTTTGTATAATAAAACTCTGTACCCTTTTCGAGCCCCTGTTCAACGATTTCTGTAAGGTCTTCTTTATTATAATTGTAAAGGCGTCCTGCCGGCGGCGGGTCCCATCTTCCGAATCTCTTTCCTTCTTCAAGTATGCATATATTATCGTGGAAGTTATACGTCTTAGGATGTACGAATCTTGCCTCGCTGAGTCCTGAACCTGCAAAGAGGTTTACATTATTGTAAACGTCATTGTTTTCAAATACAGAACCTTCTGATTCGTGAGTTACGTATGCGCCATAGAATATGCCGCCGGCACCTATCCATCCGCTTTCCTTCTTGCTTAAATAATTAGGATAGGCAGGGCGCTGATGCGACCAGCCGTAGCCCATAAAACGGTTATAGTTATCGTGAATTTGAAGGTTAGTTACGTGTCCACCGTCACCTATCCATACTTCAGGGCCTGTATTTGAAAAATCAGCTACGTTCTTGTATATCTGTACGTCGTTAAATGAAACCGCACCCGTGTGCTGTGCAGTCCAGCAACAGTCATACACGTGAGTTGCATAATTGTATCTCATGACAAATCCGTCGCAGCGGCCGAAGCATTCGATAGCGTTACCGTAGCGTACCCACGTATCGCCGCCAAACATCCATACACCCTGAACTGGACCGCCTATCCAGCGGAATGTACAGTACTGAACGACTGTATTTTTCACATTTGGGCAGGCAACGCCGAAGCATGCTCCGTAAAAATCAATATTGTCAACAACTATATCGTGCGCCCATTTTGTTTCGGGATCAGCCTCAAGCCACATTGTTGTTCCACGGTCTACAAGGTCAATAGTGTCAAAGACTTCACCGGGATTACCGTCCTTGCAGTAAAGCCAGAGGTCGTCAACAGTCGGGTCTTCGTTAGCGATACTGTGATGGAATTCAAGGTTGCACTTGAGTGATGCAGGACCCTTGAACATTTCAACAGGATTTTCATAGTATTCAAGTCCGTTAAATACCACACCGCGGTCGATAGTTTCACCGCTTTTTACAGGAGTTACAAGAACACCCCAGGCACGGCCGCCGTCAAACACGATACAGCCTACGTTGTATGTAAAACCGCCCGTCTTCTTGGTATAATGCCACACATTCTCAAACTCTGTCTTTTCCCAGTCATCGGGACTTGACGCGTCAACTGAGCCGTTAAGTCTCGGCTTTTTACCTTCTCCGTATGCAGTATAGGTAACACCGCTCTGACCGTTGAGCGCATCTTTATATCTCCACTCATCTCCGCGTTTGAAGAGAACTCCGTCTCCATACGCAAATTTAGTGTTATTTAATTTGTCAATGCTCTTCCACGCTGTAGCAGGGGTAAGACCGTCATTATCGTCATCACCCTCGCTTGAAGATACGTAGTATTTTGTACCCTTTATCTCAACATTTGACTCAGAATTTATTATCTCTTTAGCAAGTGCCTGAGATTCATCAAGATACTTTTTTACAAGCTCATCGCTTGCAAGCTCATAAATTATCGGCTTCTTTCCCATAAAAGTCGCCTCCTTTACAGTTATTGTACCTTCATATTACCATATAAAAAAACAAATAGCAATAGGAAAACGGACACTTTTCTTTGAAAATGATGATTTTTTCTTCGAGTTTGGTCAAAGATCAAAAACACGCAGGCAACTGTGCCTGCGCGTCTGTTTATAAGAATTGTGAATTAAAGCATATATTCGGAGTCGGACAAGCAAAGCTTGTACATATCGCCAAGGGGATCAGGCTTTGTATAATAAAACTCTGTGCCGGGCTCAATTCCGTTTTCTACAAGCTCTGTCAGATCTTCTTTGTTGTATTGGTAGAGTCTTCCTGCCGGGGGCGGATCCCATCTTCCGAATCTCTTTCCCTCTTCAAGTATACATATATTATCGTGGAAATTATAAGTATACGGGTGTGCAAATCTCGCTTCGCTGAGTCCCGAGCCTGCAAAGAGGTTTACGTTGTTGTAAACGTCATTGTTTTCAAACTTCGAGCCTTCGGATTTATGAGTTACATATGCACCGTAGAAGGTGCCCCCCGCACCTATCCAGCCATTTTCCTTCTTGCTGTTAAGGTTAGGTCCGCCGGGACGCTGATGCGACCAGCCGTAGCCAATAAAACGATTGTAATTATCATGTATCTGAAGATTTGTAACGTGTCCGCCATCGCCTATCCACACTTCAGGACCCGTGTTTGAGAAATCTGCAACATTCTTGTATATCTGTACGTCGTTGAAGGAAACCGCGCCCGTGTGCTGCGCTGTCCAACAGCAGTCGTATACCTGAGTTCCGTAGTTATATCTCATAATAAAGCCGTCACTGCGTCCGAAGGATTCGATAGCGTTGCCGTAGCGCACCCACGAATCTCCGCCAAAAAAATATACGCCCTGAACGGGACCGCCTATCCAGCGGAACGTACAGTACTGTACTACCGAATTTTTGACGTTTGCCGCGCCGACACCAAAGCACGCTCCATAGAAATCAATATTATCAACAACTATATCGCTTGCCCAGTTTGTTTCCTTGTCGGGATTAAGATACAAGGTTATACCCCTGTCTACAAGGTCGATAGTCTTGAACACTTCACCGGGGTTACCGTCTCTGCAATAAAGCCAGAGTTCATCAACACTCGGGTCTTCGTTAGCGATACTGTGATGGAATTCAAGATTACACTTGAGTGATGCAGGACCCTTGAATTCTTCAACGGGATTTTCATAGTATTCAAGTCCGTTGAATACACGTCCGCGGTCTATGGTAAGTCCGTTTCTTGTGGGTGTTACAAGAACGCCCCACGCACGTCCGCCGTCAAATACGATACAGCCTACGTTATACTGGAATCCACCCGTTTTCTTTGTATAATGCCATACGTTTTCATATTCTGTCTTTTCCCAGTCATTGGGACTTGAGGCATCAACCGAGCCGTTAAGGCGCGGTTTTTTACCCTCGCCGTATGCCGAATAGGTAACACCGCTTTGAGCATTCAGTGCATCCTTGTATCTCCACTCGTCGCCGCGCTTGAAAAATACGCCGTCGCCGTGTGCAAATCTGGTATTATTAAGTTTATCTATGCTCTTCCATGCGCTCTCAGGTGTAAGACCGTCATTGCCGTCGTCACCCTCGCTTGAAGATACGTAGTACTTCGTACCCGTAACGTCAACGTTTGTGGGAGAGTTGATTATCTCCTTGGCAAGTGCCTGTGACTCATCAAGGTACTTTTTTACAAGCTCATAAATTACCGGCTTCTTTTCCATAATACTGTCTCCTCGAAATTTATTGTGTTTTTCGTAAAATACTTTTTTTACACACACTTAAATGTTAGCACATTAAAATTTGCACTTCAAGACAAAATACCAACAAAAAGTAGACAATTATTGCGGATTTTTTAAGAAAAGCACGAAAACAGTTTATTTTCGTGCTTTTGTAAAAAATTAAAGAATATATCCGCTGTCAGGAAGTGATAATTCAAACAGATTGCCCTGACTTCCGGGCTTTGTGAAGTAGAACTTTGTGCCGGGTTCAATTCCGTACTTTGCAAGCTCTTCAAGGTCTTCTTTATTGTACATATACATTCTTGACGGCGGATACTCTTCACCGTCAATAATCTCCGGCTTGTTGGCATTTCCGGGAACGCATATGTTATCCTTCGCATCATACGGTGCCCACTTGCCAAACCGCTTACCTTCTTCAAGTATGCATATGTTGTCGTGGAAATTGTATGTCTTGGGGTGTACGAATCTCGCCTGGCTGAGTCCTGAGTCTGCAAACATATTTACATTGTTGTAAACGTCATTTCCATAAAATTCAGAACCGGGTGCAAGGTGTGTTACGTATTCACCGTAGAATATACCGCCGGCACCTATCCAGCCCGCCTCTTTCTTACTGTGAGGAGAATTGATGGCAGGTCGCTGATGAGAGAAACCGTAGCCCATATAGCGGTTATAGTTGTCGTGTATCTGCAAATTCGTTACACTTCCGCCCGAACCAATCCATACTTCAGGACCTGTGTTGGCAAAGTCCGCAACGTTCTTGTACATCTGAACGTTGTTAAACTTTACAGCACCCGTGTGCTGTGCAGTCCAGCAGCAGTCATATACCTGAGTTGCGTAGTTATATCTCATAATAAAGCCGTCTGCATAGCCGAACGACTCAATAGCATTACCGTAACGTGTTGAGAAGTTTCTGCCGAACATATTTATGCCCTGGATAGAGCCGCCCATCCATCTGAACGTACAGTACTGTACAGTTACATTCTTTACATTATGAGAACCTACACCAAAGCATGCAGCATACATATCGATATTATCAATCATAATATCGCAGGAAGTATTTTTATTCCAGTCCTTGGGATCGCCGTCAAGAATATTGATAAGCTCACCGCGATCGACAAGTTCAATAGACTTAAACACTTCACCGGGGTTACCCTCTCTGCAATAGAGATAGAGTGTATCAACGCTGGGATCGTGGTCTATTTCATGATAGAATTCGAGGTTGCCCTGAAGATCGCCTGCTCCTGCAAACGGACCCCTCTCTATCGTATAGGTTTCAAATCCGTTATATACCGTACCGTTGTCAACACGGAATCCGTCGTCCATAGGAGAAACGTGGATACCCCACGCGCGTCCGCCGTCAAATATAATAGCACCTACATTATATTCAAAGCCACCGATTTTTTCTTTATATCTCCATATATTCTCAAATTCGGTCTTTTCCCATTTGTCGGCGCCCGAAGCATCAACAGAACCGATAAATCTCGGTTTTTTGCCCTCGCCGTATGCAGATATAGTCATACCAGAACGTACGTTAAGGGGGTCCTTTATTCTCCACTCGTCACCGCGCTTAAAAAATATACCGTCACCCTTTTCAAATGTTGTATCATTTACCTTTTGTACGCTCTTCCATGCACTTTCGGGAGAAAGACCGTCATTATTGTCATCACCCTCGCTTGAAGATACGTAGTACTTCGTACCCGTTACTTCAATGTTTGTGGGAGAATTCTTGATTTCCTCTACAAGCGCCGTAGCTTCATCATTATACTTTTTGATAAGCTCGCTTGTAGCTTCTTCGTAGAATAACTTGCTCATAATATTTCCTCCTCGGAATAATATCCTATTTATTACGTACATTATATCACACTAAAGTAATTTTGCAAGCAAAATTTGACCGTCATTTTTGCCGAATTTTATTGTCCTATTTTATAAAAAATGTATAAAGCATTAATTTTGGTCAACAATAAGAAGGTGACCGAATGATATAAATTACGTGGTCAAAAGGAAAATTACTGCCATTTTTAAATAATATTTTACTTTTTTAAAAATTCCTATTGACATTTTTACTCAAATATGTTATCATAAGTTTCGTCAATGCGGCATCGCCAAGCGGTAAGGCAACGGACTCTGACTCCGTCATTTCCTAGGTTCGAATCCTAGTGCCGCAGCCAAAAAATCCAAGTCTTTCGACTTGGATTTTTTCATTTTATTCTCTTATCCTCACACAGAAGCGGAAGATACTCTTCCCACCTGTGCTCTCTGACAGGCATTATTGGATGCTTGTGATCGTCAAATATCAAAACCAAGGCAGGCGATATGTTTTTATACCTTTGTGTAAAATAATATCCCGAGAGCTTCCCCTCAGATATAAGTTTTTTTGCGGTTGCATGATAACTAAAGTACGGCATGTAATTATTTTACCCAAGATTACAACTCACATGCAAAAAGGCAGTTCACCTTAACTGCCTTTCTCTTTTATTTCGTTATTGTTTCAAGCACTGCACTGCCATCGCGCGACATCTGGCATACTGCGATACCCTCCAGAATATCAAGCGAATCTGCATCCGCCACGATACATTCAGGGCTTTCAAACACAGTTTCAACAACCTCGTCACCCACCATGATTTTGCTGCATGAAGTAAAGTTTTCGCCGTGCACAACTATATCCCCTGCATTCTCGGTTATCGATGTTATCCTTATCGGGCGCGTGCTGTACCTGATCTTATCTTCACGAGTATCGTTCTGTGAGCTTGTCATTGAAAACTCGATAAGCTTTAGTTTTTCCTGATAATCTTCATCATTTGCATAATTCAGATGGCAGCGCGTAAGTATTCCCTCTTCGAGATCAAGGATATCCTGAACATGCGCCATCAACTGATAGGTTTCAATGTGCTTGTCTTCTGCCTTCATATCATAATTCGACCATATCGCATATTCTGTTGTGTATGCGTTCGGAGCGCTTATGTAATTAACGCTGAAATCGATCGCAGGAAGATGATCCCCGTAAACAACGAGCACACACTTTTCTTTATAATTTTCAAGAGCCGAAACAAGCTCGCCCAGCATATTATCCATTTCCTTGATCGTACAAGCATAGTAAGTGAGCCCTGCAAGCGCTTCTGCGTTAAGATTATCCGCTTTCACGTCAATATAGTCGGAAAACTCGTCTGGCCTGACTTTCGACGGGTAAGGTCCGTGAGCCTGAACAGAAACAGCAAACACAAAATCTGTATTTTCGGTAGAATCAAGCACCTTTATTACCTCATCGGTTATTATATCGTCACGTGTCCAGCCCTGACTGTTAAACGACGCGCCGTTCATATATTCAAGCGGTGTAAACGTATCAAACCCAAGGTTATTATACGCAACGGGGCGTTCATAAAAGGAAGCGTTGTAATTGTGTATCGCATGAGCGGTATATCCGAGCCGCTTCATGTTGAAAGGCACCGTATCCCAGAGGACGTTTTTGTCAAGAAGCGTATAATAGGGTGATTCACCTATTGTGAAATGGTCAAGATTCATTCCCGTCAGCACCTCAAACTCAACGTTTGACGTTCCGCCGCCGTATGATGGAACGTACAAGTATCCGCTTGCACCCTCATCCTTTAGTTTTCTGAAGTTTGGTACCGGGTCTTCGGAAAGGCTGATTCCGTGCATCCACGTCATATCAAAAAACGATTCAAGCTGAAGTACAATAACGTTTGGTCTTTCGTCCTGAACGTCTGCATTTTGTCCGTCAAGTTGTGCCATGAATGCGGCAAGTGCATCGTCCGAGTACCCTTCGGGTGTATACAGTCCCGTAGCTCTTGCGCTTTTAAAGAAGTTATATGCAAAACCATTTCGCTCGTAAAACTCGTTTGGAGTTTCGTTTTTCCTTGGAAAGAAATCAAAAATACCGAGTATTACAGTCATAGCTAAAAGCAAAACGAAAACGGGAATAAAAAGTAAAAGGCTCTTTTTCATACCGCACTCAAACTGCGGAGCTTTGACAAAGATCCACACGAGAACAAATATAGCTGCAAGTATTCCAAGCACTATAAGCAGTATCTCGTAAATATTGAAATAGAGCTTCATCATATTCAGCGCTTCGCCAACGAGCCTGAAATCCGAAAACGAGATCGGCAGAGGCCTTAAAGACAGAAGTACCGTATTGGTTATTCCCACTATGAGCCACAGAAACGCAGGAATCGCAAACGCAAATATCTTGCGGCGCACTATAAGCATAAATGACGTGCAAAGCATGATTATAGCCGTATTGAGCAAGAATATCGGCGCGCTTGTGAACATATGTACCAACGCCTGTGGCAAAGAGCGCCTTTGAAGCACTTCAAGCACAAGATTTAAAAAACCCGAAGATATGATCCATGCAAGCAGGTTGGCAAGCAGGGATATTTTATAAGTTTTTTTCTTTGAAGCTACGGCATGTGCCATTTATTTCCCCTTCATTTCCTTTTTGTATAAGTCAAACTCCTTCAGAAAATATATTTTTGAAGGATCGCACGTAAAGCTCTGAGCAGACAGATAATCAAACTCTGAGCCGCTTTTCTCGTATGAGAAGCAGAGCTTATATGCATAAAGCGCCTGATATGCGTATCCGGCCTTACGGTCGTCCTTATTTATACCGTACTTGCCGTCCCCAAGAAGCGGATGGCCGACAGACGACATATGCGCTCTTATCTGATGTGTTTTTCCCGTTATAAGCTCTATTTCAAGAAGCGACAGATCGCCTTTTTGTTCAAGCAGCTTATATTTTGTTATTATTTCCTTATATCCTGCCGCACTTTTTTCTTTGATATCAACTATATTCTTGTCAGAATCCTTTTTAAGATACCCGACAAGCGTGTCCTCGCGCTTGGGCATTTTTCCGTGCACGGCGCACAGATAGTATTTATCAAGCTCGTGCATTTTGATCTTTTCATTGAAAAAGCGCAGTGCCGCCGCAGTTTTCGCCGCGAGTACTATTCCGCCCGTGTTTCTGTCTATACGGTTGCAGAGGGCGGGAGCAAACGACTGCTCATTATCAGGGTCGTATTCGCCCTTCTTATAAAGATAAGCTTTGATATGTCCTATAAGCGTATTAACCTCTTCGTTTTCATCGGAATGAACGATGAGCCCCGGCTGCTTGTTAACAAGCATTATATTCTCATCCTCATACACCACGTCGATCGACGGCTTTAATTTCATAAAAGCCCTCTCTGCGGCATCAGACTCGAAAAATTCTTCGGCAATGAAAAGCTGTACCGTATCGCCCTCCAAAAGTACGTATCCCGGTTCTGTACGCTTGCGGTTTACCTTTATTTTCTTTGTTCGTATCGATTTATATAAAAGCGACATCGGAAAAGCCTTGAGCGTTTTTGTAACAAACTTGTCAAGCCTTTGCCCCGCATCGTT
The DNA here is from genome assembly GCA_045577925.1 of Eubacteriales bacterium. Taxonomy (GTDB): domain Bacteria; phylum Bacillota; class Clostridia; order Oscillospirales; family CAG-272; genus UBA4717. The sequence goes on from JAZNJH010000010.1 coordinate 8,922, forward strand.
TTTACCTATGTAAAGAGTTCTCATATATTTGACCAATCAAGGGTATATTGCTATGCAACACACCCTTGGATTCAATATTTTATTTTGTTCCGAAAAGTCTGTCTCCGGCATCTCCAAGTCCGGGCAAGATATACGCGTGATCATCGAGCTTTTCATCAAGTGCCGCAACGAAAATATCAACCTCGGGGTGATCAGACAATACCTTATTCACTCCGTCGGGTGCGGCAACGAGAGACATAAGCCTTAAATTCGTGCAACCCTTTTCCTTCAAGAGCCTTATAGCGTCGCTGGCACTGCCGCCCGTTGCAAGCATCGGGTCAACTACAATGACTATTCTCTCCTCTATATCCATGGGAAGCTTGCAGTAATACTCTACAGGCTCGTGAGTTGCAGGATCTCTGTACAAGCCTATGTGACCTACCTTGGCAACGGGTACAAGGCTTAACAGCCCGTCCACCATGCCGAGTCCTGCCCTGAGTATCGGAACGATCGCAAGCTTTTTGCCGGCTATCGTTTTTGCCGTCATTCTGGACATCGGAGTTTCTATTTCCACGTCCTTCAGCGGAAGATCGCGCGTGAGCTCATAGCCCATAAACATTGCAACTTCCTCAAGAAGCTCTCTGAAATCCTTGCTTCCGGTTTTCTTGCTTCTCATTATAGTCAGCTTATGCTGGATCATAGGATGATCGATTATATGAAGTCCGCCCAATCTTATGCCCTCCGTTTAAAATCATAAACTAACAGTTATTATACAACAGATGCACTCCTTTTACAAGTACCCGTGTATATTTTTTATATTTTATTAACAGTTAACAGATCAGCGTGAAAGCTTGAATGCATATCTGTCTGCCGCAAAGCCCGAAGCGTTGTATAGCACGAGTGCATCGGTAACGTCGCCTGTCTGCTTTGCATATTCTGATACACCGAGGTTAAAGTATCTTAAATCAACAACGTATATCTTCTCAAAATGAGAAGTCAGAAAAGGTATCAGGCAGTTTGCATATGAATCCTTGGCAAGCATGAGTACACGTCCATTTTCAAGCGACGTGTTGATCTCGATAAGCGCATCGTTTCCGCCGAGAAAATACGCGTACTTATCTCGCGTGTCAAGCTTTGTGCTGTCATAGAGTGTATCCGTAACCTTAGCTCCGAGATTGTAGCTTACGTTTATAGGATTTTCACTTAAGGGCTCGTATTTCACCATAACGTCAGGCTCTGTTTTTATATTAAGCTTGGCGATAACCGTACCGAGAAAATCCTCGCTTAGCACAACACGCTCAAAATTCTCTTTTGAAAGCGGCTCAAAGCCAAGTTCTTTTATAATTTCGCTATACGCATAATACGCTCCGTCGGTAGTCCAGTGGTGATCGGTGCGGTAAAATATATATTCGTCTTTATGCTCTGTTAGTATTTCTCTGAGATCGACGAAGGAGTCGCCCAGAATCTCTGCCATATCATCAAGCGTGGCATTCCAGTCAAATTCATCGTTGAATTTGGGAAGCTTGTCTTCAAGCACGACCGAAGCCGTCGGTGCTATTGACACAAGCACCTTCCCGTCTGTCTGCGCCGACATATTATCGACGAAAGCTTTAAGGAAGCCTATATTTCTCTCAAGAAGCTCTGCGTCAACGTCGGCGTCTGATTTGTGCTCGATAAAATAGTTATCGTCTGCAAAATACACGCCGTTTGAAAGGGTCTTGCCCATCATGCGCTCAACACTTGATTTTATCTGTATCCACATGTCGCGCCATACGAACTGATCGGTTACAAAATCCTCATATCCTTTGGTAAAAGTGCCGTCAAACACACTTTGAATCGAAAAATCAGGCATCTGCGCAAGATTTCGGTTTTCGCTTTCAGATCTCTCGCGCACAGGATTTACCATGCTCGCAATAGTCAGAAAGGCAAGGGCGGCTATAAAAAATGCCGAAACGATTATTTTATATTTTTTCATTTAACTATCCCGCCTTTCACTCAGAATCTGAAATACAAGAATGGATTATACGTCGAGTTTACAAGAAACGCAGTTGATATAATAATGAACAGTGCCATATATGCAATTCTGCCGCCTACCCACAAAACGGGCTTGTTTTCATTATCAAAGACTTTCTTTGCAAGCCTTGATGGCAGATCGGTTGCGGCGAAAGCGAATATTACAAACAACAGAATATTGTTCGTCAGCGTATAAAGAGCCGTCTGATCCCACGCGCCGTTTGCGCCAAACAGTGCGCCGAAGAAGCCGAATATATCCGCGTTTGATTCAAATACGAAGAACACCCAGCCAAATACAACTATAACGAGCGTATATACGTGTCCGACTATTGCAGGCAAGCGCGACAGAAGCTTTCCTAGGAAAAACTTTTCTATCAGAAGGAGTAATCCATAGTAAAGTCCCCAGAACATAAAGTTCCAGTTGGCGCCGTGCCAGACACCCGTCAGAAGCCACACGATAAGAATATTTCTGATGTGGCCAAGTCTTGACGTTCTGTTTCCGCCAAGCGGTATATAAACGTAGTCTCTGAACCAGCTTCCAAGCGAAATATGCCATCTTCTCCAGAATTCGGTTATGCTCTTTGACATATAGGGATAATTGAAGTTTTCAAGGAATTTGAAGCCGAAAATACGTCCAAGGCCTATCGCCATATCCGAATATCCCGAAAAATCGAAGTATATCTGGAAGGTGTATGCTATAATCGCAGTCCATGCACCAAGGGCGGAAAGATTGTCAAACGAGCCTGCCGTGAGGCTGTCAAATATCTCACCCGCCGTGTTTGCAAGAAGTATCTTCTTGCCAAGACCGACCGTGAAGCGCATAACGCCGCTTGAAAACATATCTGCATTTATTATAGGCTTTACAAGCTGCTCAGCTATCGTCTTATACTGAACTATCGGTCCTGCAATAAGCTGAGGGAAAAGTGATACGTATGCGCCGAATGAGATTATATTCTTCTGCGGCTCGGCATCGCCTCTGTATACGTCTATTGTGTAAGACATCGTCTGGAAAGTATAGAAGGATATACCGATCGGAAGCGCCACTCCCTTAAAAGGAATCGCGAGATCGAAAATTGCGTTTATATTGTTTACAACAAATCCCGCGTACTTAAAAAATCCAAGAAGCGCAAGATTTATGATAACCGACGATATAAGAGCCGCCTTTGCAAGCCTTATCTTTCCCTCTCGTTTATACTTGTCCACAAGAAGACCGTGCGTATAGTCAACAAGGGTTGAAAAGATCATAAGCACAACGTACACAGGCTCTCCCCATGCATAAAAAAGCAGGCTGAAGGCAAACAATATTAAATTTCTGACAGGCTTTGGTGATATAAAATACATCAAAAGCACAATCGGCAGATACCTGAACAAAAATACTACGCTGCTGAAAACCACGATTAAGCCTCGTCTTTCTCTAAAATTTTTGCCGGTCCCGGCTTTCGGGACCGGCAAAAGCTTTAAACCGGATATTTGATTTGAATTTTTATTATTTGATAAGGAGCTCTTCTATCTTGGAAACTACCTTTTCGTTGTTTTCAACAGCAACGTTGTATGCACCGTTTTCGTCGTCCATATATTCATCTCCAACTACACCGAGCATAAGGAAGAATACGTAGTCACCTGCTCTGTATACTCTGGACGCGTTAACCTTGGGAACGTTCGCAGGGTACTGGAGAGAGTTTTCAACAACGTAGGTTCTGTAATCGTTAAGAGCACTCTCGACGTTATCAGCCTGACCGTCAGCAGCCTTTATTGCAATAAGAGTATCAACGTGGAAGCTAATCATGGGGATCTCTGCAACATAGCTTTCGATCCATTCGGGCTTTACGCCGTAGGTCATTTCAAGATATTCCGTATCAAGAGGCATTGAAGGGAGATAGTTTTCTCCAAAGAGATCCTTGATAGCTGTGTGAATATCCTCGAGGGCTACGTCGTTTGTTTCAGCTGTGGGCTTGCTTTCAATAAGCTCGATGTCGGTTGTAAAGCCTGCGTCATTGTTCTCAGCAGAATCATCAATAACATCGCTCTCGATAGCAGTATCGAGAACTGTATCGTCGCTTGTCTGATCATCCTTTGCACCGGAGCATCCGGCGAAGCTTGCCATAACCATAATAAGAGCAAGTATAAGTGCAAGTAATTTTTTCATTTCGTTTTACCTCCGTGCCGTTTCGGCAGATTATCGCTTTGCGATATTTTTTATATTTTTTCCGGGCATAAGATAATATATTCATGCCCGTCTACGCTTGATTTTTCCCTTGACTGTGTCCCAGACAAGGCTTGACGCTACCGTGTACAGCGCAAGTACAGTCACGGTTACCATGAGTCTTTGACCAATATCAAAAGTAGTGTAGTCAAGATGTCGCCTTGTTAAAAGGATCACAAGTATATGGGATAAATAAAGCATATAGCTCGAATTGTCTGCCGATTTTATTATTTTTGAAACCGCTCTCGGCAAAGCGGTATGCTTTTCACTAAAGCCTGCCATAAACGTCAGAGACGCTGATATTGCAGACACACAGTACGCAAAATGAAGCGTATCGCACCAATGTATGTATGCTCTTCCAGATATGCTTATATACGACAGTATCAGATTTGAGAGCGAAAGGATCGCAAACATCGTATACACCGCTATCTTTGCATTTCTCAGCTTCTCAATAACATCTCTGTAATTCATACCCACGGCCGCTCCGCCTATAAAGTAGAATATATAGGTTGTAAACAGCCTGTCGTTATACGCAAAAGTGAAGTCCGGTGATATTATTGAGATCACGTGCGGCAGATACTGCCCGAGCAAAAGGGATATAAAGAGCGAATAGATAAGCGCAAGATATGGCGAGCATTTCTTAAAAAGCTTAGCGATAAACGGCGTCAGAATATACATCTGACATATGATTATCACAAAATAGAAGTGCGCCACAAGGTCGCCTATGAAAACGTATCTTAAAAGGTCTGCGGCTGAAAACTCATACCACCCTATTGCTATAAAATAAAGGTAGTATATGACAACCCACAAAAGATATGGTATCACAACACGCTTTGCTCTGTCAATATAAAAACGCGTGATTTTCATATCAGAGCGGTCTTTCAAAAACAGCTTTAGTCCGCTTAAAAACACAAAGCCCTGAGTTACAAACTGAAAAAGCTTCCAGGGAGCGTAAACAGAAAAGTACTGAAGCGACGTGCGCTCAAGAGCCGTTATCGGCTCTGAAAGTATATGCACGCATATGACCATAACACAAAAAAGCACGTTTAAATATGAAAGCTCATAAAGTCTTTTGCTTTTATTATAATCGCCTGCCAATACCCTCATCTCCTCTGTCAAGAGCTGTTTTTCACATTATCGGGATAGGCTTTGTTTTTTCGAGCCAATCCTTATTCGTATGAGTTTTAAAAAACACTCACTCTTTTTTGTTTTTTAGTTTTCGTCTTTAAGAGGCCTTGACATTATGTCGCCAAGCGCATCCGACGGACGTTTGTTTTCATAAAGAATTTTATAAAGTTCACTCGTTATGGGCATTTCAAAATCATAGTTTGCAAGGTCTTCATATACTACCTTGCAGGAGTATACTCCCTCTACCGTTTTCTGATTCTCTTCAAAAAAATCCTTAGTTCCGTTTTTCTTTCCTATATAAAGACCTGCCTGGTAGTTTCTCGAATGCTCGCTGAAGCAGGTAACAACAAGGTCGCCAACTCCCGTAAGTCCCATCAAGGTTTTAGCATCTCCGCCCTTTGCAAGCGCATATCTCGTCATCTCGGCAAGGCCGCGCGTTACAAGCGCCGCTTTTGCATTATCGCCATATCCCTGACCGACGAGCATACCGGATGCAAGCGCGATAACGTTTTTCATGGCAGAGCCGTACTCAGCGCCTATCTCATCAGTGTTTACGTACAGTCTTATATAACTATTGGAAAATATCTCCTGTACTCTGCGCGCGGCAGATGCATCAACCGACACCGCACAAAGAGACGTGAGCCTGCGAAGTATTACCTCCTCCGCGTGGCTCGGTCCTATAACCGATACAACAGGTGTTGTTACAATATCTCCTATAACTCTGCGCACCGTATCCGACATACGGTTGTTGGTATTCGGGTCAAATCCCTTGCTTACGTTTACAACTATAACGTCTTTGCCTATATAAGGGCGCGCCGATTCAAGAACACTTGACACAAACCTTGTTGGCACGGCTATTACCAAAAGCCCGGCTTTGTCAAGCGCAAAACGCAGATCACTTGTTGCGCTTATCCCCTTTGCAAGAACAAGATCGCCAAAATATTTTCTGTTATATCCGTCATTTATATCGTCGATCTCGCTTTTTTCAATGCCGTACATTATAACTTCATTAGAATTGTCGGCAAGCACCTGGGCAATAGCAGTACCCCAGCTTCCCGTTCCAAGTATTGCAATTTTCATTATATACTCCCCAAAAACAAGGTGTAAAAGCAGTCAAATGACTACCATTACTTAATATGATACTACATTTACATAAATTTTGCAAGAGCTAAACGCATATTACAAAAAACGGTGTGTTTTCCCAATATTTTAGATGTTTTTCTAATTTTATCATTTTATATTTGTTTAAATATACAAAATTTTCCGTTTTGACTTGTATCACACATAATTATATTGACATAGAATGGCTTGGAATGCTATAATATTTATAGCAAATAATAACTATTTTCCCTGAGGAGGGCATGAGCTATGAAGAAAATCATAACAAGAGTTTTAACGATTTCGGCAAGTATTTGTGTTATGCTTTCGCTTATGTTATGCCATGTGCATGCAGCAAAAGCTAACCTTCAATATTATAATACCGATTTTAAAACCTCAAATACAGCAGCAAGAAAGATAGTTGCTGCTGCTAAGGCACAGATAAGCAAAACCTCACAATCCCTTCGTTATAACGTAGACTGGAACAGCCATTTTGTTGCCGACTGTGCGCGTCTTGTTGATATCCCCGAAGAAATAATACCCTACAAAGACACTCCGAATGATCTTTTCAATGCTCTCCTGAAAGATCATAACGCCAAAGAGGTATCAAGAGAAAGTGTTCAGGCAGGAGATATCGTTTTCTTTTCAAATTATAACGGCAAAATGGTCTCATGCGGTATTATGGCAGGCAAAAATGAGGTTATAAAGGGAAACGTAACAAATCCGGATATTAAAAACAGTATCGGAGGGGTTTGGGCAACTGAGCATTCCGATCTTTCAAGAAAATATTCAAATAATATAAATTACGCAAGATTCGTAAGGCCGAACTATTTAATCATGAATCAAAAGTTTACCGTCACGTTCAAAGCTGACGGCGCTTCAAACATTCCTAAAAAGATAAGTAAAAAGTACGGCGAATCTCCGAAGATACCGGACACTGTTCCCGTAAAAGAAAACCTCTACTTCCTCGGTTGGGCAACAACCGAGGGCGGCGAGATAAAGTATCTGCCGGGAGCTTCTTATAGAGAAAACAACAATGCAACCCTTTATGCAGTATGGTCAGATACGAACGACACAAGGCTCTCTGCTCCATCGGGCGGCGGAAACACGGTATTCACACCAGAAGAAATAATGTATCCGGGAGACCCGGGCACAGCCTTTCATAATGCTATCGCAAAGTCTGACGTATGGAGCCCCGCTATCGGAGGATATGAAACGTTTTTCGGTGTTAAGACAGAACGTGCTGAATATCTCGGGCTCGATTGCGTAAAGGTATCGCTGCTTGAAGGCTTTACACAGGGTTACTTTGATTTTAATTATTATCAGTATGACTGCGGATATTATCGTCCTTCTCTTGAAGGTTCAAAGGCAAAATGGCTAAAAATAAAATACTCATATAACGTTGTGGCAAATTCGGTAAGAAATCTTAAAGTGTTTGCGTCTAAAGACGTATATCCGCAGACCGAAAAACTCCAGACGGCAAGCAGCATTACCAGAATAAAGAATAATCATGCACAGTGGAATGAAGCCGTTATATATCTTGGCGACGTAAACTTTACGGATAAAACGATATGGACAGAAAACACGATCCGTCAATTCAGGATCCACATGTTTGAAGGCAACAAAAACGAAAACGCAGAGTGCTATATAGCAGGCTTCGGATTTTTCGAAACAGAAGAAGAGGCTCTTGCATTTGATTTCAACGCAAAACCCGAAAAAGGCACACAGGCGTATGTACCTGCACAGTATAACAAGCCAACACCCGGCGGTAAGGTTCTGTTTTCCGTTGAAGACATGATGTACGAGGGTGATCCCGGCACACAGTTCCACAATGCTTTCGCAAAGCCTGACGTTATCAACCCGAACACCGGGAAATATGAAACCTTCTTCGGTGTTGATATGGAAAAAACAACGTATCTCGGGCGCAAATGCATAAAGGTTTCTTTGCTTGATAATTATACTCAGGGCTTCCTTGATTTCAACTATTATCAGTGGGATGCTGATTATTATAATCCGTCTCTTGATGCCCGTAAATATAATTATCTTGTTGTCAACTACTCTTATCAAAACAGCAGCTATGCTCCGAAATACATGCAGTTTTATGCGTCAAAGGATGTAACGCCGCTTCGTACAAATAATTTGCAAACTGCAACAAAAAATGAAGCGCTTAACTTCAAGAGCGGAGAGTGGAATCAGGTCATATTTGATCTGAGCAACATTAAATTTACCGACGGAACAAAGTGGAATAACAACACCGTAAGACAATGGCGTATATACCCGTTTGTCGGCAATGACAACCCAAATGCGCGTATATATATATCGTCGATAGGCTTCTTTGAAACAGAAGAAGCAGCTAAAAGCTGGGACGGATCGGTAGAGTGAGAAAATAAAAACTTCCCGAGTGTTCAAATGGACACTCGGGAATACTTTTGTGTTAAATCTGCAAGTGTGTTTAAATGAAATATCTCGCTATGCTCGATATGAAATAAAATACGCCTTTTCATATGCCGTAAGGTATACTTCATAGCGAAGCTATTTCACTTTAAATCACGCCTTGGCGTGTATGGAATCCGCAACTTGTTGCGGTATGGAATCAACACGGAGTGTTGTATGTAATCAATCCGAAGGAAATGCACGCTAAAGCGTGATTACATACGCCTACGGCGATTACATGCACCTACGGGTAATTACATACCAATCCTTCGGATTGGATAGAAAAAAGCACTTGCAAATGCAAGTGCTTTTTTCTGGCGCGCCACGCAGGATTCGAACCTGCGACCTACCGGTTCGTAGCCGGGCACTCTATCCACTGAGCTAGTGGCGCTTTTTTCGTGCTCAAACATTATATCATGCCTTTTATTACTTGTCAAGTCTTTTTTGAATTTTTCTTATTGTCAAAAAAATTTACAATAATTTTTAAAAATCTCTTTACAAAAGAAAAAAAGTGTGTTATAATACACTCCGTATGTACCGTTTACTCGGTTTGCGGAATAAAGAGCAGATGCTGTTTCACCCGCCGCTTGCTGTGTATACGGTAACAAAAAAATTTTTAATATGAGGTGAAATCATGTTACTCAAAGACGAAAAGCAGCAAATCATCACAGAGAACAAGCTTCATGATACCGACACAGGCTCGCCTGAGGTTCAGATCGCTATTCTCACAAACCGCATCAACTCTCTTAACGCTCATCTTAAGAACAACCCGAAGGACCATCACAGCCGCCGCGGTCTTCTTAAAATGGTCGGACACAGAAGAAATCTTCTCGGCTACCTTGCAAAGAAAGATATCATGCGTTACCGCGCAATTATCGAAAAGCTCGGTATAAGAAAGTAAAATGCCTCAAGCCGTAACCCTGATACTTTCTTTCGGGTTACGGCTTGAATTATTATCGTTAAATGCGGCAGAATTCCCAAGGCTTTAGCAGTTAAATATGCATCAAAAGGCTTTTGTTGTGTATTTAAGTGCTAAAGAGCAGGAAGTGCGCCGTAAATATATAAATTTAAGGAGCAAAAAATGTTTCCAAATTACAAAGTTTTTAACTACACCTATGCAGGCCGTCCCCTCGTTGTAGAAACAGGTAAGATCGCAGGCCTTGCAAACGGAAGCGCGCTCGTTCGCTATGGCGACACTGCTATTTTAGCAACGGCAACAGCATCCGCAAAGCCGCGTGACGGCATCGACTTTCTTCCCCTGTCCGTTGACTTTGAAGAAAGAATGTACTCGGTTGGCAGAATCCCCGGCGGTTACCTCAAGAGAGAAGGCAAACCCAGCGAAAAGGCTGTACTTACCTCGCGCGTTATCGACAGACCTGTACGTCCTCTCTTCCCTAAGGATTTGAGAAACGACGTAAACCTCAACCTTACAGTTATGTCCGTTGACCCCGACTGTTCTCCTGAAATCACAGCTATGATCGGCGCATCTATCGCCCTTTCCATTTCGGATATTCCGTGGAACGGACCTATCGGCGGCGCCTTCATGGGTATGATCGACGGACAGTTCGTTATCAACCCCACACTTGAAGAGCGTGCGCAGAGCGATCTTCAGCTTACCGTTGCGGCAAGCGAAAAGAAGGTCGTAATGATCGAAGCAGGCGCTAACGAGGTTTCCGACGAGGCTATGTATGAAGCTATCATGATAGCTCACGCTGAGATCAAGGGACTTATCAAGTTTATCAACGAAATCGTTGCAGAAGTAGGCAAGCCCAAGTTTGACTACCCCTCCTGCGACGTTGACCACGATCTCTTCGAGCAGATCAAGGAATATATCATAGACGACGTTAAGTACGCTATGGATACAGACGACAAGACTGTACGTGATGAACGTATGCTAGTTGTTTCCGACAAGGTTAACGAAAAGTTCGATCCCGAAGGCGAAAACGCAGTTGAGATCGCTGAGATCATTTATAAGATCCAGAAATTCGTCGTTCGCCGCTGGCTTCTTGACGACGGCAAGCGCGTTGACGGCAGACGTCTTGACGAGATCCGTCCTCTTGCGGCTGAAACAGGTCTTCTTCCCAGAACACACGGAAGCGGACTCTTCACACGCGGTCAGACTCAGGTTCTCACAGTTGCAACTCTCGGCACAATGAGCGATGCTCAGATGCTCGACGGTATCGACGAAGAAACATCAAAGAGATATATGCACCACTACAATATGCCCGGTTACTCTGTTGGTGAAGCAAAGGCTGTACGCAGCCCCGGAAGACGTGAGATCGGCCACGGTGCGCTTGCAGAGCGCTCGCTCATTCCCGTACTTCCCTCTGTTGAAGAATTCCCTTACGCTATCAGATGCGTATCCGAGGTTGTATCCTCCAACGGTTCAACATCTCAGGCATCCGTTTGCGGTTCAACACTTGCTCTTATGGACGCAGGCGTGCCGATAAAGGCTCCCGTTGCAGGTATCTCCTGCGGTCTTATCACCGAGGGTGAGCGTTGGATGACGATGATCGACATTCAGGGCGTTGAAGACTTCTTCGGCGATATGGACTTCAAGGTTGCAGGTACTCACAAGGGTATCACATCCATTCAGATGGACCTCAAGATCGACGGTCTTACACCTGAAATCATCAAGAACGCTCTTGAAACAACACACAAGGGCCGTGACTATATCATCGACGAAATAATCCTCAAGGCGATAGACAAGCCCCGTGAGGAAGTTTCCGAATACGCTCCCAAGATGATCTCTATGACGATCGATCCCGAAAAGATCCGTGAAGTTATCGGAAGCGGCGGAAAGGTTATCCAGAAGATCGTTGCCGATACAGGCGCGAAGATCGACATCAACGACGACGGAAGCGTATTTATCGCAGCCGTTAACCGCGACAGCGCACTTGCTGCAAAGCAGATCATCGATGCTATCGTATTTGAGCCCGTTGTTGGCGAAATATACGAGGGTGTTGTAACAAGAATCATTCCGATCGGCGCATTCGTTGAGATCGCTCCCGGCAAGGAAGGCCTTGTTCACATCTCCAAGCTTGACAACAAGCGCACAGAAAGAGTTGAAGACGTTTGCGAAGAGGGCGACACAATGAGAGTCAAGTTCCTCGGCACAGACGAAAAGGGCAGATATAATCTTTCAAGAAAAGACGCTCTTTAATACAAAAAGCTAAAAGATTTATGCTGCCGCAAATAACGGTGTTAATTGCGGCAGCATTTTCACATTGTTCCGGTTTATATCGAAAGGGATCAAAACATGACCGTACAGCAAATGAAAGACGAGATACTGAGGCTCAAAGCAGAAAACGATATATGTATACTCGTTCACGCATATCAAAATCACGATATTTTTGAAGTAGCGGACTTTATAGGCGACTCATATGGACTTAGCGAAAAGGCGGCCGCCGCAAAGCAGAAAACGGTGCTTATGTGCGGAGTACGCTTCATGGCGGAAACAGTCAAGATTTTATCTCCCGAAAAGACGGTGCTTCTCTCTCATGAGGATGCAGGCTGTCCTATGGCAGAGCAGCTCAGTGTACAGGAGTTAAGAGAGCTCAAAGCAAAGTATCCCGACTATGCTGTTGCCGCATACGTAAACACAACTGCGACACTCAAATGTGAATGCGACGTATGCGTGACCTCGTCAAGTGCCGTTAAGATAATCAAAAACATCGAAAATAAGAATATTCTGTTTATCCCCGACTGCAATCTTGGCTCATGGGTGGCAGAATCCGTTCCTGAGAAAAACATAAAGCTTATAAGCGGCGGATGCCCCACTCATATGCGTATCACGCCGGCTGACGTAGAAAGAGCAAAGGCGGCGCATCCCGGTGCGCTCGTGCTCGTTCACCCCGAGTGTAAGAGCGAGGTTACAAGACTTGCGGATTTTGCCGGAAGCACGACCGAGATCATGGATTTTGCAAAAAAGAGCGACTGCAGTGAGTTTATAATCGGCACAGAAAACAGTATCGTTGAGCATCTTCAGTATATGTGTACCGATAAGTTTTTCTATGCACTTTCCAAGGACTGCGTTTGCGAAAACATGAGGCTTACTACTCTCGTTGACGTTTACAACGCTGTCAGCGGCAAGAAACGATACGAGATCGTCCTTGATGATGAAACTATAAAGCTTGCAAAAAGATCGCTTGACGAGATGCACAGGCTCGGCAGTATGTAAAATTACTTTTTCCGCACTTTCTTACCATCAAGGAAGTGCGGGACTTTTATTTTCACCTTTTGCGAACGACCGTCGCAATATGCGTCAATTTCGCTTCTGCGGCTGACAACTGTCCCTGCCTGCAGACTCTGTATAACAGGCACGCAAAGAAGCTCACCGTCTGCCCCTCGGATGAGGTAAAATTCAGACGTGCTTTTTATACGTCTGTGTTTATCCAGAAAGCGCGGCAAGAGAAGAATCCCCTGTTTATAAAGCATGTTTATGCAAAAACGCTTATGATTAAGTATGCGCCTGTCTGAGGTTATTGTAAAATCGTATTCTATGCTTATGATATCGTCATCAACATACGTCAGCGTCGGCGTAAGAAGCGCGACGATATTGCCGGTGACATTCTCACCAAGTTTGTTTTTCAAGTAATCAAACAGATTCTCTGCTATACGCTGATTCATAGCATCAAGCTTTTCATATTCCCCGCTGTGTATATACGTGATTTTTGTTATTACGTTCAAGGTTAAACCGACACGCCAAGTATCACTAAGCGTTAGCTTTTCAATTTTCATAATCATCTCCTATGTTGTTGTAATACCATTTTATGAGAGAATAAAAAGAAGCATACATCGATATGTTTTCTTAGTCTTTTCCCTTTTTTAGATTAAATTATATATCTAATATAATTATTTTAGTATAAAATCGTTTAAGTTACATTGACAAATAAGCACATTTGTGATAAAATGTATATTTGAACAGATATGCCTTTCTGATGTATTGGCAGATAAGTCTTTATTAAACAGTTAAAGGGGTGGTTAACATGATAAGAAGCATGACCGCGTTTGCCAGAGTAGTGCAAAGCACGCCCACAAAGAATATTACCGTCGAGCTTAAATCGGTAAACAACCGATATCTCGACTGCTCGGTGAAAATATCGCGGATATTCTCTTTTCTTGAAGACCGCGTCCGCAAATACGTATCTGAATGCGGTATTAACCGCGGCAAGCTTGACGTGTACATCGGAATAGAGGTTACCGAAGACAGCGAAACCACTATTGACATAGATGCAGGATATGCCGAGAGCTATATAAACGCGCTGAAAAGCCTGAGAGATAAATTTTCCCTGCCCGACGACATCTCTACCATGAGAGTTGCTCAGAATAAAGAGATCTTCACGGTGGTTAAAAAAGAAGAGGACGCAGAGCTTGCGTGGCTTGAAATAAAGCCCGCGCTTGATGCTGCTATTGCCGACTTTATTCTCGCCCGTGAAGAAGAAGGCGAAAAGCTCAAGGGTGATATCCTTGAAAAGCTTGCGAAGATCGAAAAGCTTAAGAAAAAAATAGCCGCGTATTCTCAAACAGACATTGAAAGCTACCGCGAAAGATTTGAAACAAAGCTTAGGCAGGCTATTGCAGACTCGGGAGTTGAGCTTAACGAATCGCTGATACTGACAGAGTGCGCAATATATGCCGACAGGGTTGCCATAGACGAGGAAATGGTAAGACTCGACTGCCATTTCGATTCTTTCAGGAAGATTTTGGAGGAAAACGCTCCCGTCGGCCGAAAGATAGATTTTTTACTTCAGGAGATCAACCGCGAGATAAACACAACGGGCTCAAAGTGCAACAATGCAGACATCGCGTCTATTGTTGTTGAAGTTAAAAGCGAGCTTGAAAAGATCCGTGAGCAGATACAGAATATCGAATAATAAGCTCTACAAAAGGCGGTATTTACATGAAATTTATAAATGCGGGCTTTAATAACATGATAGCCCTTGACAGAATTGTCGCACTCGCTTCCCCCGATTCCGCTCCGATAAAGAGGATTGTACAGGACGCAAAGGACGACGGCCGTGCAATCGATATAAGCTGCGGCAGACGTACCCGCTCGGTTATCATAACCGACAGCGATCACGTTATACTTTCGGCGATCCAGCCCGAAACGCTTTCATCAAGACTTAACGGAAAATCGGACAACGACGAAGCAGACACAGACGAATAAGGAAAATAATACAAGTCAAAAATAATAACACAGCATTTTACTGAGCCGATATGCGGCAGATTGGAGACCATTATGATTTACCCGTCAATCGACAACCTTACAAAAGGAAAGTTCAACAGATACACACTCGTTGTTGCAACTGCAAAATGCGCGCGTATCGTAACAGATGAATACGTACGTCAGCGTGAGGCTGCAGAAAAGCTCATTTCCAACAAGGAAACCGAAAAGAGCTTAGTCGCAATGATAAAGCGCGAATTCCGCGACGACAAGGCTGTTAAAACGGCTATCAACCGTCTCGATTCGGGCGAATTCAGAATAAAGGAAGAGTCGCTTATATTCGACGAAGAATAAGCGCAAAGGATTTATGAGGGAAGAAAACTCTGCTGTATACGCCGGAGTTTACGTGCTCGACCTGCCGCTCGCGGCAGAGAGGATCTACGACTATCTTATTCCCGATGAGCTCAGGGGTAAGGTCGTGCCCGGCACAATAGTAAAAGTCCCTTTTTCAAGAGGAAACCGCAGCCGGCTTGCCGTTGTTGTTCATGTCGGCTCGAGCTGTCAATATGATAAAGTCAAGCCCGTGCTCGCGGTCGCAACCGACCGTATTTCTCTTGATGAGGAAATGCTCGGGCTATGCGCATTTTTAATGGAACGCACCTTCTGCACGTTTACAGACGCGCTTCATACGGTTGCAGGTCCCGTAGATCAGATAGCAGCGGGCAAGCTCAAGGCAATAAACGAATACAGCTATACGCTTACAGATGCGGGACACCGTACAGCTGTACGCGGAAGCGTACGTCAGCGCATCGTGAGTCTTTTGCTTGAAAACGAGTCTCTTACCAAAAAAGAGCTTGCAGAGAAATGCTCTGCCACGTCAGCACAGCTTAACGGCATGGTAGAAATGGGGCTTTTAGACTGCAAGAAGACCGAGCTTTTCAGAAATTCATATAACAAGTCTGCGCATGGTGCAAAAGAAGCAGAGCTAAGCAAAGCGCAGCAGTCGGCGTTTGAAGAGTTATCCCGCGAGCTTGAAGCGGGCGAAGCACGCGCGGCGCTACTTTACGGCATAACGGGAAGCGGAAAAACTCGTGTTATTAAGGCTCTTATAGACAAAACCGTGCAAAACGGCAAATCGGTCATCGTGCTCGTTCCCGAAATATCGCTCACACCTCAGACGGTAGACTTGTTCTGCTCATATTACGGAGAGCGCGTTGCAGTCCTTCACTCCTCTCTCACCCAAGCCGAGCGCTTCGACGCAAGGCGTAAGATAGAGCGCGGAGATATAGACGTCGTTATCGGAACGAGAAGCGCCGTTTTTGCTCCGCTTAAAAATCTTGGCATGATAGTCCTCGACGAGGAGCAGGAGCACACCTTCAAATCGGATATGTCGCCAAAATATCACACCAAGGATATAGCAAGATACAGGGTTGCGCACCACAGAGCGCTTATGCTGTTATCGTCGGCGACCCCCTCGTTCGAAAGCTTTTACAAAGCCGAGAGCGGAAAATACAAGCTTGTCAGATTAACAGAGCGCTATGGCAACGCTAAGCTTCCCGAGGTTATAATCGCCGATTCAAGACTTGACTCTCTTGCAGGTAACACCTCAGTTATCGGAAGCGTTCTTAAAGAAGAAATACAAAAAAATCTCGAGCGCGGCGAGCAAAGTATTCTTTTTGTAAACCGCCGCGGATATAATAATTTTGTATCCTGCATTATGTGTGGCGAGGTTATAAGCTGTCCTAACTGCAGCGTATCGTTAACGCTTCATAAAAAGAGAAACTCAAATGGCGGCACGCTTATGTGCCACTATTGCTCGCACAGAGAGCCGCTACCCACTCTCTGCCCGAACTGCCAAAGCAAGCACCTTAATTTCAAGGGCTTTGGTACACAGCTTGCCGAAAACGAGCTTCGCGAAAAGTTCCCCACGGCAAAAATCATCCGCATGGATGCGGATACTGTATCGGGAAAATCAAATGCTGAAGATACTACATTCCGCCACGAACAGATACTCAAGGATTTCAGAGAACACAAAGCGGATATTTTACTTGGTACGCAAATGGTAACTAAAGGGCACGATTTCCCGAACGTTACACTCGTCGGAATAGTTAATGCCGACTCTGCTCTTTATCTTGACGATTACAGAGCAACAGAGCGCGCGTTTTCGCTTGTAACTCAGGTTATAGGCAGAGCCGGACGAGGAAATAAGCCGGGACGCGCAGTAATACAAACATATAATCCCGAAAACGAAACGCTTACATATGCCGCGGCGCAGGACTACAATAGCTTTTATAAAAGTGCGATAAAGCTTCGCCGCACGCTCGTATTCCCCCCGTTTTGCGATTTTGCGCTGATAAGCCTTTCAAGCGAAAGGGAAAACGAGCTCTTTCTTGCAACAAACGAGCTTGATGCAAGGCTCAGAGAGCTTATCGGGCCCGGGGGCAAATACTCAGACATTGCGGCAACGGCATTCAGACCGATAGAAGCGCCTGTATACAAGGTCAACAACGTATACCGTATGCGCATAGTAATAAAATGCGCGTTTAATAAAAAATGCAGAGAGCTTATCTCGCTCTTGCTTCATGAATTCACGCAAAAATACCCGTCTGTGTCTGTTGGCGCAGACATAAATCCCACAAACATATGAAAGGAGCCGCATTAAATGGCACTTCTTAATATAGTCACAGACGAAGATCCCATACTCAGACGTATAAGCCGTCCGGTTGATGAAATAACACCCAGAATAATCACCCTTCTTGACGACATGAGAGATACTCTTCACAAGGCAGAGGGCGCAGGTCTTGCCGCAGTTCAGGTTGGCGTACTACGCAGGATCGCTCTCGTTGAGGTTGAAGAGGGTAACACAATAGAGCTTATCAATCCCGAAATAATTGAACGCTCGGGTTCACAAAACGAAGTTGAAGGCTGTCTTTCTCTTCCGCACCAGTGGGGCGTAACAGAAAGACCGATGAAAGTATGTGTGCGCGCCATGAACAGACACGGCGAAAGCTTCACTATAACGGGTGAGGGGCTTCTTGCCCGCGCGCTCTGCCATGAGATAGACCATCTTGACGGCAAGCTTTTTATTGACTGCGCCATCAGAATGATAGATGAAGAAGAATTACAGTCGGGCTCTAAAAGAAGCAGAAGAAGACGTTCTTCACGGGGAAACGGATAATGAAAATACTTTTTATGGGAACTCCCGACTTCGCGGCATGCGTTCTTGAAAAAATATGCGATTCAAATGACGAAATTGTTGGTGTGGTAACACAGCCCGATAAGCCGCGTGGCCGCGGATATGAGCTTGCTCAGTCGGCAGTTAAGAAGATGGCGCTCGAAAAAGGTATACCTGTATATCAGCCCGAAACGCTTCGTGACAATGCATTTTTACCCGAGCTTGAAGCGCTATCTCCCGAGCTTATCATTGTCGCGGCGTATGGAAAGATACTTCCCCTCTACGTGCTTGATTTCCCGAGGCTTGGCTGTATAAACGTACACGGCTCGCTTCTGCCCGAATACAGGGGTGCCGCACCTATTCAGAGAGCTATAATCGACGGCAAGACCCAAACGGGCATTACGATTATGAAAATGGCACAGGGGCTTGACACTGGCGACATGCTTTTATGGAAAACTGTCGATATACTCGAAAACGATAATTTTGAAAGCGTTCACGACAAGCTCGCGGAATGTGCAAAAGAAGCAATAGCCGAGGCTGTTGAGGTAATCCGCGAGGGACGTGACGTTTATAAAAAGCAGGACGACTCTCTTGCCACATACGCCGAAAAGATTACAAAAAACGACTGCCTTATAAGCTTTTGGGGAAATGCAAATGAGATACACAACAGAATAAGAGGTCTTTCGCCGATCCCGCTGTCTTTTGCTTATCTTGACTCAAAAATGATAAAATTCACTTCTTCGGTTATAGTAAGTAGTGACGGCGAAAACCCCGATGATATCGTTGGTAAGATAACCGATACAAAAGACGGCATGATAACAGTTGCATGCAAACACGGTTCTATCGGTATAACCGGCGTTTTGCCCGAGGGCAAAAAAAGAATGTCCTCAGGTGATTTCATTCGCGGTAAGCAAGGGCTTGAGGGTATGTTTTTCGCCGAAAAATAAAAGGGAGTTTTTGTTATGTTCTTCTACGGAATAGATTCAACTTATCTTTTACTCGTACTTCCGGCTGTACTTTTCGCCTTCTGGGCGCAGTCCAACGTACAGTCAACTTTTAAAAAATACAGTAAAATAAACGTGCCCGGCATGACGGGATACGACAGCGCCAGAATAATCCTTGATACAAACGGGCTAAACAACGTTAAAATCGAAAGGGTTTCAGGTAATCTGACAGACCACTATGACCCGAAAGCAAACGTTATAAGGCTTTCAGACTCGGTTTACGGGGCAAACACCGCCGCGGCGGTTGGCGTTGCCGCTCATGAAGCGGGTCACGCGGTACAGCACGCAGTTGGCTACACGCCCATCAAGATCAGAAGCGCTATCATACCGATAACCAACATCGGCTCAAATCTTGCTCTTCCGCTCGTGCTTCTCGGTATACTTTTATCTCAGCCGGGACTTGCATATATCGGGATTGCGGCGTTCGGCCTTTCAACACTTTTTCAGCTTGTAACGCTTCCCGTTGAATTCAATGCAAGTAACCGCGCCATAGACGCTCTCAAAGCGGGCGGCCGCATGACGGGTGAGGAGATAACAGCCTCAGGCAAAGTACTGAGAGCGGCGGCGCTGACCTACGTTGCCGCACTGGCGGTATCACTTGCAAACCTTTTAAGACTTATTTCGCTTGTTAACAGATCGTCAAGAAGATAAAAGACGGAGGATGATGTCTTGCACAGCGCCCGTGAAATTGCATATCTTTCGCTTGAAAGATGCGAAAAGCAAAAGAAATATTCAAATCTTGAAATAGACACTACAACAAAAAAATATTCTCTCAAAGGCGCTGAAAAGGGACTTTACGTAACTCTTGTTTACGGTGTTATAGAAAGACGGCTCACACTTGATTTTATAATCTCTGCGCTTTCAAGCCGCCCTCTTGACAAGCTTGACCGTGCTGTTATAATATCTCTCAGACTCGGTCTTTATCAGCTTATGTTTATGGACAAGATACCCGAGAGCGCGGCGGTTAACGAGAGCGTGAAGCTTTCTGTTTCTCACGCAAACAAAGGGCTCGGCGGATTTGTTAACGCGATACTGAGAAGCTTTCTCAGAGCTACGAAAGGCAAAAACATCAAAAATCTTAATGAGGTTTTCGACTGTGAGCCTTTTAAAGAAAAGCTTGATCTGCTTGATAAATATGAAAAAATGTCGATATTATACTCATACCCGAAATGGCTGTGCGAGCATTTTGCTCTGTCATACTCCCAAAAAGATGCAGAAAATATAATGGCCGCGCAAAACGACAGCAGAAGCACAAGCTTCAGAGTAAATACCCTTAAAGCTGACCGTGACTCTGTCCTTGCTACAATAAAAGAGCGCGGTATAACTGCAAAAAAGACAAAGTTTTCACCGTTTGGCATCATCTGCGACGGCGGCGCGGTATCTGAGCTTTCAGATCTTTTTGAATCGGGCAAACTGTTCGTTCAGGACGAAGCATCTCAGCTTGCCTCTCTCGTACTCGGTGCTATGTGTGGTGAAAAAATTATAGACTGTTGCGCATGCCCGGGAGGCAAAAGCTTTTCAAGCGCAATTCTGATGGAAAACCGCGGTGAAATAATATCGTGCGATCTTCATAAAAGTAAGCTTTCTCTTATAGAAAGCGGTGCAGCAAGGCTTGGAATCGATATCATAAAAACAAAAGAAGGAGACTCTTCCAAATTTGATGAGGAGCTTGCAGATATAAACGGATGCGGTGCCGACAGGGTGTTATGCGACGTTCCCTGCTCAGGCCTTGGAGTAATAGCAAAAAAGCCCGAGGTCAGATACAAAGACCCGTCAGATATAGAAAGGCTTCCCGAAATACAGAGAAAAATACTTTATAACTGTTCAAAATACGTAAAGTCCGGCGGTGTGCTCGTATATTCAACCTGCACGCTTAATCCCGAAGAAAATGAAAATAACGTAAATAAGTTTCTTACAGACAATCCCGATTTTGAACCGTGCGATTTTTCGTTTGTTTCAGAAAACGGACAAACAATTGAAAGCAAACAGGGATTTTTAACCTTGTTTACACATATTCATAATACAGATGGATTTTTTATCGCAAAGATGAAAAGAAGGTAAAAAAAGGAGGTCATAGTTTTGACAGACAAGCCCGATATAATGTCGATGAATAAGAGCGAGCTTCGAGCTTATCTTACAGAAAATTATGGTCTTCCCCGCTTCAGAGCAGATCAGATATTTGAGTGGCTGATCAAAGGCGCAGGCTTTGAGAATATGACCAATCTCTCAAAAGAGCTAAGGCAAAAGCTCTCGCAGGAGCTGTTCTGTTCCCTGCCGAAAATCGAAAAGAAGCTCGTATCAAAAATAGACGGTACTGTTAAATATCTGTTCAGACTTTACGACGGTAATTATATAGAAAGCGTCGTTATGCACTACTCTCACGGAAATACCATTTGTATATCAAGTGAGGTTGGCTGCAATATGGGCTGCAGATTCTGCGCGTCCACAATAGGCGGTATGGCAAGAAAGCTTTTGCCCGGCGAAATGCTCGGTCAGGTTGCGGCGGCAAACTTTGACGGCGCAGATATTTCAAATATAGTTATGATGGGGATCGGCGAGCCGCTTGATAACTATGATAACGTTATAAAATTCTTAAAGCTTGTAACCTCGGGCGAAGGACTCAATATTGGTGCAAGGCATATATCGCTCTCAACCTGCGGCCTTGCTGATAAAATACTTGACCTTGCAAAAGAAGAGTTTGGTATAACCCTCTCGATATCGCTTCATGCATGCGATGATGAAACGCGCTCGGCAATCATGCCGATCAACAACAAATGGAATATAGAGACTCTTCTGAGTGCATGCCGCGAATATTTTATAACAACTGGCAGGCGTATTTCGTTTGAATACACGCTTATCGCAGGCAAAAACGATTCTGCACAACAGGCAAACAGACTTGCAGACCTGTTTTATAAGTATTTCAGCGAAGACGGCAGACTATTGCCGATACACGTAAACCTTATCCCCGTTAACGAGGTCTCCGAAAGAGATTTTGAAACAAGCTCTGCACAGGCTGTTAAAAAATTCGCCGAAGCTCTTGAGAAGAGGCGGATAAACGCAACCGTACGGCGTAAGCTCGGGCCTGACATCAACGCATCCTGCGGTCAGCTGAGAAGAAGCGCCGAAAAAGAAAAAAAGCAGGACTGAAAACAGACCAATAAAGCATAGATTAAAGCATCACTAGCTATCGAAAGGAAAACTTCAGATGATTTATTGCGGAAAGACCAATATAGGAAAGGTGAGAGCCACAAATCAGGACAGCTTCGCAGTTAAGCGCTACTCGGACGACGTACTTCTTGCAGTTGTATGCGACGGTATGGGCGGCGTTCGTGGCGGTAATATTGCCAGCGAAACGGCTATCGAGCTTTTTATGAAAAGCTTTGAAAACAACAGCGTTGTTGATTTAAGCAAATGCGATCCTATTGACCAGACGCAGGCAACAGCCGCACTTGCTCATGCGGTCTATGATGCAAACGAGGCGGTTTATGAAAAATCGCTTAGTCAGAGCGAGCTTGCCGGCATGGGTACTACTCTCGTTGCCGCACTTATCGTGCAAAACAGGCTCTACGTTGCCAATATAGGCGACAGCCGTTTATATATTGACTCAAATAAAAAGCTCATACAGATATCCGAGGATCACTCATACGTTCAGTTTCTTATTGACGTTGGCGATATCACACCCGAGGAAGCAAAAACTCATCCGTACAGAAACCGCATAACACGTGCGGTTGGCATACAGCCTGAGATAGACTGCGATTACTTTACCGTGGATCTTGACAAATATCCGAATGCAAAAATACTCTTATGCTCAGACGGATTGTGCGGTCAGGTGGACAACCTTGTGATGCATAAAATAATAAACAAACCCATTTCTCGCAATGATACTGCACAGGCTCATACTGAAAAAACAGTTGATAAGCTTATAGACGAGGCGCTGAAGGCGGGAGGACCGGATAACATTACGGTCATTCTTGTCTCAACAGAAAAATCGCAATAATGCAGGAAAAATTACATAACGTATAAATTTAGTGTGAGAAAGGTTAAAATAATGGATCTTTTCGAAAAATACGTAGGTCAGGTTTTTGACCGAAGATATAAAATCAAAAAAATAATCGGTATCGGCGGAATGGCTGTTGTATTTGAAGCGTACGACATGCTGAAAAACCGTCCTGTTGCTGTAAAAATGCTCAAGGATGATATTTCCACAGATACGCAGGCTGTAAAGCGCTTTATCAACGAAAGCAAGGCGGTTGCCATGCTCTCGCATCCGAATATCGTAAGTATATTTGACGTTTCGGTAAAGGACAACCTCAAATATATCGTCATGGAGCTTATCGAAGGCATAACGCTCAAAAATTATATGCAGAAAAAGGGCGCGCTTTCTTTCAAGGAAGTAGTAAGCATCACAGAGCAGATACTCAGAGCTCTTGAGCACGCTCACTCAAAGGGTATCGTTCACAGAGATATCAAGCCGCAGAATATCATGCTTTTGCGTGACGGCTCAATAAAGGTTGCAGACTTCGGCATAGCAAAGCTTCCCAATGCAGAAACGGTAACTATGACAGACAAGGCAATCGGCACTGTATTCTATATCAGCCCCGAGCAGGCAAGCGGAAGAACGATAGACCACAGAAGCGATCTCTATTCCCTTGGAGCAACTATGTATGAAATGGCAACGGGTAAGCTTCCCTTTACCGCGGAAAGCCCCGTTTCAGTTGCTCTCATGCAGGTTAAATCAACGCCTCCCTCTCCCCGTGAGCATAACCCAAGTATCGTACGCGGACTTGAGCAGATAATACTCATTGCTATGGAAAAGAATCCCGCGCACCGCTTCCAGAGTGCGTCTCAGATGCTAAGACATCTTCTTCAGATAAAAAATAATCCCAAAGCAGTATTCAAGGTAACACAGCACAGCGCAGATAACGAGAACCTTTTCAATAACAATACTGTTACAAGCAAAAAAAGAGGACTTACGCCAAACCGCTCAATGTTACCTATCATCGCAGGTATAACGTCAGCTTTTCTTATAGTTGCGGCAATAAGCGCGGTAACGATAATATCTGCATTTTTGGAAGCCACATCGGGAGATGACGCAGTAGTTGTTGAAATACCCGATCTTATCGGCGGTATATATACGCAGGATTTAGCCGATCAGCTTGAGAACAATTATTATGACGTCACCATCGAGCAGGTCTTTGACGCCGCATCGGCAAATACGATACTCGATCAGGAGCCCAAGGTTGGCGAAAAGCGCAAGGTTATCCCCGGGAAACAGGATTGCAAGATAACCATAACCGTCAGCAAAGGTGCACAGATGATCGAGCTTGATAATTACAAGTATTTATACTACTATGAAGCAGAGATAGCCCTTAAAGAGCTTGGCCTGTATCCTGAGCGTGAATACGTATACCACGATTATATTCCCGAAAGCTACGTTGTCGCAACCGATCCCGAGGCGGGTACCACTGTAAAATACGGAGACACCATCAAGCTTACAATAAGTAAGGGACAGAATGCAGAAGAATACTCGGTAACCGTTCCTGATTTTCTCGGAAAGAGCGAGGCTGCAGCAAAGCTCTTGCTTTCGGAAGGAAAGCTTAAGCTTGGCGAGGTCACGTATATAGAATCAACAAGCCCCAAAGGTACCATACTCAAGCAAAGTCTTGCATCAATGTCAAGTGTACCTAGGAACACAAGCATAAACTTCACGGTCAGCAAGGGCAAAGAAGAAGCCCTCCCCGATCCCGACGATGAAGATTACGATTGGTTATATTAAATGGAAAAATATCTTAGCGGAAGAATTATCAGGGGAGTTGGCGGAAACTATGATATTCTGCTCGACACACCCTTAGACAATGAAAACGGAGAGCTTACCGATACGCTCTCCTGCCGCGCACGCGGCCTGTTCAGACACGACGGCGAAACTCCGCTTGTCGGAGATAAAATAAAGCTCAGGCGTGACGAGAATAACAACATAATGATCAGCGATATATATGATCGCAAGAACTCGCTTATACGTCCACCTATGGCAAATCTTGATATACTTTTCGTAATGTTTGCCGTCAAAAAACCTGAACCGTCACTTGTGACGGCAGACAAGCTTATATCCATAGCTGAAAATAAAAAGATCGAGCCCGTTATAATTATAACCAAAGCAGATCTTGACCCCCAAAAAGCCGAAAAATTTGCCAAAATTTACGAAAAAAGCGGCTTTAGAGTTATGATACAGGGCGAAGGCTATGACTGTAATGAACCGTATAATTATATATGCGAAAACCTTGATAATAAGGTTGCCGCATTCGCAGGGGCATCAGGAATAGGAAAATCTACTCTATTAAACCGTATCTTTCCGGATCTTATGCTTGAAACCGGCGAAATAAGCCACAAGATCGCACGCGGCAAGCACACGACAAGGTGCGTTTCCCTGTACAGCGTGAAGACAAACGGCGAAACGGGCCGCGGATTTATAGCAGATACTCCGGGCTTTGGTATGCTTGATTTTGAAAGGTTTAATTTTTTCACAAACGACGAGCTTGTGTATACATACCGCGAATTTGCTGACTATATTGGCAAATGCAGGTACACAAAATGCTCGCATACCAAGGAAGAAGGCTGCAGTATCATAGAAGCAGTAAAGCGCGGCGATATTTCGAAAGAGCGCCATGAAAGCTTTGTGGAACTAAGAAACGTTCTGAAAAATAAGCACGAATGGGATAAGAAATAAGCTTGCAAGCCGAGAAATCCTACTGTATATCCAAAACGTTCAAAGCGCCCTCTCCGGCACACCTTAAGGCATGCCACCTCTCCCAAAGGGCGAGGCTTGGTTCGATTTTTATGCTTTCGGCGCAAAGGCTGCGCTTAGGCAAAATAAAAGAGAGGCTTTCTGTGTGTTAACTAATGCGTGTTAACATACAGAAAGCCTTTGTCATATTATATTAGTGTTACCAAATATCATTCATAGGAGGAATTAAAATGAAGATAGTGGTTATGAGATCCCCAAGGATTCTTTCGGGAATACTGAAGAAAATTTTTAATATTCCGGGCAAAAATCAGGCAAGATAAGACTCAAGCTTCGTCGCGCTGTTTTTCTGAAAATCGATAAGCTCTCTGCAAAGCTTGTTTGTTTCTTCTGATATATCCTTATTTCTGTTTAAGTGCTTATTCATTTTGAGCACACCCATATTGGTACCGTTTATCATTATCTCGGCTATATGCGAGGGTGTTGAATCTATCATAGTATTAACAGAAATACCAACGTTGGTCATAAGCTTTGTCATCAGAGGATTGTCCTGAGGTGCGAGCCCGTGACTTTTCAGTCCCTTTACGGCATCGTCTGCAAAACGCCTGTATCCGTCCTTCTGTTCGTTCAACTCGCGTCTGAGACGAGCATCATGTGTCTTTGCAATTACGCGTGCAGTCGTATCAACGCTCATAGAGGCGCTTTTATATAAAAACTGCAGCATCTCCTCGTTTGTATTCATAATAAAGCTCCTCACTCAAGTGAGATTTTGCGGTTTATTACCGCAATAATATTATTTCCCGCAGAGTTGTCAAAATACATACAATATCTGGTTTTAAAAGTGTGCCGGCCAAAATGCATAATTGCAAAATGAGTACAAATACTTATTTTTGCAGGCGGTGCACTTTTGTTTGTTATATTACAGGGCAATAAATACTATGAAAAAGCTAAAATAAAAAAGAGCTAAATTTTTTTCAAAAAAGTGTTGACAAGACAAATTCTTTATGATATAATAGACAAGCGCTGATGAGAAGCGCCCATATTCCAATAGATGGCGGAATAGCTCAGCTGGCCAGAGCATCCGGTTCATACCCGGCAGGTCATAGGTTCAAATCCTATTTCCGCTACCAGCGCATTCCAACCATAAATTGGGATGCAACATGGCCCGTTGGTCAAGCGGTTAAGACACGGCCCTTTCACGGCTGTAACATGGGTTCGATTCCCGTACGGGTCACCAGAAAAAAGCACTTCATAAGAAGTGCTTTTTTCAATGAAATTTGCCTTCGGCAAGTGAAATAGCTTCGCTATGAAATACACTCCGTGTATGAAATATTGCTTCGCAATATGAAAGGCAAATTTTATTTCACAGAAAGCGCCAGCTTTCTATTTCATAATTCACGAAGGGAATTATTTCATATCGAACGAAGTGAGATATTTCATTTACACAATCCGGAGGATACAAACATGGTAAAGCACATGATTATATGGAAATTTAAAGAGGACGTTACTGACAAAAAGCAAGCGGCACTTGATATCAAAATCTCGCTCGAGCAACTTGTTGGCAAGATAGACGGACTTATTGAAATGCATATTCTTACAGAAAAGCTTGATGCATCAACAGGCGATATTATGATGGACTCTGCTTTCGCAGATGCCGCGGCATTGGAAAATTATCAGAAGCATCCTCTTCATCAAAAAGCTGCAAACACATTTGTCCGTCCTTTTATGGAGCAAAGGCTTTCCTTCGATTACGAAATATGATCTGATGCTGATTAAGTATAAACGGTAGTAGATTTACTGCCGTTTTTTTACTTTTATGCTTGATTTTTATTATAATATATGGTATAATTGTAAACAACTAGTATCGGCTGCATACATTTTTGCCGATCGAAAGGAGAAAACAATGAAAAAAATAGCACTTATTCTTGCTCTCATCTTAGTGCTGACACCTGTGCTTGTAGCATGTACCGGCGATAACTCCGGCAACAATTCCAACGTGCAAAATGCAGAAGAATCTGAATACGAGTATTCGTTAAACGATCTTCCCGCGCTCGACTTTGGAAAAAAGAGCCTCGGCTTTTACGGCGGTAAGAGTACTTCCGGAAGACACTTTATGTTTATCGATGCAGAATCAGGCGATATTTTTGAAGACGCAGTCTTCCAGCGCCAGGTTGCAATTGAAGACAGATATAACTTAAAAATTCTCAACGGAAGCTCAACAACCGAAAGTAATCCGTTTGACGATTATAAGAACTATATCCTCGCAGACGATAAAACCTATCACGTATTCAGCGCTATAACTGCTGATGCCATGTTCCAGATGGTATACGACGGTTACTTCACCGACTGGTACAATATTGAGCATTTTGATCCCACTAAGCCCTATTGGAACAATAGTATTGCAGAAAACGTTAACTACGGCGGCAAGGTATACTGTATGGCAGGCGATATCAGCCTTGGTACATACAACTTCACAAACTGCATTCAGTTCAACAAGAAGCTTTTTGACGACCTCGGTATTGATTATCCTTATCAGGACGTTTACGACTACACATGGACGATCGACAAGCTCATCGAGATATCAAAGCAGGGATATAACGACCTCAACGGTAACTCTGAATGGGACAAGGACGGCGACCGCTTCGGCTTTATGGGCTGGGGATGGGAAATGAACCTTGCTCTCTATATGGGTATGGGCGGTAAATCTATCGTTAACGACGAAGACCAGATGCCCGTGCTTGATATCAACAACGAAAGAACCATTAAGATCATAGATAAAATGATCGAGCTCTTTGATAAGAAGAACGCACACACTGAAATGGGCACATACGGTGTTCATAACACAGCGTTCAACGAAGGCAGACTTCTTATGAGAGATACTTTCCTTTACTGGCTTGAAACTAACCGCGAACTCGAATTCGAAGCGGGCATACTTCCCTATCCGATGCTTGACGAAGATCAGGGCGAATATATCTGCCGCGGCGCTGCAAACTGCTGTGGCGCATTCTGGATCCCCACAACAAACCAGGATCTTGCCGCTACAGGTATCGTTCTTGAAGCACTTGCAATCGAGGGCTACAACAAGCTCAGACCCCTTTACTACGACGTGCACCTCGATCTTAAGTCTGCTCCCGACGAAGAAACACGCGACATGGTTGACATTATATTCGAGTCATCTGAATACATTAACGAGAACTTCATCAATTCAGACTCCTTCTCAACATTTATATCCAACCAATTCAACTCATTTGCATCATGGTATGCTAATAACGAGCGCCCCTTCAGACGTCAGATGAAAGAAATGACTGCTTTCTACGGCGCATAATTTATTAGTATCAAAGCAGACCCAAATAAATTGGGTCTGCTTTTTCTTTTTTGCTTTTTTCTATTGATTTTTTTTGTTTTATATGTTAAAATTTAAGTTACAGGCAGGATAGATAAATCCAATTTAAGCAACAAGGAGAAAACGATGAAAAAAATTGCTCTTATTATTGCAATAATTCTTATGCTCACTCCCCTCTTCGCATCATGCGAAAAGGCAGAGAAAGTAAGTGTAGAAGTCGAAACAAACAAAGATGAAGCATCCGATACTGAATTTTCTATCAATAATCTTCCCGAACTTGATATGAATCAGGCAGAGTTCCGCTCATACGAAGCTAAAAACGGCACCGGTACTATCTATTATGATTACGAAACAGGCGACCTTATGAATGATGCAACGTATCAGCGCAAAGTTGCCATAGAAGAAAAATACAATGTTAATTTAGTTCGTGATAGCTCAACACTTGATAACCCTGCGGGAGAGATCAAGAGATTTATATTAGCTGACGACTCCACCTACGATGTGTTCCACGGCAAGCAGGATCAGACAATGACCGAAATGATACTTGACGATTATTTCGTTGAATGGGGCGAGCTTGAATACGTTGACTACACAAAGCCATATTGGAATACAGCGCTTTCCGAAACAATGAACTTCTGCGGAAAGGTCTATTATATGGCAGGTGACTACAGTATTGGTACATACAATTCAACAGACGTTATAATGTTTAATAAGAAGCTATTTGATGACCTCGGTATCGACTATCCCTGGCAAGATGTTTACGACTACACATGGACTATCGATAAGCTTATTGAGATCTCCAAGCAGGGATATAGCGATCTTAACGGTAATACAGAGTGGGATAGAGATGAGGACCGTACCGGATTTGCAGGTTGGTATTGGGAAATGCACCCGGCTCTTTACTTTGGAATGGGCGGTCAGACTATTGTAACAGACGAAGACAATATGCCCACGCTTAATCTCGGAACCGAAAGAACCGTAAAAATACTTGATAAAATGATAGAACTGTTCGATGGTGAAAGTGCTTGGACTTACGGTACAGGCTACGGAGCTCACAACCAGGCATTTGACGACGGCAGACTTCTTATGAGAGACACAATGCTCTATTGGCTCGAAATGAACCGCGGCCTTGAATTTGAAGCAAGTATCGTTCCTTATCCTATGCTTGATGAAGAGCAGGGTCGCTACTACAGCCGTTCGGGTCCCTCTTTCTCATCTGTAGTTTACGTTCCTGTTACAAACGAAGAACTTGATTCTACAGGTATAATACTTGAAGCTATGTCTATAGAGGGCTACAACAGGATCCGTCCCGTTTACTATGATATAACGCTTGACCTTAAGTCTGCGTCAGACCCGGAAACACGCGACATGGTTGACATCGTACTTGCAAGCGCTGTTTATCAGAATGAAACTATGCTCACACCTTATGACATGGAAAAAATTGTAAGCTCGAAGACCAACACGTTCACTTCATGGTTTGCTTCCAGAGAAGAATACTTTGAAGGACTCGTTAAGGACATAGCTGATTATTACTCTGCGTAATTTACACATTAAAAACAGGCTCGGAAAACCGAGCCTGTTTTCTGTTTTTATCAAAACTTGACTTTTTTTTGCTCTTATGTTAAAATGTTCGTGGTAAAAATTAAAAACGGAGAAAAGCATGAACAAAAAACTATTATACGTAATATTTTCGCTTATACTGTCCGCTTTAGTCTTATGCTCGTGTAATTCGCAAAAAATCGATGTTTCCGAATATAAAATTATATATGCCGAAAAAGACGGGGAGAGCATTAAACAAGCGGCGCAAAAATTGCACTCTTATGCTCCAGAAGCTGTCCTGTCATCAGACGTATCTGCTCCCGAGACAGTAAAAAAAGAAATACTTATAGGCAATACCACCAGAACCGAGTCCCAGATAGCTGCAAGCGGACTGTTAAACCTTGACTATACCATTAAATACAACAATGGCAAGGTGGCAATATGCGGCGGCAGTACAGAAGCAACGGTAAATGCTGTAAACTACGTTATAGAATGTTATAAGGCTGATAAACTTGCAGATTTAAAAAATCATACCTATAAGCACGACTATAAAGTAAAAAGTCTTTCCGTATCAGGTGTTAATATAAAAAGCTTCAACGTTATATCTACTGCTACGGACTCGTCATTTGACGATCTTAAAAGTTACTTTGCAGAAAACTTTACTTCCCTTACCGGATACAGACTCCGCGAGGAGGCCGGCGCTCTTAACGTTATGCTCAGGTGCGACTCTTCTCTTGCCGCTGATTCATATCTTATAAAGGTAAAATCCGGAGATATCACGTTAAGCGGAGCAAACTCCTATACCATAAAAGAAGCAATAGACACTTTTCTTAATACACTTCTCACTTCAAAAACCATTCTTAACGACGGCGATGAATTTTCAGGAAAGCTTAAACGGCAGACTCTCGGCTATTCTGAATATATAAATAACAGAACACCTCTTTACAATACTTATTATAAGTTGACAAATGAAAACAAGTTAAACGTCGTATATTTCGGTTCTTCGGTAAGCTCAGGATACGGTTCGGACGACAGTGAAAAGAGCTCAATGCGCGCACTCACGTCCAAATGGCTTGACGATACTTTCCCAAGTGCCGACATTACTCATTTCAACAGCACGATAAGCGCAGGCGGTTCTATGCTTGGCGCGTTCAGGTGCGTACATGACGTATGCGCGCTTGATCCTGACCTTGTTTTTATTGAATTTTCCATTAACGACGTATATTGTTCTACCACATACGATGATGCTAAGGTTTATTATGAAAGCATCATAAGACAGATAAAGGAAGCTTCTCCCGACTGCGATATAGTAATGCTCTACCCTACCGATCAGACACATATACGTGAAAATGGCGCAGCTTTGTATGAACAGGCGCTTGCCGCAGATGAAATTGCCGCACATTACAAGCTTTCATCAATAAATCTTGCAGGCGCAATCAAAGAAACCTTTGACTATACAAGCGACAGTGAATGGTCAAAATACTTTATAGACATAGTTCATCCCACAGACCTGGGATATGCTCTTTATTTTAATATAGTAAAAGAATTTCTTGAAACACAGCTTGTATACGGTGCAGCTTTTGCATCACAGCCGTACGCAGAGGAGCTTCCTTCAAAGCTTACGACAGACGAGTTTTCCCCAAGAATATATTATGTAAACGAGCTTGATATTATAGAAAATAGAAACTTCGCTTTTTCAAGTGAGTCATATTGGAAAACGGCAAATCCTTATAGCGGATACATCTATCCCACGGATAAAAACAATATGCTCAAACTGAAGTTTACCGGAAACAACGTTGCGCTTCTGGCAGAATACGGCTCGGAAAACAGACTCATATATAAAATTGACTCAGACCACGAGCGTATCCAGAATCAGCGCGGTTACCACCCACTGTTGCTCGCAAGCAACATTTCAAATCAGCCGGATGAGCATATACTGACTATGAACGTGAGCATAAGCAACATAAATGCTCCTTACATAATCACGGCACTGCTTGTATGGTAAAATAAAAAGGCGTCTTGAAGTGAACCCCGTTTAGTTCACTGTGACGCCTTTTTTGTTTTATAATACTTATTTATCAAGCGAAATATCAAGTATTTCAACTTTGTAAGCGCCTGAAGGTGCTTCAACAGTTACAACGTCGCCGATCTTCTTGCCTATAAGGGCAACGCCTAAAGGTGACATGTCTGAAATCTTGCCTGCAAGTGATTCTGCTTCATTTGAGCCTACGATGGAAAGATCCTCTTCATCACCGTATTCAACGTCGCGTATCTTTACCTTTGTTCCAAGTCCAACAACGTCGGTGCTGATAGAGCTTTCATCAATAACCGTAACGTTTTTGAGTATCTCTTCAAGCTCTGCAATTCTTGCTTCTACCTTTGCCTGCTCGTTCTTTGCTTCATCATATTCGCTGTTTTCAGAAAGGTCTCCGAACGATCTTGCAACAGCTATCGCTTCCTTAACTTCCTCGCGCTTTGTATTTACAAGGAATGAAAGCTCAGCCTCAAGCTTTTTAAATCCGTCTGTTGTAACTGTCATACTGTTCGCCATTTTTATTTTTCTCCTTTTGGTTTGTTATTAGTTTGAAAATTCTTTGATTGCCGCTAAAAGCTGTGCGTCCTCTTGCTCGCCAAGCAAGAATAATGACTTATCCTTCACTTCATCGGAAAGCTCAACCATTATATCGGGCTTTAGTCCGACGCCCTCATAATTATCTGATACAGGGGGGGCATACATACTCTGCGATACACTTATTGCCGAGCCGTCGTACAGAGGAAGTATCGTCTGCATCGTTCCCTTACCGTAGGTAGTTTCGCCGATAAGCTTTGCCTTAGAGTAATCGCGAAGTGCGCTCGAGAAAAGCTCTGCCGCACTTGCCGTGTTTGAATTCACAAGCACCATCATGGGAAGGTCTATACATTCAGCGTCCGACGCAAGCGTTTCTTCATTTCCTGCCGCATCATATATACGTATTATAGTTCCCTCAGGCAAGAGATAATCAAGAACCTCTTCAATAGCCTGAAGATTTCCGCCGGG
This sequence comes from Eubacteriales bacterium, assembly GCA_045577925.1. Lineage (GTDB taxonomy): Bacteria > Bacillota > Clostridia > Oscillospirales > CAG-272 > UBA4717. Next base: position 42,779 of record JAZNJH010000010.1, read on the forward strand.
ATTGTTTCTCACGTCAAAGACAAGCTTGTTTGCGCCTTTACTCATAAGCTCTTTAACGGCTGCCTTGAACTGCTGCGCAGTGCCGTTGTCAAATTCAAGGATCTGTACTATACCTATACTCTTATCCTTTGAATACAACTTCGAGTATACGGTATAATCAGTAACCCTTCTGCGCTCTATCTTAAAGTCAATATAACTTGAATCGCGAAGAACGGTAAACTCTGCGTAGGTTTTCTCCTCACCCTTTATTCTGGACAATGCTGCCGAATATCCAAGGTCTTCAACAGAGCTCCCCTCAACGTGAGTTATCATATCTCCCGATCTGAGCCCTGCTTCAAGAGCCGGTGAATCGGGTATAACGTTTACAATATAAATAGCTGAGTGCTCTGAATCGTAAAGCGCGTTTATTCCGATGCCAACGAACTCGGCATTCGCATCTGTTACGAGCTCTGCAAATTCGTCTTTATTGAAATATGCTCCGTATTTGTCCCCCGTGCCGGCAACGTATCCCCTCAGCAGAGAGTCAACAAGCATATTTTCATCGATCTCGCCAACGTAATTGGTTCTGTACGCGGCGTCTACCGATGCAAGCTTGTCGTAAAGCAATTGTGTGTCCTTGATCTCATTTAATGCTTTTTCATATTTATTGTTTACCGTTATATAAGTAAGCTGAAACGTGATAAGCACCGCAAGCGCAATAACCACAAGCATCGTTGATATAGATATTTTCTTATTCAAAAGTGTTTTTCTTCCTTTGTCAAATTTATGCCGGGAAATACTTTCTCGGATTTATTATAGCTCCGTTTTCATACATAGAGAAGTGGCAGTGGTTACCCGTTGAATCTCCCGTTGAACCCGCCTTTGCAATAACCTGACCGCGGCTGACCGCGTCTCCCACAGATACGAGCAATTTACTGTTATGGGCATAAAGCGTTGCATATCCGCCGCCATGGTCGATCATTACATAGTAGCCATAGCTGTTGTGCCACTGGCTTTTTACAACAGTACCCGAGTTTGATGCGTATATATCCGTTCCAAACGGTACGGGAATGTCTATACCGTTATGGAATTCTTTTCTTCCCGAAATAGGACTGTTTCTCCACACACATTCCGAAGATACGTACGTATGCGTCGTGGGTACCGGCCACATAAACTCGCCGCCAACGTATTTTGTATTCTGTGCCTGAAGCTGCTTTACGTAATCGGCTATTTCCTTATCAAGCGCATCTCGCTCAGCTTCCTTTGCCGCAAGCTGCTTTTTGAAATCGCTTTCGCTTGCAAGGAGTCTATTGATATAATTTGCCGCTTCCTCGGCCTGCTGTGCAAGTGTTGCCTCTGTGACTTTGAGTTCCTCTTTTAATGATACCTGATAAGCAAGAGTCGTTTCAAAGTCCGCTTTCTCTTTTTCAAGAAGCGCCTTATCATCGGCGATCGTACTCATTATCTTATTATCATATTCTATCATGCTTCCGATACGATCCATCTGAACGAAAAACTCAGAAAGGCCGGTGGAGCCGAGTATCATATCAAGATAACTGATCTCGCCCTCCTCATAGTTTATACGAAGTCTCTTTTTGAAATTTTCAAGCTTTTTTTCATATACCGATTCCTTTTCGGCAATTTCTGTTTCCTTAACGGAAATATTAACCGTCAGCGTCTCGATAAGCTGCTCTGTAACCTCGATCTGATCCTGGGCAAGCTTAATCTGCTGGTCGAGCGATTTTTTGTTTTCAAGAGCTGCACTCTGATTACTTCTGTTTGAATTTATCTGAGTTTTAAGCGAGTTTATCTCTTTCTTGATACCTGCAAGCCTGTTTTCAAGCTTTTGCACGTTGGCATCCGAATAGTTTGCCCCCTCAACCCTGAGTGAAGCAGCTGCTGTGATAAGCATAACAACTACAAGAAATATACTGATAATACACTGAAGTCTTCTTAGTGCATGCGCTTTTTGTGTATTCCTGTTTTTCACTTTTATTCCCTTCCGTGTTAATGTTAAGCTTTAAGATATTTTCTCATAGAAAGGATACTTCCTACGATTCCGCAGAAAAGTCCTGATGCAATAAAGCCTGTTAGTATTGTTCCCTGAACGTACGAATACGGGCAGGTGTTTATTATAGAAAAGCTGTCGCCTATCGTAACGATAATATAATTATACATGAACGCCTGTGCGAAATATGCAATAATACTTGAAAGTGCTCCGATAATTACACCCTCTATTATAAAGGGCATCGCTATAAAACGTCCCGTAGCACCGATATATCTCATAATAACTATCTCATCAGCACGCGCCATAACCGCAAGGCCTATCGTATTTACTATAACAAATACGCAAACCACAACGAGAATTACCATGAAAACGATAAGCACGAAGAGTATACCGTTTTTAAGATTTTCTATATTATCTGCAAGGTCATAACGATTGTTTATTTTAACAACACCGTCTATCTGATTAAGCTGATAAACAAGAGTTGAAACTCCCTCGTTTGTAAAATAAGGAATAACAAAAGAATCTCTCAGAGGATTGTCTCCCTCAAGCACTTCAAAGAGGTCTCCGTACTGCGAATACTTATTCGCCTCTTCTTTGAGCGCTTCCTCTTTTGATATAAATTCAATATTATCAGCATCAACGTTGTCAAGTGCCGCTATTCTCTCTCCGATTGCCGCTACTTCAGCATCACTCTTCTCTGAATCAATAAATATAACGATCTCCTTGGCAAAGCCAAGCTTTTCCATGTTATAATCAACGTTAGCGTAAATTATGTAAGCGCTTCCTATCATTATGAGGCAACCCACAAGCGCAAACACCGTTGCGATACTGTACCGCTTATTGCGCCATAAGCCCTTGAATGCCTCCTTGATAAAGTATCCCGGTCTCATCACATCATACCTCCTACTTTATCGCTTATTATTTTTCCGTCGTCTATTCTGATAACGCGCTTCTTGAAGTAATTAACAAACTTTTCCTCATGCGTTATAACGATAACCGTACGGTCAAACTGCTGATTTATCTTGATAAGCAGCTCCATTATGCCGCGGCTCATCTCAGGGTCGATATTACCCGTGGGCTCATCGGCAATTATAAGGCTGGGCTCGTTAACGAACGCTCTTGCGATCGCAAGCCTCTGCTGCTCACCGCCTGATATCTCGTGCGGCATGCACTGCCATTTATCCACAAGCTTTACAAGCTCGAGCGCAGTTTTCACGTTAAGCTTTTTTGTCCTTGGCGACTTACCTATTACGTCCATTGCAAAAGCAACGTTTTCATACACAGTCTTCTGCTCCAGAAGCTTAAAATCCTGGAATACCATTCCGAGTCCGCGGCGGTAATAAGGCACCTGCCCGCTTTTCAGCCTGGAAAGAGACTGCCCGTTAACAACTATCTCTCCGCTTGTTATGTCTTCTTCCTTGATAAGAAGTCTTGTAAGCGTCGTTTTTCCCGAGCCGTTCCCTCCAACTATGAAAACAAACTCTCCGTCATCTATTTTAAGGTCGATACCGTCGAGCGCAACCGTCCCGTTCGGATATACCTTTCTGACATTTCTGAATTCTATCATTTTAAAATCTCCGTGTTATCGAACAAGAATCGCCGAAGGATGGCAAAATAGCTTATCTCCGGCGTTGTTCTTTATAAATTGTTGAAAACCCGTCAAAACTTTATCGGCTTGCTTGAGAGATACTTCTTGACCATGAGCGCAACCTTGAAGGTTATCGCATGTTCAAACTCTCTCAGATCAAGGCCGGTGAGCTTTCTGATCTTTTCAAGTCTGTATACAAGGGTGTTTCTGTGTACGAAAAGCTTTCTTGACGTTTCCGAAACGTTAAGGTTATTTTCAAAGAAACACTGGATAGTCGTCAGAGTTTCGCGGTCGAGCGACTCAAGCGAGCCCTTCTTGAATACCTCAGCCAAAAACATCTCGCAAAGCGTTGTGGGAAGCTGATAAATAAGCCTTCCTATTCCGAGATTTTCATAACTGATTATATTCTTTTCTGTATCAAACACCTTGCCAACCTCAAGCGCAACCTGCGCCTCCTTGAACGAACGGGCAAGATCCTTTATGCTGTCAACCGCCGTACCGATACCAACAGAAACCTTTGTATAAAATTCCGTGCTGAGCGTATCGGATATTGTCTTAGCTATCTTTTCAACTTCCCTGATATCATAGTTCTGCTTGATTTCCTTAACAAGCACGATATCATGCTCTCCGACGCTTATAACGTAATCCTTATTCTTATCGGGGAACATGTTCTGAACCATGTCAAAAGGATTCACCTCGCTCTTTCCGTAGAATTTCACAAGGTAAACTATTCTTGCAACGTCTGAATTGAAATGAAGCTCTTTGCTCTTTATGTAAATATCGCTGGGGAGTATGTTGTCAAGAATAATATTCTTTATAAACGAACTCTTATCATACTTTTCATCATAAAGGCTCTTTATGTTGGAAAGAGAAATTGACAAAATCATTGAGATCTTATCGGCTAACTTATCTTCTCCCTCAACAAAAACTACATATTCCGCCTTAGCTGACGTTCCGATAGGACGATACGTATATCCTCCCGATACAATGGCGTCTGTCGTATAGCTCAGTTCATCACGTATCCCCTGACGAGGTTCTCCAATCTTCACAAGCTCAGAGCAGGAAATGATTATTCCGTTCTCGTCTATAACGCCGATGATACGGTCAACAGCTTCTTTCATCTGATGAATGACTCCCTGAAACATTCTGTTCGACATACGGCGCCTCCTTTCAATTCATAAAAATTTGTTATTTTAAATATATTTTACAACAATTTTTGTGATTTTTCAATAGTTTTTTTGATTTTTTTAATAAATTTTACATCAATTCTATGGTACAAATGACGGCAATTATAACGTACACTGCAAGGAGAGCGAAAATCGCATACGAAGTTATCATAGGTATAAAGAGGGAAAGAAGCACACCTGCTATTATGATAGCGCTCATTATAACAAGCTTATAATCCTTTATAAGCGATGTGTTGTTCATAGCCTTCAGTAAAAGATACGCGCCTATCACGCAAGCAGCTATCGCAAATATTCCAACAACTATTCTAAGTGCATCGGGAAGCGATGCCTTAGACAAGAGGTTTACGGCAAAAAGTCCGGTTGCACACTGTGCGCTGACTACAAAAAATACAGTATCATATATATGATATACAAAATAAAGCACCGCAAGTGCAATTATCGCAACTATGCGCCAAGTATCGTAAAGAACGTCTATGTATCCGTACGATGCACACAGGCAGAAAGCTGCAAATGATACTGCCACAAGCGACGTACTTGTTATCACACGCATGCTTTCATCGCTGTTTCTTTTCATTATGTGATATACGATCGCCGCTATGGTGAGCACACCAAGCACTATGGTAAGCGGCAGCTGTACGTTTAAAAGGAAACCAACAGTGACAGCTCCATTCCTTCTTATCGTCATAACCGCCATTATTCCGGCGATCATGGCAATCGCGGCAAATAAAAATTTATACATGAGCAAGGTCTCTCTTGCCTGTGCCTCTTTGCGTCTTAATTCTCTTTCCTTTACGGATACCACTTTCTTTGTCTTTTTCACTTTTATGCCCATACCTTTCTAAGCATCATTTTTGATTTATTACAGTTCAAGAGCATAGGATATTGCCCCAAGTGCCACAACGGGCGCCGTTTCGCATCTGAGTATGCGCGGGCCAAGCCCCGCGATGATCATACCGGACTCTTTTGCAAGCTCTACCTCGCCCTGCGAGAATCCACCCTCTGATCCGATGATCACCGATATGCTCATATCTTCTCTTTTATCAGATTCCGTATATTTACCAAGTACTTCTTTTAAGGGAACTGTGTTATCTCCCTCATAAAAGAGTATCGGAACGTCAGCCTTTACAGCTTCCCTGAAAGCATCGCTAAGCGTGCATACGTCTTCAACGACGGGAATAATGCCCCTGCCGCTCTGCTTTGCCGCTTCAAGAGAAATTTTGTTCCATCTCTCACTCCTTGAGCGTGCACTCTTCTTATCGGGACGGGATATACACCGCTCGCTTATAAACGGTACTATCCTGCATGCGCCAACCTCAACTGCTTTCTGGATTATAAACTCCATTTTATCGCTCTTTGGCAGAGCCTGATAAAGAGTCAGTCTGTACGGCGGCTCGGTATTCCCCTGCTTTATGGAAACTATTTTCAAAACGACAGTATCGTTTTCAAAATCTTCGATAAGACATTCATATTCGAGAGAATGCATGTCACAAACGGTAATGCCCTCTCCTTTTTTCATACGAAGAGAGCGCATAATATGAGAAGCATCGCTTCCGGTGATACGTATATGATTCTTATCTACATTTTCACCGGGTACAAAAAAACGCGGCAATTAAACTACCTCTTTTCTGCGGCACTCTGCCTCACTTTGACATTATACTATATTATGCTCAATTTGTCAAATAATTTCGACAAATTTCATAAAAAAAATTGCCGCCGTTCGAGTATTTTGACCAAAACGGCGGTAATTTTATCTGTTATTTATTTGTTTTTCGAAAGACGATAGCGCACCAGCCGTTTTCACGCACGGTTTCTGCCGGTTCAAATCCGGCGCCAATCATGGCATCAAGCACGTCATTTTCGCGCTCCTCTATGATACCTGAGGTTATATAAAACGCACCGTCCTTCAGGCATGCGCCTATGTCAGAAGAAAGCCTTATAATTATGTCGGCAACGATGTTTGCAACCGCAAAATCAAAACCACCCGCCGGCACTTCAACGTCTTTAAGAAGATCTGATACTCCGCAGCTGATGATATCGCCGCAGCCGTTCTTTTCGCAGTTTTCACATGCAACTCTGACAGCCACAGGGTCAATATCGTATGCCGCGCATCGTGCGGCGCCGAGTTTTGCCGCGCATATCGACAAAATTCCGCTTCCCGTGCCGACGTCAAGAACACGGTCACCGGGATTCATATATTTCTCTATGAGCCCTGCAACAAGTCTTGTCGTTTCGTGTGTTCCCGTTCCAAATGCCATTCCGGGATCCATCTTTACGATCACTTCGCCGTTTTTCGCCTCATAATCCTCCCACATCGGAACGATAACAAGCCTGTCACTAACGTTTATCGGCTTATAATACTTTTTCCACGCCGTTGACCATTCTTCCTCGTCAAGACCTATAAGCTCAATCTTTGCGTCTATCGAAAGTGCTTCAAATCTTTCCTTCAAAAATGCAATGTAATCGTTGTAGTTCTTTTCTTCAGGCACGTATATTGATACCGATGCAAGACTTTTGTCCGCATTGAGTATAGATTCGTCTATAAGATCCCCATACACAGTTTTAAGATTTGTTTCTATATCGCTGTAATCCTCAATCATAAGACCGTTATCAAGCATACCCATAACTGCCGCGGTATCGTCAAGCTTTTCTATATTGACAGTTACCTTTAGCTGTGTCCATTCCATAAATAACTCTCCGTTATGACCTTTTATTTCTTACCCTTGAATTTTTTGAAGAATCCGTCCTTGGTCTCTTCTGCAGCAAGCGTTTCATCAAGCTTTTTCAAAAGCTCCTTTTGCTCTGAGCTGAGATTTTTCGGAGTTTGCACAGTAACGGTGAAATAAAGATCTCCCGTACCCTTGTATTCAAGCTTGTTTATACCCTTGCCCTTTATAGAGAACTGCGTTCCCGTCTGCGTTGCTTCGGGTATCTTATAAGTAGTACCGCCGTCAAGAGTAGGTACGTTTATCTCTGCACCGAGCGCCGCCTGCGAGAACGTGATCGGTATATTACAATATATATTGTAGCCGTCGCGCTCGAATATATGATGGGGTCTGACAGAAACGGTTATGATAAGATCTCCCGTCTGACCGCCCTGACGTCCAACGTCACCCTGAGCGCGTATAGCAACTCTCTGTCCGTCGTCAATTCCGGCAGGGATCGATACTTCAAGCTTCTTTTTTATTCTTATATAGCCCGTACCGCGGCAATTATTACACGGGTTCTTGATTATCTTACCGCGTCCACGGCAAGCATCGCACTGCCCCGTTGTCTGCATCATGCCCAGTGGCGTTCTCTGCGTGCGTCTTACCTGACCCGTACCCGAGCAGACGGTACAAGTTTCGGGCGAAGTGCCCTTCTGCGCGCCCGTTGCATTACAGTCCGGGCATTCTTCAATACGGTTGAATTCTATTTCCTTCTTGCAACCGAACGCTGCTTCTTCAAAGGAAACGATAACTCTCTGAAGTATGTCGTCGCCTCTGACGGGTCCGCGTCTGCGCGCGCCCGACTGTCCGCCGCCCCCGAAAAAGCTTGAGAATATGTCCGACAGATCAATATCGTCGCCAAATCCGCCAAAGCCTCCGAAACCGCCGAAGCCTGTGCCGCCAAAGCCCGAGCCCGGATCAAACGCCGCGTGACCGTATCTGTCGTACTGCGCTTTTTTATCGTTATCCGAAAGCACACCGTATGCTTCGTTGATCTCCTTGAACTTTTCCTCTGCATCTGGATTGTTCGGGTTAAGATCGGGATGATATTTTTTCGCAAGCGTCTTATACGCTTTTTTTATAGCCGCGTCGTCAGCTCCCTTTTGAAGCCCGAGCACCTCATAATAATCCCGTTTTTCTGCCATCTTAATGACTCTGCCTTTCTGAGTGTAAGCATTAACTGTATAATTATACTTGATTTGCCGTTTTCAATTATACAGTATTTTGTAAACTTTCAAGCTTGTTTAACAAATAAGTACAACATCGCCCCACTTTTGTGAAAGCGATGCTGTACCGTTTTATTTAACAGCTCTTTTATCTGATATTACTTGTTGTCGCCGCTCTTGTCTTCAAAATCAGCGTCATAATACGTGCCATCTCCCGATGCGCCCGCAGCACCGCCGTCAAAGCCGGCACCTGCCGCGCCGTTTGCCTGAGCCTGCTTATAGAGCTCCTCGGAAAGCTTATAGAACTTCTGCTGAAGCGCTTCCGTGTCAGCCTTTATTGCTTCGATATTATCAGTCTTTACCGTTTCGCGAAGCTTGTCGATAGCCGCCTTAACGTCAGCCTTGTCTGCTTCGCTGACCTTGTCACCGATCTCGCCAAGAGCCTTTTCGCTCTGGAATATAAGGCTGTCCGCCTGATTCTTCGTTTCAACAGCTTCCTTCTGCTTCTTGTCTTCCTCAGCAAACTTTTCTGCGTCCTTTACAGCCTTTTCAATGTCTTCCTTGGACATATTGGTGCTGCTTGTGATCGTGATATGCTGTTCCTTACCTGTTCCCTTATCCTGAGCCGTTACGTTTACGATACCGTTGGAGTCGATATCGAAGGTAACCTCGATCTGCGGAACACCGCGGGGAGCTGCAGGGATACCGTCGAGCACGAAACGTCCGAGAGTTGTATTACCGGCCGCCATATCGCGCTCGCCCTGAAGAACGTGAATCTCAACAGACGTCTGTCCGTCAGCCGCAGTTGAATATACCTGGCTCTTCTTTACGGGAATGGTTGTGTTTCTTTCAATGATTCTGTTGAATACTCCGCCGAGAGTCTCGATACCGAGAGAAAGGGGAGTTACGTCTAAAAGGAGAAGGTCCTTAACGTCGCCGCCGAGAACGCCTGCCTGGATAGCCGCGCCTATAGCAACGCATTCGTCAGGGTTGATGCCCTTGAAGGGATCCTTGCCTATAAAGCTCTTAACTGCTTCCTGAACGGCAGGAATTCTTGTTGAACCGCCAACGAGAAGCACTTTATCAACCTGCGAAGCGCTGACGCCTGCATCGGAAAGCACCTGTCTTGTGGGTATCATTGTCTTTTCAACGAGGTCTGCCGTAAGCTCATTGAACTTTGCTCTTGTAAGGTTAGCATCAAAGTGCTTGGGTCCTGTTGCATCTGATGTGATAAAGGGGAGATTGATGTTTGTTGTTGCAACGCCCGAAAGCTCTATCTTCGCCTTCTCAGCCGCATCCTTGAGACGCTGAAGCGCCATCTTGTCCTGTCTGAGGTCTATGCCGTTTTCAGCCTTGAAGGTATCTGCTATCCAGTCGATGATTCTCTGGTCGAAGTCATCGCCGCCGAGTCTGTTGTTACCTGCAGTTGCAAGAACCTGGAAAACACCGTCTGAAATTTCAAGAAGAGAAACGTCAAAGGTACCGCCGCCGAGGTCGTATACCATTATCTTCTGTTCTTCTTCCTTATCCATACCGTAAGCGAGTGCCGCCGCAGTAGGCTCGTTGATAATTCTCATTACCTCAAGACCTGCGATCTTACCTGCATCCTTGGTTGCCTGACGCTGTGCGTCGGAGAAGTATGCGGGAACTGTGATGACCGCCTGGCTTACAGTTGTGCCGAGAAATGCTTCAGCATCAGCCTTGAGCTTCTGAAGAATCATAGCCGAAATCTCCTGAGGAGTATACGTCTGATCGTCTATATTAACCTTGTATGCAGTACCCATTTCTCTCTTAACTGAAATAACCGTACGTTCAGGGTTTGTGATGCTCTGTCTTTTTGCAACCTGACCCACCATACGCTCGCCCGTTTTGGAGAAGGACACTACCGACGGTGTTGTACGCGCGCCCTCGGGATTCGTTATTACGATAGGCTCGCCGCCCTCAAATACTGCAACGCATGAATTCGTTGTACCTAAATCTATACCAATGATCTTTCCCATAATAAAAACCTCCGTTTATATGTTATATATTTATAAATTTCTATCAGTTAGCAACGGTGACCTTCGCGTGTCTGAGTACGCGGTCGCCTTTTTTATAGCCCTTTTCAAATACGTCGGCTATAACGTTCTCTCCGAGATCCTCCCTCTCAACGTGGAGCATCGCATCGTGGATATTGGGGTCAAACTCATCGCCCATAGCACCGTATGCGCTAACAGACATTTTTTCAAGCATATCACTTACGCTCTTTAAAATAAGCTTTAATCCCTCAAGCACCTTTTCGCCGTTATCATACGCCGACGCTCTCTCAATGTTATCGATGATCGGTAGCACCTGAGCAAGCGCATCGAAATAGGCGTCTGTATATACGCTTTCCTTTTCTTTCGCCGTGCGCTTACGGTAGTTATCGTATTCGGCGATCATTCTCATGTATCTGTCGTTTTGCTCTTCAAGCTCGTGCGTTTTTGCTTCAAGCTCTTTTTTCAATTTTTCAAGCTCGGCCTTTAGCTTTTTGTCATCGCCCGATACTTTCTTTTCAGGCGCTTTCTTTTTGTCCTTGCTTCCATCTTCTGTGCCAGCGGCACTCTTCTTTATTTCTTCTGCCATTTTTATTTCCTTTCAAGCTTTCATATGTCGGTCACGTCATTTGCCTCAGGCGGCAAAAGCATACCCGAATCCATATTTTTTTCAAGCGAGTCGGCAATATACTTGACCATCGCACAAACTCTTGCATAGTCCATTCGCCTTGGCCCGACGATTCCTATCGCGCCAACCGTCTTGCCACCGATCTTTATACTTTTATAAATTAAGGAAGAATCGTTCATCTCCCCAAGAGGATTTTCCGAACCGATAATAATGTTCGTGTCATCTCCGAGATCCTTTGAGACCACGTCAAGAAGCCCGCTCTTATTATCAAATGCCTCAAGCATGTGCTTGAGCTTTTCAGTATCCGAAAACTCGGGATACTCCAGAAGCCTGTTGACCCCCTCGTATTTGAGCTCCGAGCCATCGCCCTGACGGATAATGTCGTATACTATCTTCACAAGCGGATTTGCAAGGATCTCAAAGCGGTCAAGCCGTCTTTCAAAGTCAAGTATAACGGGAACATTTATGTTTTCAGGATCAAGCCCTGCAAGAGTTGCGTTCATCGCATCCGCTATGAGTTTTATATCGCTCTGGGTAAGAATAAAGCCCGATCTTATCTTTTTCGTCTTTATCTCGCCTGTGCTCGTAAGTGCGATAAGCGCAAAGCACTTCTCGTCAACGTACATAGTATCAAAACGAGTTATAACAACCCCGACGGGCTTCGGCCTTACCGTAAGTCCGGTGTAATTTGTCATTAAAGACATGACCTTAGTTGCGCTTTCAAGTATACCGTCCGCTTCCGAATGCTTCATGCCAAGTATCTTATTAAGCTGGGCAATTTCGCTCGAAGTCATGCTGTACTGCTGCATCAGCGAATCAACGTAAAATCTGTATCCCTTTTCCGACGGCACTCTTCCTGCCGACGAATGAGGCTGTTCAAGATATCCGGCAGCTTCAAGCTCGGCCATTTCATTACGTATGGTAGCAGACGAGCATGATATCTGCTTATTCTCTGAAAGGTACTTTGAACCAACAGGCTCTCCGTTCTGGATATGGGAGTCTACAATTGCCTTTAAAATAAGCTTTTTTCGCTCGCTGAGTTCTATTCTCTCTCCCGACATCCACTCACCTCTCTATAATGGTTTTTACAGTTTTTAGCACTCTTGGCTTTCGAGTGCTAATATAATTTAACATTATTCTGCCTCAAATTCAATGACATTCTATTGTTTTTGTGTGAATTATTTGTTAATATGATGCAATAAATGCAAATTAATATAAAAAAGCAAGCCGAAAAGACAACTTCGTCTTTCGGCTTGCCGGTTTGTTTTCAAAATTACTCAGCGCTTTCGATCTGCGCCGGAGCTTCTTCGCACTTTTCTTCCTTATTATCTGCAGCAGCACCGCACTTGGGGCAGAACTTGGCATCGTCGTCCATTTTCGCCTGGCAGGAGGAGCAAAGAGTTTCGCCCTTGAGCTCTCTGATACGCTCGTTTAACTCATCAACTCTCTTTTTCGCCTCAAATATCTCTGCGATCACCTCGGGAAGAATACAGTCTTCATCGTTTGCAAAACGCTCAACGTATTCGCGGCCGATCTTTGCAAACATTTCAGTAATTTTTCTTTCTTCCTCGTTAACTGAAAGCGAAAGCTTAGCGATCTGAGCAAGCTCCTTAGTTTTATCAACTGCTTTTTTGCCCGATTCAGACAGCTTTTCTCCAACAGGTCTGAATTTTTTCTTCAAATCGTCAAAAAATCCCATAACTGTTCTCCTTTATATTTTAAGATTTGCACCGTATTTAGTATTCTTTAATAATTATACTCTATCCCGTCTTTTTTGTCAATCACCCAACATAAATTTTTCACTGCACCGTTATCTGATTATCAGATATTTTTAATCAAAGGTTAAATATAAAGTTATAAGAACCTTATAAAAATCAAAAAATGCCTAAGCACCTTGTAATCAAAGGTTCTCGGCATTTTTACCGGCAGACTATTGCAAAATCGGTCGATAGATCGCGAAGCTTTGATTCCGCCATATATGCACCGCCTTTCTTGAGTTTATTATATCATAAAACCTAAAGTTGTTCAAGTGAAATATTCGGCTTACGCCGAATGTGAAATAATTTCCTTGCGGAAATTGTGAAATATTGCTCCTTTGTCGCAATGTGAAATGAAATTTGCCCACATTCGCGTCAGCGAATATTTCACATTTGCGAAGCAAATATTTCACAGCGAAGCTATTTCACTTGCCTGAAGGGCAAATTTCGTTGAAAAAAGCACGCTTGCGCGTGCTTTTTTCTGTGACGTGTGTCCGATTTAGATGCAAAACCGTGTGTGGCCAATTTAGATGCACACAGATTTTGCAGAGGGTACACTACCCCCTTGGCGATGATGGGAGTTAAAATGTTCCGCGTTCTACCGGACTTTTAACGCCATGCTTGCAACGAAAAACTATGTATCATTGGAAAGTTGAAGGAAAACTTTCATCCAAGCGGACGTGTTTTCAAAATCTTTCATACCGTATATGAGAAATGTACGTTGCTCTTTTCCTTTTGCACCCATATTGACATCGGCGCATATACGTATATGCCCGCAAGAGAATTTTTTCTCAAAAGAGGATTGCAAATATTCGATGCTTTTTATATTATACAAAGTGTATGTTTTTTCGTATTTGGATTCGGTTCCGGTGCCTCCCCATATACGTCCTGTAACAAGCAGATTTAGCAATGCTCCCCGATATTGAAATTTAATTGTATCGGGAGTTACATCTAAACACTTAGGATTGCTGAGGAGCTTTACAATCATAATTGCTAAACATCCGCAACAGAATATGAGAAGTCCTTTCCAATCAAATGTATGATTTACAATATTAAATATCGTATAAAGAATAGGCAAAGCAAATAATACAGCGATCCATATTAAATTCTGCTTTGATTGAATATTGAAGATCCGATTCAGTTTCACTTCGTAGCAAGCATATTCTTGATTGTTCATGCGTGATACCTCCATTTTGATATTTTTATTATACTACAACTTTGTAAATATATCAACCGTTTCGCCAGTTCAAATCTGTCCAAAACGCCTTTGCATCTATGGCTTTGTAAATGTTTTTCATTGGTAGGGGCGACCTGCGTGTCAAGAGTAACATGGTTTACAAATTGTGAAGGCACATGGTTTACAACTTTTTGCCATAAAAATCATTCTTCGTTCCAGCTCAAGCTCGGGCTTCGCCCTCGCTTTCGCTTCCACTTCGAATGATTTTTAT
>JAZNJH010000011.1:0-27576 GCA_045577925.1 Eubacteriales bacterium
CAACGCTCTTCTATGGTAAGATGTTTATAGCTCATATAAATCCTCCTTGGTTTTTTGTTTTGTGGTAATTACATTATACCATGGATTTATATGGGCTTCTCTTTTTTATTTACTGTTGCACTTGATAGTATAACTCACCATATAAAAAACAAGGGAGATGCGTTTGCATCTCCCTTTCATATTACTTAAGGTTATTCTTAAGTGTTTCGTATTCGTCCCAAAGTTCCTTGGGTACACGAGCACCGATGCTCTTATAGAACTCATCGATTCCGTCTGCTTCCTCTTTCCAGAGAGCCTTGTCAACGTTGAGAAGTCCCTTGAGTGTATCAAGATCGATGTCAAGTCCTTCAATGTTGATGTCTTCGGGATTAGGAACGTAACCGATAGGAGTTTCAACTGCATCAACTTCGCCGTTGCAACGAGCGAGTATCCACATGAGAACACGCATATTGTCACCGAATCCGGGCCATATGAAGTGGCCTTCGTCATCAGTTCTGAACCAGTTAACGTTGAATATCTTAGGGGGATTGGGGATCTTCTTACCCATTGCTATCCAGTGTGCAAAGTAGTCGCCCATGTCGTATCCTACGAAAGGACGCATAGCCATCGGGTCACGTCTTACAACACCAACTGCACCTGTTGCAGCAGCAGTTGTTTCGGAAGCCATTATCGAGCCTACGAATACACCGTGATTCCAGCTTCTTGACTGATATACGAGGGGAGCGGTCTTAGCACGGCGGCCGCCGAATACGATAGCCGTTACCGGTACACCCTGAGGATTGTTGAATTCTGAAGAAATGCAGGGGCAGTTCTTCGCAAGAGCTGTAAATCTGGAGTTGGGATGAGCACCCTTTTCTCCCGACTCTGCATCCCACGGTTCTCCCTTCCAGTTGATAGCGTTCTTGGGAGGATTCTTATCAAGACCTTCCCACCATACAGTATTGTTTTCTGTATTGTGTACTACGTTTGTAAATATTGTGTCACGCATTGTTGTTGCAAGTGCGTTGGGGTTAGACTTATTATTTGTACCGGGAGCAACACCGAAGAATCCGTTTTCGGGGTTAACCGCCCAGAGTCTTCCGTCTTCACCGACTCTGAGCCATGCGATATCGTCGCCCACGCACCATACCTTATAGCCCTGCTTCTGGTATATTTCCGGCGGTATAAGCATTGCGAGGTTTGTCTTACCGCATGCAGAGGGGAACGCAGCTGTAATATAGCTGATCTCACCCTTGGGATTTTCAATACCGAGGATAAGCATATGCTCAGCCATCCAGCCCTCTTTACGTCCGAGGAAGGATGCAATTCTGAGAGCAAAGCACTTCTTGCCGAGAAGAACGTTTCCGCCGTAGCCTGAGTTAACAGACCAGATCGTGTTATCTTCGGGGAAGTGAACGATGTATCTGTTTTCTTCTTCAAGCTGTGCCTTGGAGTGAAGACCTTTGATAAAGTCGTCACCGTCTCCGAGAGCTTCGATTACTTCAGCACCTACTCTCGTCATAATAGCCATGTTGAGTACAACGTAGATTGAGTCTGTAAGCTCGATACCGTATTTAGCGAAAGGAGAACCTACAACACTCATAGAGTACGGAATAGCATACATTGTTCTGCCCTTCATAGAGCCTGTGAAAAGCTTTGTAAGCTTTGCATACATTTCGGCAGGGTCCATCCA
This sequence comes from Eubacteriales bacterium, assembly GCA_045577925.1. GTDB lineage: Bacteria > Bacillota > Clostridia > Oscillospirales > CAG-272 > UBA4717. The sequence continues at coordinate 1,673 of JAZNJH010000011.1, forward strand.
GTTATTGATAGTTCCTGCATCTTCCTTTGTCTTTGTGCAGATATATGTTCTGCCTTCAACGCGGGCAACGTCGTTTACTGCTGTTCTGTGGAGATAGCAGTTCGGAAGAATGTCTTCGTTAAGCTTGATGATTTCGCCGGTGCTCATAGCCTCCTTGCGAAGCGCTTCGATCTGCTCTTCACTGCCGTCTATCCAGACGATCGAGTCAGGCTGAGTCATAGCAGCCATTTCATCTACCCATTTTAAAATGTGATTGTTAGGTGTCATGGTTTGTCTCCTGTTTTATTATTGATAAATTAATAACGTTGTTCGGGTATCCAAATCCCTACCCATTTTACATTGTATCACTATTTATTCCGTTTTGCAAGCGATTTTTTCTTTTTTATCCCATTTTTTACACTTTATTCATCATTAAAACTTTATTATATATATAAATATAAGGGAACGCACTCTGATAAATAGGCAGTTCCCTTATATCGTTTTCATAAATTTATTGTAATCGTCACGATTCATGAAAAGATTAAGCGCTTCAAGAAGCGCATTCGGTGTCAGCGTTTTCGGCAGTTCAAGTTTTTCACAAACAAACTCGCGCATCTCTGCGGCACCGGCTTTGCCGGAAAGGCCGAATTCATAAAAATCAGTTTTGGTAATTCTTTCTCCCTCAACCGCTTTTTCTTCTCCCGAATACGGTTCAAGTAATTTTCTTATGACGTCAACTCCAACGCCTTCAACACCAACAAAGCCTTCCTTTGACGGCTTGTCTTTTCGTCTCTCTTTTCCGCAGATCTGCGGAGTATATAAATTTATTATCCTGTCTGCAGGAACTGTGTTTTTAATACACGATCGAATAAGCATGCCTGCGCTATCGCTATCTGAAAGAACAATTATCTTCGTCTGCTTTGCAAGGCGGCGTAGAAGTGCGCGTTTTTCATCGTTTTTGAATATCCCAAAGCCCTCACTCGTTATTATGAGCGCGTCCACAACGCTGTCGAGCTTTATCTTGTCGTATTTCCCCTCAACAAGTATCGGGTATGGTATTTTAAGCTTTTCCATATATACCGTCCTTTACTTTGCGCCTGCAATCTCGCAAATAAGCCTTTCAAGAACAGTATAACTGTCTATTGGCAAAGATTTCAGCATAACGTCTGCTCGCGATGCCGACTCGGCTATGCTAAACAGATTTGATATACTCGTATTTCTGAGCGACTCCATGTAAAGCTTGACCTTATACTCGTGCATTGAACATTTCGCCGCTGCTTCGGCACGCGTCAGGCCCTCGTCCATACAACCACGCACACGGATAAGATCAGAAATTACGCGTGAAACAGTGGACAGGATAATTATCGGTTCTTCTCCCCGGCTTTTCATATCCGAAAGAATATAAAACGCCCTCGTACCGTCCCTTTTCATAAGCGCGTTTGCAAAATCAAACGGTGATATCTCCTTGTTGGATGCACTTATCTTATAAACATCGTCAAGAGCAACTTTGTTTCTGCTTTGAGAACAAACGAATGCAATTATTTTATCAAGCTCGCTCTTTAAAATGAGCATGCTGTGCCCTACCCTCTCAATAAGTATGCGCGCAAGCTGTGGTTCTAATTCTACCTTGTTCTTAGCAGCTATCTTAGTAAGCCATGAGCAAAGCTTTGCATCGCTCTCATAAGGGAAGGAAACTGCCTTTGTTACCTTGCAAAGCTCCCGTGTAAGATTCTGATGCGGCTTTGAATCCTGGGGCATTTCGGCCGCAGTTGAGTATATGACTACAACCGAGTCTGACGGTGCATTTTCCAGTATTTTTAAGGTTTCTGTAAAATCGCCTGGCTTCAGGGCTTTAAAATCCACCTCGTATATTTCAACAAGCTTGCCTGTACTTTCTTCTTCGGTCATAGTGAAAAAATCAAACATAGAGACTGAATTAAGAGCCTCCTCCAAATCGCCCACTGTAAACTCATCGTTTGTAAATCTTTTGAAGTTGACGTTTGACCTGTCGCCAACCACAACCTTTTCGATCTCATGAAGATAATACTGCTTTAAATAGTCCTCCTCACCGTAGAAAAAGTACACGCCCGAAGGACCCGTCTTTATTTCTTCTTTTATAAAGTCTGCGCCAAAAGCTTCCTTTTTCTGCGCCATTGGAGGCTCCTTTCAATCAACTATTTTTGCTTCGATAGTCATTTTTACTCGTGCAACCGTTGCTCCGCCGTTTTCAAGAGTATATCCGAGCATAAGGCTTCCGCCGTTATCGTCAAGCCTGTTATCAAGCTCGTAAGTGCGCACGACAAGTTCAAGCACCATACCGCTTACGTCGTATACGCAAACGTATCTTTTTCCTTTTTCAAAAACCATAGCAGTTCTGCATATACCGTTACGTTCCATTGTAACTATGCCACGATCTGCATCATCATAAGATACTGTCGTTATCTCATTTGACATATTTTCATCGGTTTCAACGTATCTGAGAGCAAATCTGCCGTTTTCGCGGCTTATGTATCCCTCAGTGATTATTTCAACGCCTTCGCTTGGAAAGGCGCTTATATCTTCATTTTCAACATCGTCAATATACTCATCAGAATCTTTTTTCACACCTTCATTCACCATGTTTCTGACGTCGTACATGTCATTATTCTGTACTTTTAATTTTACAATTACCTTTTTTTCCATAACGTTCTTTTCCCCGATAATATTCTTTTTAAAGTATAGCATGAGCGGGCGATTTTGTCAATCGCCCGCAGTTTCTTTTTCAACAAGAGAAAAGGTCATTTTGCCCGTTGCAATATCAACGTCATCAAGGCATACGCGCACCTTTTCTCCAACCTTATAGCTGTTACCGTATGCATCCGTCAGCTTCATATGCGATTCGTCATAATAACCAAGTCCGCCAAGCATTGATATCGGAACTAACCCCTCGCAGGTATTATCAAGCTCCGCGAAAAAGCCGAATGAAGCAACCGACACTATGATACCGTCAAACTCTTCGCCAACACGGTCCTTCATAAAATATGCTTTGTATACGTCGTCAATAGCACGCTCTGCATTCAGAGCACGGATTTCGCCATCGTTTGCCGCTTCGCAAGCACTTGACATATCCGCGTTAACAGGGCATGCGTCTTTATCGGTAATATCGGTTTCACTATCATAGAAGAGTTTAACACCGCCGGTAATAGCCTCTTTGAGATAGCGGTGCAGAACAAGGTCAGAATAGCGTCTTATCGGAGAGGTAAAGTGAGAATAAAACTCAAGAGCTAATCCATAATGGCCGAGTGCAACAGGCTCATATCTGGCTTTCATAAGCGAGCGCAACAGCACGGGTGAGAGCGCACGGATAGCGTTCTTTTCAGATGCGGCTGAAAGAAGCTTCTGCATGTCTGCGGGTTCAAGCTTGTCTGCACGCAGATTCATCTTTTTAACCTCTATGCCAAGGTTTTCTGCATATTGAAGTAATACTGCGCTTTTTTCAGAGCTCGGTTTTTCATGAATTCTGTATACACCGTGTATTCCCTTTGCACATATAAGTCTAGCAACAGCCTCGTTTGCGCAAAGCATGAACTGCTCAATAAGCCTCTCGCATATCCCTCTTTCAATACGTACTATATCAACGGGATAACCGTTATCGTCAAGCTTGATAATCGCTTCGCCCGACTCAAGCTCAAAGCAACCGCGTTTGTCGGCTCGCTCAAGTAATATACTATAAAGCTCTACCGCCTCATTTAACATATCAAGCACGTTTTTCGGGTACTTCCCTTTAACAGATTCGTCTGCACTGTTACCAAGAATCGAGTTAAGCTCACTGTAAACTCCGCGTGATGCGCTTGAAATTACGCTTTCTCTTACCTCACAAGTTTTTATTTCACCTTTCAAGTCGAGATTTATAATAGCACTCAGTGTAAGCTTGTCGCTATCCATGTTGAGTGAACAATGCCCGTTTGAAAGTTGCTTTGGTAACATGGGGATCACCTTTGAAGGATAATACACGCTGTTGCCACGCGCCTTTGCTTCTGTATCGATCGCGCTTCCACGCTTGACGTAATGCGCAACGTCGGCAATATGAACTCCAAGCACCCAACCGTCACTCTTCTTTTCAACCGAGATTGCATCATCAAGGTCCTTGGCGTACTCGCTGTCAATAGTAAATACAGTTTTGCCTCGCAAATCGAGCCTGTCGGTACAGTCGTCTTCGCAAATGCCCTTATAAGACTCTGCCTCAGCCATTATCAGCGATGAAAACTCACGTTTAACACCCGTGTCGTACAAAATCGCCTCAACAGCCGCTTCAATCGTGTCTGCCGGCCCGAATACTTTTTCTACTTTTCCAATGGCCATGCTTTTGGGGGTGGGATATTCAAGTATTTTCACAGCCACGCGGTCTCCCGCCTGTGCATTCATAGCCTTTGCAGCGGATATTCTAACGGAATAGGATATCTGTTTTGCCGTATCAGGAATAAACTCAAATGACAGGACAGGCACGTTTTTGCCGCCCCTACGGACATAGGCTTCACTTTCATATAGTCTTCCTATAACAAGCGCGTCATTTCGCTTTATTATTTCGGTAATTTCTCCGTCAATACGGCCTGCGGAGTTTCCCCGGCTCAAAATAAATCTTACCTCATCTCCGCCGGATGCTGATAAGGTTTTCGATGCAGGAATAAATACATCATCGTCAAAATCCTTGCAGCTTACAAATCCATATCCACGCGAAGTTAAAGAGAATATACCGATGTGAGTGTTCTGCACTCTGTTATATGGCCTGCTTTTGCTCCTTTTTGCACGTGCGGCCATAGAGGCGCGCGAAACTTCTTTTTTTCGTGATCTTGAGCGCGTTTCACTCTTTTTTGAAAATTGTTTTTTAATGTTTTGTCTTTTCTTCTTCATAATAATTTCCCATATTTGAAAATACGCCGTTTCCGAACAAACGGAAACGGCGTTTGAGTTGTATAGTTATTATGCTGCTAAAAACAAAATTTTATTCAGCAGCTGCTTCTGTATCCTCTACCGATTCAACAACTTCGTCAGAAACAACTTCAGAATCCGACTCAACAACTGTATCAGCAGAAGTATCAACAACAGCGTCTGTTACCGAAGGATCTACGAATTCAATTTCAGTGTTGGGCTGAATGATATACATTACAGCAACGAGTACAACGAAGATAATAGCAACGATAGCTGTAAGAGTGTTGAGCTTCTTATCTATAGTAGCACCCTTTGACTTACCGAAGAACGTTTCCGCACCGCCTGCAATCGTACCGGAAAGCTTATGAGACTTACTGCTCTGCATAAGCACTGCAATTACAAGGAAAATAGCGGCAACCAAAAGAACAATGCCTAAAATTGTCATTAACATATCCATTTAAAATTAAACCTCCGCGATGGTTAAAATTGTGATTATTTTTGTACACATCATGAGTATTCTAACACAACTCGGCAAAAAAAGCAATAGCAAAAATAAAAAATTCTCATTTTTGTTTAAAAAAGAGATAAAGTATAAGAAAACAAGACATAATACATATATAACATACGAAATATACAAATGGCTAAAACTACAAGGAAAAAATGATTCAAAAATCAAAAAAAGTATTGACAAGCAGAATAATTTATGGTATTATAAGTCTTGTCGCAGATAAAAGGCTGCACATAAAGGTGCCGCTCATAATGCAAAATACGGAGAGGTATCGAAGTGGTCATAACGAGGCGGTCTTGAAAACCGTTTGGGTGCAAGCCCACAAGGGTTCGAATCCCTTCCTCTCCGCCATACGAAAACAACGGTGAAAGCCGTTCATATATAATAAATTCGGAGAAGTACTCAAGAGGCCGAAGAGGCGCCCCTGCTAAGGGTGTAGGTCGGGTTTACCGGCGCGAGAGTTCAAATCTCTCCTTCTCCGCCAAAAATAGACAGTCCATTCGGGCTGTCTATTTTTTATCGGGGAGATTTGAACCGAGAAACGGTACGGCGCGAGAGGGAGCTTTGCGAGCGCCGCCGGTGGCGGATCAAGCGAGCAAAAGCGAGTGACAAAACAAGGAGTATCACGACCGGGTCAGGTCGTGAGACGACTATGTTTTGGAGGTGCGACGGCTTCTGCGCGCAGAAGCCTAGAGAATCTCTCCTTCTCCGCCATCTAAAAAACCTTGTAACCACGCCATTTTCGGCGCAGTTGCAAGGCTTTTTGCTTGTTGTCGGCAAGTGAAAAATGGTAAAAAAACGGCATTAAAAGTTGTCTGATGGTTGTCAAAAAGTTGTCAGAAAATCAAACGTAGTCTAAGATAAAAAGAGGGGATATGTCCATTACGGATATATCCTTGAGCCTTTGCATTCTCTTAATTCTGCGAAGAATATTATTTGCTGCTTTGGAGTTTTTGTTCTTCTTCGCATCATACTCAGCTTGTAGCCTTGCAATCTCTGAATCAAAATCAGCATTAGACTCATCACGCAACTTCTTGTTGTTTTCAAGTTCCGTCTGCAAGTTCTGTAGCTTGGATGAAATCTTTTCGTCTACTGTTTGCTCTGCCGGAGCTACATTGTCATCAGTAGTTGTTGCATTTTCTGCAACACCCTCTGCAACAGGTGCAATATCCTGTTCAAGTGCAGTTGCATTTTCCGCAACAGGTGCAATATCCTGTTCAAGTGCAGTTTCATTCAATGGTGTACTGTAGTTGCCGATAGGTGCTATATCTTCGCCTTCGTTGGAAAGGGAATAACGAATATCGGGGTCTACCGTAGGATTTTCATTAACAGAAACGGAAAAATTTGTGTTTTCTCTTGACTTTTCTGGATTTTGTGTTACAATATCATTGGATAAAGGCGATTCGCTTAAAGTGTTGGGATGTTTCTTCCCGATGGCACTTTCTGTGGGTTGCCTTTTCCCTATTTCTAATTCGTAATTATTAGGGTTTAACAATAATTCTTCTGCATAATCAAATGGGATACCTTCTCGCACTGTATCAGGCTCAAACAAGGTTACAACAGTGTGAAATTCCGTATCTCCAAATTCCTTACCAACAAATTCATCATCAATAGAGCTTTCAAACTCAATTACTGCCATTCCTTCATTGCCATTGCTATTATATTCAACAAAGACAGCTACATTGTTTGGCAAAGGTTTTCCTTCCCCATTATAGCGATTTGTTTGTAGTATTATTGTATTAGGATTGTCAAGATTGTTGATTATTTCCACAACTTCTTCAGGGGTCAATGCATGTCCTCTTGCATTGTTTCCGTGTGCTGTTTTTCTACCGCTCTTGTTCTGTTTAGCCATAGCTTGTTGTGCTTTACGCACCTGCATTACCAAAGAACGGTTATCTACACTTTCCCCTGCCTTTTTCAAGGTGTCGATAATCACTTGTGGTGTGTCTTTTCTCACAGGGATATATGTGTTCCACTTTAATTTTCCCGACTTTGCCTGATTGAGGTAACTTATAGCTTGTTCGTTTGTCAAATCCCTTGCATTAGCCAATTTCTCAATCGTGCCGTCTGTGTGCTTAATGTTCAAACTGTATTTAACTTTTCCACTTTCCTCGCTCTGAGCAGTCTGTCCCTGTTCTTTCCAAGCCTTTGCAAACTCTCTCTCGACCTTTTCTATTTCGGTCAGTTCCTTGCCTGTTGCTACCTTGCACAGATATTTGACTTCATCCCAAACCTTTTGGAACAGTGGTCTGTTACCGGTCAGCTTGTTAATGAAATCCTTATCGGTAAAGAGATAATCGCCAACTAAATCAGCAGTCAGTTCCGCATCAATGTCGGCGTTTATACCATTGTACAGTTCGGCTAAATCAGCTTTTCTGCTTGCAAGTTCGCCCTTGCTTTCAGCATACGCATACAGTGCTTCTCTCAGCGCTCCATATGCTTCAGTTCCTTCGAGAACGTGTGTTATTTCGTGACCTACAATGCGATTTAATGCTCTCGGCGAGTCAATATTAAGCACAACACCCTTGCTTGACACATTGCCGTTTCTCTTATGCTCTTTTGATTACGCGCCTCGCTTTCAAGTCTGGGCATAGTCTGAGATGCCTCGTACCCGGTCATTTCCTTGCCGTTAATGGTATATGTACGCTTCCTTCTGTGCAAAAAACGACAGGTTAAAACCTGTCGTTTTTTATTTCAGCAAAATCATAAGCCTTTTTGCCGCTTCTTCTGTGTCCTCTTTGCTTCCAAAGGTGGAAAAGCGGAAATAGCCCTCTCCGCAGGCGCCAAAGCCCGCTCCGGGTGTGCCTATAACCTGCACTTTTTCAAGCAGATAATCAAAAAACTCCCAGCTTGACATATTATCGAGGCATTTCATCCAGATATACGGTGAGTTCTTACCTCCCGTATACCATATACCAAGCTCATCAAGTGCGCTTGTAAGAATACGTGCATTATTCTTGTATATTTCTATATTATCGTGTATCTGTTTCTGCCCCTCAGGTGTAAATACTGCCGATGCGCCCTTCTGTATGATATAAGAAACTCCGTTTGTCTTAGTGGTACGGTTTCTTACCCACATAGAGTTAAAACTCATACCGTTTCTTTCAAGCTCTTTCGGTATAACGGTGTATCCAAATCTTGTGCCCGTAAATCCTGCAGTTTTTGAAAGCGAGCATATCTCTATTGCGCACGTTCTTGCACCGTCAATTTCAAAAATACTGTGGGGTATATCGCTATTTTCTATAAAAGCCTCGTATGCCGCATCAAAAAGTATTACCGAGCCCTGCTTATTGGCATAGTCGACCCATGCTTTGAGTCCGCGTCTGTCATATGCCGCACCAGTCGGATTATTCGGTGAACATATGTAGATAATATCGGCACTCACATTTCCAGCAGGAAGCGGCAGAAAGTCATTGTCCATACCGGCTTCAAGCCTTAAAATTTCTCTGCCTGCTATAACACTTGCATCTATATACGCAGGGTATGCAGGCTCAATTATAAGTGCATTATTACTTTTATCAAAAAGATCGAGAATATCACCAAGCTCATCGCTCGCTCCGCTTGAAACGAACACTTCGTCAGAGTCAAGCTTTACAGAATACTTTAAGTAGTGTCGTGCGATACTTTCTCTTAAAGACGGCAGACCGCACTCGGGAATATATCCGTGAAAGCTTTCCTTTTCTGACTGATCGTCAACTGCATTATGAAGTGCAGTTATTACTTCTTCGCATAGCGGCAGTGAAACGTCACCTATGCCCATTTTATACAAGCAATGATCGGGATGCTTTTCTATGTACGCATTTATTTTTTGCTTTATGTTGTAAAAGAGGTATGAATCCTTAAGATAAGCGTAATTCATATTCGGTGTTATCATAAAACTGACACTCCTTTGCTTTGTTTCAGTATAGCATATCAGCACGATTATTTCAAGGATGAATTTTGGCAGCTCTATTGACTTTTACAAATGGGTATGATATAATTTTCTAAACTTTGTAGTAATGTATTACATTAAGGAAAACAAAGTAAATTTTAAGTACATACACAAGAGGTGTTATTATGGAACTTATGCAGAGACTCGGTACTAATATGACCGACGAGTATGTGGACGACTATATAGACATGATAGTAAAAAATCCTGGCTCGTGCGACAACGTGTGGCTTCCTACCCTTTACGGTTATCCGAAGCTTGAAAAGCACAGAAAAATGGCTGACCATTGGAAAGATGCCGCTGAAAAGTTCAGAAAGAACGGTATTAGCGTTTCACTTCAGTTAAGCAATTCACTCGGTCATGGTCAGTATGCTTCAGGCGGCGACTTCAGCGGCGCTTTTTTTGAGGGTTCGCCCGTACAGAGAATGGTAGGCCACGACGGTACTGTTGCAGAAGTTTGCTTCTGTCCCCGCGGTCAGTTCATACGCGACTATATCAAGGAAGAAGTATCATACTATGCCGAAATCAAGCCCGACTGCGTCTGGGTTGACGACGACATCCGTATGAGCAACCACCTCCCTGTTCACTTTGGTTGCTTCTGCGACAACTGCATAAACGAGTTTAATACCGAATTCAAGTCTTCCTTCACAAGAGAGACTCTTGTTAACGAAATTCTTCACGGCGATCTTAAATGGCGCGAAAACTTTATCACGTTCCTTCGCGAAGGCCTTTACGATCTCATGTATATGATCGGAGACACCATACATAAAATTTCTCCCGACACAGCTCTCGGACTTCAGTACTGCCCTCACGGTGCATACACCGGATACGGATATGACTTCCTCTTCAAAGCAATGATGGATTCAACTGGCAAGGTTCCGCTTTCACGTTCGGGTGACGGTTCTTACAATGACCACGATCCCAATACATTTATTGAAAAATCGCTTAAAATAAACTGGATGAACTCTATTCTTCCCGAATACGTTAAGTGTAAGTGTCCTGAGATTGAAAATCTTCCTTTCGCAGTGTTTGGAAAGAGCCCTGCAGGCACGGCATTTGAGACCTCATACTATTTCGCAAACGGAAATACAGATATGAGTTATTCAATGCTTATGGACGTAAGAGAACCTAAGGAGTTTTATAACTCTGAATTTGAACTTTTTGCTAAACACCGCAAATATTGGGATAAGCTTTCTGATTACAACAAGGTTTCGCATCAGTCGGGCTTCCAGTTCTTCATGTCAAGAGAAATGTGGAAAAAAGAGCTTGCGCCTGATGCTGATATGAGTGAGTTCAACGATGAGCACTATTACGAACCGCAGCCCCTGCTCCGCAACGCTATACCGATAGCTTTCGACCACAATGACACTTCTCTATTCTTCCTCCATGCAGAAATAACAAAGATGATGTCAAACGAAGAAATCGAGTATTTGCTCACACAGAACGTTGTTGCAGACGGCGAATCCATTGAAATAATCACAAATCGTGGTTTTGATCTTGGAATCAAAGCAAAGCAGATCGACTTCTTCGATTCATTCAAGATAGCTGAACAATTTACAGATCACGCTGTTAACACAAAGCCTAATACAAGGTACAAGATGAGCGGACTTCTTCCTGCAAGAAACGTATTCCATACACTTATAAAAGGCAGTGCACCTATCGAAATCATCGGTACATACGTGGCAACAGCAGTAACAGGCCTGCCTGCTTTCCTTGATGATGCTGAATATCCTTACGGTATTGCAGAAGCTGTATTCACAACACCTAAGGGTGCTAAATGGGCGGCTCTCGGATACGCTCCCTGGAAGGGTGTAATGCCGGCAAGCAAGCGTGACCAGGTACTGAATATAGGTGATTACATCAGCGGTAACGCGATCTGCTCTAAGCTTATCACTCCCTTCCCTGCAGTTCTTATGCCCCGTAAGCACAACGAAACAGGCAAGACAGTTTCTGTATCGCTTACAAACTGCACGGTTGGCGAAAGCGGAGAGCTTGAGCTTCTCATAAGAAATCCCGCAGGCGAAAACTTCACGTTTATGAGCCAGTACAACGGCGAAAAGAAGCTTTCTTACACGAAGTCAGGCGATGATTATATCGTTAAGGTTCCCTCTATCAACCCCTGGTCTGTTGCAACTGTATTCGTTGACTAAGTAAAAATTCATCCCGACAGAAGCTTATAGCTTTTGTCGGGAATTTTTATGTAATATTATTTGACTTTAAACTTAAATTGTGATACAATGTCCGTAGCACGGACAGGCAAACGGCGCTTTTTATTTATAAATATTCATGCCCCGCTCCCGTGCACTCGTGTTTTGTTAAAAATTATGATGTAATAACATTCAGATGAAAAACTTATAATTTTCAGGTGATCGTAATGATTAATGTGACTGTTGTAATACCAACGCTTAATCCAAGCGAAAAAATATTCGACGTTGTAAAATCTTGCCGTGACGCCGGATTTGACCGCTTTATAATTGTAAACGACGGAAGCCGTGAAGAATGTGCATGCATTTTCGACTCGCTTAAATCGGAATACGGATGTGAGGTTTTAGTTCACGAAATAAACCGCGGAAAAGGGCGCGCACTAAAAACTGCAATGCAGTATTTCCTCGATAACCCCGGTGATCACGTTGGAATCGTTACACTTGATGACGACGGTCAGCATACTACACAAGACACCGTGAACGTGGCTCGTGCGCTTATAGAAAATCCCGACAAGCTTGTACTCGGCGTTCGCGATTTCAGTCTGAAGAACGTTCCCCCGAAAAGCAAGTGGGGCAACAGGATAACAGCGCTTTTCATGAAACTGTTATGCGGTGTGAGTGTAAGCGATACGCAAACAGGGCTCCGCGCTGTCGGTTTATCTTCAATTCCTGCTTTTATAGAGGTAGAAGGTGAAAGATTTGAATATGAAACATGCATGCTTCTTGAAACTTCACGCTCAAATATTGGCATAAAGGAAGTAAAAATAGAGACTGTATACATAGAAAACAACTCCGGAACACATTTTCATCCTCTGCGCGATTCGTTTATGATATATAAGCAACTGTTCGCTTTTGCAGGCTCTGCCATAGCGTCGTTCATCATAGACAACGGGCTTTTCTGGCTCTTCACTCATATACTTCCGATCCCATCGAAAGAGATCCTTGTTCCCGTATGCACGTATCTTGCAAGATTTTTCTCTTCGATCTTTAACTTTTTCACAAATAAAAAGCTTGTATTTTCAAGCGACGAATCAACTGTTTCAACGGCAATCCGTTACTATACCCTTTGTATAGTACAAACGGGAATATCCGCCGTTCTTACAATTATCTTATCAGACATTTTATCGATATCCGAGGGAATACTTCTGACAATGTGTAAATTTATCTCAGACTGTATCCTCGCCCTCTTCAGTTACCGAATTCAACGCGGTTGGGTATTTTCTAAAAACAAAAAGCAATAAAGGTAAAAAACACAATGAAAAAAAGCAAAGCATTAAAAATTATAACGCGTACTCTTACAGTACTGTTCGTTATCATATTTTGTTTATTGACGTTTCTTATATGCACGGTTGCAACGGTATTCAAAGGACCGTCAGACACTATGAGAAACCTGCTTGTCAGCAGTCTTATGGAAACAAGCGCCATGAAGTTTATCCCGCGCGCATTTTTCAGCGATGAAGAAATTGATGAAATAACAAATTCAAACGCTGATGCGTATAACGAGTACATAGCAACTATTGCAGACGTTGAAATAAACATCCCTCAGAATAATGCAAATGAAAACGGAGACATATCGTCCGGTATTACCTTTGAAGACGTATACGGTGAGACATATTGCGGAAAAATGATGATAGTTGACGATCCGTCGCGTGTATCGATCGAATTTGTCAGCACTATTTCCGAAACGGGAAACGGTCTTATGCTAAGCGAGCTTGCTAATGAAGAGGGCGTTATAGCGGCATTCAACGGCGGCGGTTTTCTTGACAACCTAGGCCAGGGCAACGGCGGCATGCCAATTGGCGTTACTATACGTGACGGCGAGCTTCTGTGTGAATATGACTGGTACGCCCCTACTACTATCGGATTTGATGAGGATCACAAGCTTATCGTAGGCAATATGTCGGGCTCACAGGCATTAGATGCAGGTATAATTGAAGCTGCAAGCTTCGGCCCCGTGCTCATTAAAAACGGTGTGGTTGCTCCACTCTCCGGCTCGGGCGGCGGTCTTAATCCGCGTACGGCAATCGGACAAAGAGCTGACGGAGCAATACTCGTGCTCGTTATAGACGGACGTCAGCCGCACAGCCTCGGTGCATCTTACGCCGATCTTGCGCAGATAATGGAAGAATACGGTGCTGTTAATGCAGCTAATCTCGACGGCGGTTCATCATCAATGCTCTTTTATGAAGGCGAGCTTGTTAATTCGCTCGGTTCAGCAGTAGGAGAGCGACGTATACCCACGGCATTTGTAGTAAGATAACCGTAGTTACAAAACACCTTTAATACTGCAAAATAATATTTCATAAGGATTTATATGGTAACTTTTGAAGAAATAAAAAACAACAAGGACATAAACACATTTATAACGCTTGCAGATAAGTCCCTGCTTGCTCTTGGATACACCGAGCACAGCTTTGCTCACGTTGGTAAGGTATCAAAGGATGCCGAATATATACTTAAAACTCTCGGTGCTGATGAACATACAATAGAGCTTGCCAAAATCGCGGGGTATATGCACGACATAGGCAATCTTGTTAACAGGATAGACCACTCGCAAAGCGGCGCTATCATGGCTTTTCGAATACTCGACCATATGGAAATGCCGGCTGAAGATATTGCTACAATTGTAACGGCGATAGGCAATCACGACGAAGGTACAGGCGTTGCGGTAAACGACGTTGCGGCGGCACTTATACTTGCCGACAAATGCGACGTGCGCCGAAGCCGAGTGCGCAATAATGATATTACAACATTCGACATTCACGACAGAGTTAACTACTCGGTATCAAGCTCAAAGCTTACAGTAAACAGCGAGCATACTGAAATTGCACTTGAGCTTGAAATAGACACAGACATCAGCCCTGTTATGGATTATTTTGAAATATTCCTCGGTCGCATGGTAATGTGCCGAAAGGCTGCTGAAAAGCTTGGTCTGAGATTCAGACTTTATATAAATTCACAGTCAATAATGTAATAAAAACAGCAGGAAATTACAATTCCTGCTGTTTTATATTATCAAGTCACTTTTTGGTGATTATTAAATCCCGAACTACCTTTGATCCAATTATAAGTCCGCCTGCGGACGGCACGAACGATATGCTCCCCGGTGCATTGCGGCCGTTGTCCTTGATAACCGGAGCACTTCCGTCTGCGCGTTTTATCGGCTCTTCGTCGCTATAAAGAACACTAAGCCTTTTTATACCGCGATCTTTGAGTTCTTTTCTCATAACACGGGCGAGAGGACACACGCTTGTAGCATATATGTCCGCAATCTTAAGCCTTTCAGGATCAAGCTTATTTCCCGTGCCCATAGAAGATATTATTTTTATACCAAGCTTATCAGCGCACTCAATTATTGCTATTTTGGCACTTACCGTGTCAATAGCGTCAACTATATAATCGGGCATATGGCGCTTTATAAGCTCGTCTGCATTGTCGGGCGTTACAAAAATACACTCACACACAAAATCAATCTCGGGATTGATTTTAATTGCTCGGCTTCGAGCCGCCTCTGTCTTTGCAACTCCAACTGTTGTTGTGTCCGCAATAAGCTGACGGTTTATATTAGTTATGCTGACAACGTCGTTGTCAACGGCAATAATGCGCCCTATACCGGCGCGCACAAGCCCCTCAATAACAAAGCTTCCGACTCCGCCTGCTCCAAACACCATAACCGAGGATTTCATCAGACGCTTAAGGTTTTCTTCACCTATAAGAAGCGCTTCTCTTTCAAAGATTTCAGGTATCATAATAACCTCTTTATTAAAACGCAGTGACGAAAAACATAGACGTCACTGCGTTTTTATTAAGTTTTAATTACAAGTATAGTTTTTCAAACTCTCTTCTTGTTAAACGCCTTCTTAAGTATTGCCCAGATATTACCTGCAAGGCATACCGATGAAAAGAGTCCTGCAAATATACCTACGATTATAGGAAGCGCGAACTGCTTTATAGAGTCAACACCGAGAATATAAACCATACCTATAGTAAAGAGTGTTGTAAGAGTTGTGTTGAGAGAACGTGTAAGAGTCTGCTTGATAGAACGGTCAACGTTTTCTTCAAACTTGTCCTTACTGTTAAGCTTCACGTTTTCACGGATACGGTCAAATACGATGATCGTTGCATTGATAGAGTAACCAAGAATCGTAAGGATAGCCGCTATCATAGTGCTGTTAAGCGGTATCTGGAGAAGCGAATATACAGCAAACATTACAAATATATCGTGCGCGAGGCAGATAACTGCTGTAAGGCCCGAAAGTATCTCAAATCTGAAAGAGATATAAACGAGCATAAGCAGTATAGCAATGAGAGTTGCTATTATAGCCGCAGTTCTTAAATCAGCTGAAACGGATGCACCTACGTTAGTTACACCCATAAGGTCAACTGTAAGATCAAGGCCGTATTCTGCGGCAAGTATATTGCACATTGCATCACGTGTAACAGAGTCGATCTCAAGAAGCTTGATTATAACCTGCGTTCCCTCTCCTGCCTTCTGTATTGTTGATACCTGAGGCTTTACCTGGATCGAGGGAAGCTCTTCTGTTAAAGCTTCAGTTTTCTTCTCAGCCTCGGCGGTTTCTGCCTCGTCAATAACCTCTGCTTCTTCTGCCTGAACATCTTCTGCCACTTCTGATTCTGCTTCATCAGGATCTTCGGTTTCTTCGGTAGCAGGTTCGGAATAATAAAGCTTGTCAGGCTTATCGCCAACTTCCATAGCTGAAATTGAAGCCTTTATGTTATCAAGATCTCCCGCATTAAGCTCATGATTCATATCAAGCTGTATCGTTGTACCGCCAACAAAGTCAATGTCAACGTTAAATCCGCGAAGTATGAACGACGCGCATCCGATAACGAGTACTACGGCAACGATTATAAAGAAAGCTTTTCTGTTTTTAATAAAATCAAAATTGTTCATTTTTTTACTCTCCCTTCTTTACGCACCGTAATATTTCTTGTTTACAACCTTCATGCCAATGATTCTTGCAAGAAGGAAGCGAGTGATAAGTACAGCAGAGATAAGAGAAAGCGCAACACCGATAAAGAGTGTTATTGCAAAGCCCTTGACTGTACCTGTTCCAAAATACCAAAGCACTGCAGCCGCAATAAGAGTTGTTACGTTAGAGTCGATAACAGCGGTATAAGCGCGCTTGAAACCGCCTGTGAACGCAGCGCCAACACTTCTGCCAAGCCTGAGCTCTTCCTTGATTCTTTCAAATATAACAACGTTAGCATCAACCGCCATACCGATAGAAAGGATAATACCTGCAATACCGGGAAGCGAAAGATTTATAAAGCTGTTACCAAGCACAAGGATTATACCCATTATAGCTGAATATGCAATAAGTGCAATAGATGCTACGATACCGGGAAGCTTGTAGAAAACTATCATGAATATCATAACGAGTACAAGTCCGATAGCTCCTGCAAAAAGGCTTGTGTTAAGCGCTTTTTCGCCAAGTGTCGGTCCGACAGACTCAAGCTGAACCTCTTTAAGTGCAAACGGAAGCTGTCCTGCTGAAATAAGGTCTGCAAGCCACTTTGCATCTTCAGGTGTAAACTGTCCTGTAATAATTACGTCAGACGAGCTGATTCTCTGATCAACCATCGGGTATGATATTACCTCATTATCAAGTATGATAAAGAGAATGTTGCTGCCATCAGTTCTCTTTGAAACAGATTCGGTTGCATCAGCAAACTTGCTTACAGCCTCGTCCTTTAATTTGAGAGAAACAAAGTTTGATGCAATACCGCTCTGGTCTGTTGCGCCGTACATAGCGCTTGCGTATTCAATATCAGTACCCTCAAGCCAAACCGTACCGTCAACATCGCAGAACATCAAAACGGCTGTTGAACCAAGCTTCTGTACTGCTTCCTCAGGATTTGTAATGCTGGGGATCTCAATAGATATACGGTTGTCGCCCGAAAGAGCAACTGTTGCTTCCGTGTATCCGAGAGAGTCGAGTCTGTTACGCATCATAGACTTAACCGTTGCCATATCCTCTGCCGAAGGTGCACCCTCAACGTCAGCCTCGTATACGATATACGAACCGCCCACAAGGTCAAGGCCCTTGGTTACTCCGCCCTCTTCAAAAACACCGGGCATATTGCCTATACCGAAAATTGCGATACAAACAAGCGCGGCGATAATAGCCAGAGCAACTATAAATGCAATTACATTCGTTGATTGCTTTTTCATTTTAAAATTTCCTTTCCTTTAAATAAGGACATCATCTCCAGAGGGAGCAGATATCCTTTCAATACCGTAATATTATACTACACTGGCAGATTTTTGTCAACCTTTTCAGCGCTTTTAGAAGAAAAACGAAAGCAGTCGGCGCGTTTGTGCGTTAATATCATAAGATTGATACCCCACATCCGATTCCGACTGCCCAAAATAACCTTTTCATACATCCCGCAAAACGAACACTGTGAACATATGTAGGCTACCTTTTTGCCGTATCACGGTAATACGGCAGTTTCTATTATACTTCAAATTTTCCGATTTGTAAATTATCACTTTTGACGATTTTTAACATTTACTTTTTTTATTTTGCAAGTTCTTCCTGATATTCCTTATAACTAAAAGCTTTTTTGACATTAAGTTTTTTTATTTTGACCGAAAAATTTTTATTTCGACAAATTTAATTTGTCTGCATACACTGTTATAGAGGCATTAAGAGGAACATTTTTACCTTTAAATGGTAATTTCCCCCTTATTAATGTGAATTCTTTTGTAGAAATTGACCATAGAAAATAACCTCTTTAATGCCTGTATAAAAAAGTTTTATCCGCAGAATAAAATATACTTTCCGAAAGGAAGATTTAAAATGGAATCAGATAAGAGACCGCGTTGGCCTTACGGCTTTGAAAATGATGAGCTTGAGCTTATCGAAAATCTCACCATGGGTTTAGGCAGAGGCTGCAGATGCAGACAAAGTAACAATGACAACGGCCAGAATTGCAACAATAACAATGGTTGCAATAACGGTTGTAATAACAATAACTGTTACAATAACAGTAATAACAGTTGCAATAATAACGGTTGCAATAACGAAAGTTCAAACAACAGCTCCTGCAGAGTTGAAAATTGCAGAATGCCAAGATTCGATAAAAACGTGGCAGTTGCAATGGTATATTCACCCGACCATGAATTTGATTGCATGTACAATCCCGAAGACGGACTTGCGGCAGGCACTCTTTTCATAGCGCTTGATAAACCGTTCTACGGCGCGAAAGTAACCGGAGGATGCAGAGAATGACACAGAGAAATTCCAAGCTTCATGCGCTTTCATTTGCACTGGTTGAAACCTCGCTTTATTTAGACGGACATCCAAATGACCGCCGTGCGATAGAGTATTATAATAAGATGAAAGCACAGTATGAAAAAGAACTCGAAATGTATGAACGCGAGCACGGACCCGTATCAATGATGTCTGATACGGTAACCGAGAACGGCAAATGGCAGTGGGTAAACCACCCGTGGCCCTGGCAGAACGATAAGCTTAACTAAGAGGCTTTGAGAAAGGAACCATCATAATATGTGGCAATATGAAAAGAAATTACAGTATCCTGTAAATATAAAAAATCCCAATCCCCAGCTTGCAAGGCTTATTATAAGCCAGCTAGGCGGACCTGACGGCGAACTCGCCGCATCAATGAGATACCTCAACCAGCGTTACGCAATGCCCTACTCAGAAGTAACAGGTATTTTAACAGATGTGGGTACGGAAGAACTTGCGCACCTTGAAATGGTAGCGGCTATACTTTATCAGCTAACACGCAACCTCTCTGTTGACGAAATTGCAAAGAGCGACTTCGCTCCCTACTTTGTTGACCATACAACAGGTATATACACGGTAGCTGCATCGGGCTTCCCGTTTGACGCACTTGCATTTGCATCCAAGGGCGACGTTCTAACAGACCTTCATGAAGACCTTGCAGCAGAACAGAAAGCACGTACGACCTACGACAATCTTTTAAGACTTGTTGACGACCCTGACGTGCGCGATCCTCTCAAATTCTTACGCGAGCGTGAGGTAGTACACTATCAGCGTTTCGGTGATGCACTCCGCATAGCTCAGGATAAGCTTGACTGCAAAAACTTCTATATGACAAACCCAGCTTTTGACCAGGACCGCAGAAAGAGCAAATAAGATAGCAAACAAGCCGACGGCAATAGCCGTCGGCTTTTACGTCTTGAGGTGAGATATACTATCAAGTGCAACAGTAAATAAAAAAGGAAGCCCATATAAATCTATGGTATAATTGTAATAACCACAAAACAAAAAACCAAGGAGGATTTATATGAGCTATCACCATTTTAGCATAGAAGAACGCTGTTGTCTACGGGAATTTTACAATAAAGGATACAGTTATCGAAAAATAGCCGAATTGTTGGGGAGAAATGTCAGCAGCATATCAAGAGAAATTATGAGAAACAAAAGCTTTATGAATGTAAAACCTGCATACTATCCCCACACAGCTCAAAAGAAATATTTATTAAGAAGATCGTATTGCCATAGAGGAATGTTTCAAGATCAAGCAAAGATTGAATACATAAAAGAAAAACTTCTTTTGACTTGGTCTCCCGAGCAGATTGCTAATACACCTTGTGAATTAAAAATGCCCTCTACAAGAACTATATATCGTTGGATATACGAGAAGTATGTTGACGTAAATTTAAAAGTGCTGCGAAGAAAAGGAAAAAGTCGCGGTAAAAAAGAAACCCGTGGTAAATTCAATCTTGGAAAGACCATCAGGAAACGAGATAAAAGTGTGTATAAAAGGCAGGAGTTCGGTCATTGGGAAGCTGATACGGTGGTATCAGGAAGAGGCAAATCAAAGGCTTGCTTTGCTACTTTAGCAGAACGTAAGACAAGATATTACATTGCAGTAAAGATGCCGAACAGAAATGCTGATACTATGGCAAAAGCAATAATTTCTGCGCTTGCAGAGCTACCAAGTGAAGCTGTAAAGACAATCACCTGTGACCGAGGCACCGAGTTTGCCAATTGGCAAACTATTGAAAAGGAATTGAACTGTTCCGTTTATTTCGCAGATCCATATTGTGCTTGGCAAAAAGGAACTAACGAAAATCTTAATGGTCTCCTTCGAGAGTTTTATCCGAAAGGAAGAAACTTATCAAGAGTCAGTCCTAATACTCTAAAAAAGAACCTGGCGTTGATCAACGCCAGGCCTAAAAAGGTTTTAAATTACAATAATCCCTTGGATTCATTTCAAGATGCTATCAAAAAGTGTTGCACTTAGCTTGACAATTCATCTTGAAAATGCCTATTAAATCCCGAATGGCGTAAAGAGAATATTGAAAATGTAATTGTGACAGAAGAGGCTCCTCAGCCAAAAGAAGTGTACCGAGTTATATCGGATGAACAAGTCCGCGAATGATTAGAAAGGTCTCTATGGGCTGTGTAAGAAGTTAAAAACGCAGAGCAAGTTAAAAGTTGCAATCACTACCGTGACGGCACCTTTTGCATTTTAGTTTTCTATCTTGTGGATAACACAAATTGTTAATTTGCATATATAAGCACACCGTAATGTTCTTCGTTATACACCAAACAGTCAGATCTCCGAGTGATGCTTTTATGTAAGATCTGATAAATTGATTTGTGTGGCAAAAACTATCTCTTCGGTGGCGTCCATTGTATTGTATTTCTGTATTCTGAACTCGTCATATTTTTTCTTCTTTCTGTTTTGGTAAACCCCACAAAAATTTTTCTTTACAAAAATAAAAAAACAGTATATAATGTGGTTGAATATATTGTATCTCGCATAAGGAGACTATGCTATGCTAAAAAAGACGTTTAGGATTGTATTGATACCGGTTATTACAATATTAACACTTTTTTTGCTTGCTTCGTGCCGAGTCATTTCACCTGCGCAAACCGAAGAAGCGACTACCCAAGCAGTTGAATTTGAATATACGTTTTCCCCCGACGACTATGAATTTGACACCGCTGACGTGCCTGCGCCCGTCAGCGCAGAGTGGGATGGCAAAAAGATCACCCTCGAATGCGACGTAATAACAGACATACGTTGGTCTGACGATACTCCTCTATACTTTTTCAACGGTTACGCCGTATTTCCCGATTACGGAAACTATTACGATAAGCTTGATGAGGGTATCACCATAGAATATAATGCGATAGACACAAAAGGAAACCGCGTATTTGACAGTACGTATCCCGAAATGACGCATTTCACAAGTAACGGTGATACTATTGTAAAGACAAACGATGGAAAGTATCTGTCTGTTAATCCTAATGAGCGTGTCATCACTGATTCTGACAAAAAAACTTATCTGTTCGTACAGGAAACAACCTATAAGCTTCCCCAATATGTTGAGGGCTTCAAAAAGTACAAGGGTGAAGAAACACTTATCAGCATCGGTAACGTGTATAACGGCCTGGTTCCGTACATCGTAAAAAGTGAGGACGATTCACGTTATTCAGGCAGGTTAGGTTTGATGGATACACACGGTAACGTGGTGATTGAACCTATCTATAAAACCAATCTTCCCGAATACAGCTCTGCATTTGCCTACGACTCCAGGATAATAATCGAATTTAACGGCAGAATTGCAATTTTGAAGTTGACGATGGAAGAAATACCCGAAGTCTCAGACATGGCAGATATAACTCCCGAGAAGCAGGCGGCATCTCTGACTCGCCACCTTGTGGAAAACGTAATGAAAAATACGTGGTTTGAGAATGGATACGAGTACACCTATCTCGATGCGGTGCATTTTCTTTCAACACTTGCTATATACAGAAATGACGCATTCCACCCGTACAGGAACTCGGTAACACTCGTGCTTGAGAATGACCATTACCTTGAGCGCTTTGAGCTTGACGATATAGAAAGGGTCTTGTTTGAAGTGTTCGGGGACGGCGCCCTGTTCCTTATAGACGATAGCAGTCGGGAGTTTACGATTACCGACGAGCACTTGTTGATGGAGCACGAACGTGGTGTATACACCACGGGATACACCGCAAAGGACATAACTGCTCACACTGACGGAGATTTAGTGCGCGTGACCTGCATTCTCGAAGCTTTCGACAGAAATACCGATAAAACGAATTCCTGCGGCGAGTACGAATTCGTATATAAGCGTGTTTCGGACGGAAAAAGAGAATACTTAAGACTCGTTGGTTTAACAAATAAATAAACTAACAAAGTAGAGCCTTGTTATATCGGCAGAAATACAAGCTCACTTCTTTGCGTTTTTAACAAGTTTCATCTTCCATTCACCCGCAAAATATATTGCTTTTTCTTTAATATCCTTAAAAACAGAATTATCGGATAAAACTACGTTATCTTTATTGTTCCAATCACGGATTGATCCAACTATCGTTGCATCGCCCCGTACATTTTCAATAACAACATCATTACAAATTTCATTTACAGTTGCATTATCCGATATGTCTTTAATTTTTGCATCATTGAGTATATGTTTTATAATGCAATTACCATAAATATTAGCAATATTTGCGTTTGCGCAAACATACCCTATTTGAACATTGTCATATATACGTTTTACAGATACATTTCCGCTGATATTATTGACTTTGGCATTTCCGAATATTTCTTTAGCTTTAGCGTTTTCATAAATATTACCCACAACTGAATCACCGGATATATACCATATATCACTATATCCGAATATATTTTTCACTTCTGAATTTTCAGATATATTCTTAACCATAACATTTTCTCTGATATTTGATACCTTTGCACTTCCGCTGATTTGGTCTATAGTCGCATTTTCAAATATATCCGCAACTATAACGCTGTCGGTAATATGCTGAATTACAGCACTACCCGAAATATTTTTGACTGTAGTACTATCATAAATCTTTTTCACAATTGCACTTTGGCAAATACTACTCACCATGCTCTCACCGCAAACCTTGCTTACCGCTGCAGTACCTCTGATTTCAACATTTTTGCAGTCTTTAATATGGTGATTGCTTCCCTCACTAAGAAAAAGTCCGTTTTCACCAATATGTATACGCCCCTTAGCCCACTGTTTAACTGCGTCAATCATTCTTTCTTTTTCATATTCCTCAACAAACCAATCCGGTAGAATATCTTGGTCTACACAAAACTCCCATGATTCTACCGCTGAAAAAGCATCTCCGTTTTTGGGGGAAAGCTCTGCACGAACGAATAATCTTTCCGCATTCAATGTTGAATCATCTATACCAAGCTCGTCAAGCATATTGTTATGATTGTCGTAATCAGGTATAAATATCCTGTCCTTTAAAATAATTGCTGATTTTAATCTGCACATAGTTGTTTTACTCCTTTATTTCAATTGTTTTTTTAGCTGCATTAAGCTTAGTGATACATTCTTTAACGTTTATCCAAAGATCATCAAAATCATCGTTTATAAAAACCTTGTATTTTTGATTTAAAGGATTGTATGTTATACTTATTAGAATTTTGGAAAACGAACATGGCTCTCCATTCAATTTTATAACCGTTTCATCGCGATTTGTAAAATCAATTTTCAGATCTGAATAATAAACAACATACTCTTTGTTAGTAGGGTTAATGTTTGGCTCATCACAGTAATGTATGTTTATCCGATAGCTACAATATTTTTGCTTTTTTGAACACACTTTTTCAAGCCTTGCTTTAAATTCATCTAACTGCTCATACTGATATTTATACATACCGGACATCAAGTGTTCATCTAAATACTCATAAAAAATAGGCATATTTTCTCCTTTCCATAATAATTTTAAAATAAAATTTAATATCGACATTTTTTGTCTGTTCACATTATAAATTTTAAACCTGACAAAATATGTCCTAATTAAAAAAATTCTTTTATTATTTTTTATACATTGGTTAAGCACTAACAGCTATCTATGTCATGTGACATAGAAATTTTGAGTATATAGAAAACGCCCTCCGCAGAAATGCGGAGGGCGCCTCAACTAAAAGGAAAAATATGACATGTATGCAATACACAATGTGCATGCATGTGAGATTAGCTTTAATCCTTTAAACATTGATTTACAATTTCAAGGATGATCACGAGTCGTTGCATATTCGTCAACTATAAAATGTGAATATTGGGTTGCTTGTCTTTCTCTTCCAATGGAGGTAAGTTGTAAATTGTTAATCCATTGAAAATAATGAGTAAGTTCATGCGCAATTGATACTAGTATGGTAGCTAGTGCATTATCTCGTCCAATCGAAATTTTCAAGTCATCATAATCTCCTGTAGCTATTCTAATATATGGTTCAACAGAATAATCAAACGGCTCAAAAAAACTACCAACCACATTATCTCCATCCATTGTTTGAATACGTATTTTATCTTTTATATAAACCTGTACTCTTAGAGGAAAAACATATTCTGATCTCAACCATTCTGCAAAACACTTACATGCGTTTTTGACTTCAGAATTGACATTTGAATCATATCTAAATCGTAGGCCTCTTCTGTTGTCATGGCCATTTAAGAACTTTTCCCAATTATTAATTGTCCAAATATGCATTTTATCTCCTATTAATATTTTCTATGATCATTTCCAGGTGTATGTTTTTTGGGTTTCTTTGGCTTAGATCTAGGTTTCCAGTTATCTTTTGTACGAGCTTTGTTTTTTCTTTCACGTCCCTGTTTTTTCTGTCCAGGTCTTGCGTAAGGATCCGGATTATTCTTTTGAGCAAAACTTACTGACTCGTAGATTTGATATCCAACATAAACAACGGTTGCCACTACAGCTATTCCAAGTACAATCCAACCTACAGGATTACCTGAATTAGACACACCTACTATAAAAGTATTATATATCATACCATTACCAGTTGTTGCTAGTAAACCTGAATATCCATAAGGATCATACATATTAGTGGGATTGTTCTCACAATATGTATACAAATTAGAGCTAAGTATTGACTCTTCAGCATCAAGATTATTTGCTTCATCCTGATTAATAAACCTGCCTACCTCAGGGTCATAGTATCTTGACTTTAGGTAGTAAAGTTTTGTCTCGGTATCGTAGTAATAGCTTCTGTACCTGAACGGGTTGGCAGTACCAATACCGTTAGTGTCAAGTACTATCGTATGATTACCCCAGGCATCGTATACATACTCTGCATACTTTACTCCGGACTCATCATATATGTCTGTGACGTCACCTTGTAAGCTCTTTACATAGAAGTAGTTCTTACCATTGTAGCAGAATCCGCATACGCCTGTTTCATCATAGTAGTATATGATATCGTTGCCGTTTCTGCTTTCCTTGATGATATTGCTTCCGTCAAGGGTATATGTGGTATTGTTCTTACGTACTCGTATTCCGTCTGCATTGTATGCAAAGGTGTTGTTTCCGTAGCTTGCTAA
>JAZNJH010000012.1:0-54813 GCA_045577925.1 Eubacteriales bacterium
CTCCTCCCACAGTTGTAACAGAAGCTAAGACAGAAGCACCTACTGAGGCTGCTACCGAAGCTCCCACAGAAGCTAAGACAGAAGCACCCACAGAGGCTGCTACCGAAGCTCCCACAGAAGCTAAGACAGAAGCACCCACAGAGGCTGCTACCGAAGCTGTTGTAGATACAGAAGAAGCTACTGAAGACACAGAAGCTGATACAGAAGAAGCTACTGAAGACACAGAAGCTGATACAGAAGAAGCTGTTGAAGTTACAGAAGCTGATACAGAAGAAGCTGTTGAAGATACAGAAGCTGATACAGAAGCTCCCACAGAGGCTGCTACCGAAGAAGACACAAGCGCTACCGAACCCGTTGACGCTCCCGCTGAAGAAGCAGGCGCACCCGTTGGCATAATTATAGCTGTTGTTGCAGCAGTTGCAGTTATCGCTATCGTAGCTGTTGTTCTTTCCAAGAAGAAGGCTGCTAAGTAATTTAGCTTTATATGAAGACCTGCCCGTGTGGCAGGTCTTTTTTTGCAAAAAGGTATTGACAATTATAAAAGCTTGTGATATACTATGTAAAGCGTTTTACTTTACACCTAATGAGGCGGATATGAAAAGTAAGGATTTGAGTCTCGGATTTCTCTTCGATTTTTACGGAGAGCTACTTTCAGAACAGCGCAAAAACGTGTTCGACCTGTATTATAATGAGGATCTTTCTCTTGCAGAGGTTGCAGAGCAGATAGGTATAACAAGGCAGGGTGTCCGCGATATAGTAAAAAAAAGCGAAAAGCAGCTTCTTGATTTTGAAAGCAAGCTCGGGCTTGCAAGCCGTTTTATCGAGATATCCGAAAACTGCGAGTCAATAGCACAAAGACTTACAAAGATCAAAGGCAGTGCACAAAGCGAGATTGAATTTGACGATATAATCAAAGACGTAAAACGCCTTTCACAGATTTGATAAAAAGGGGAACTTAAATGTTTCAAAGCCTTGCAGATAAGTTATCCGATGCTTTTAAAAAGTTCAGAGGCAAAGGAAAGCTTACAGAAAAAGACGTTAAAGAGGGTATGCGCGAGATAAAGCTTGCGCTTCTTGAAGCAGACGTAAGCTTTAAGGTGGTAAAGGACTTTATAAAGACTGTAACAGAGCGTGCTGTTGGCGCTGAGGTACTTGAAAGTCTTATGCCTGCCCAGCAGATAGTCAAAATAGTTAACGAAGAGCTGACGGCTCTTATGGGAAGTACGAATACAAAGCTTACGATATCTTCACGCCCGCCCACAGTCGTTATGATGGTTGGCTTGCAGGGTGCAGGTAAAACAACTCATGCAGGAAAGCTTGCGGGTATGTACAAAAAGCAGGGGAAGCGGCCGCTTCTCGTTGCCTGCGACGTATACAGGCCTGCGGCAATAAAGCAGCTTGAGGTTGTTGGCGAAAAGCTTGAGATCCCCGTATTCTCTATGGGTGACAAGGTAAGCCCCGTTGAAATAGCTAAGGCGGGCATTGAGCATGCCAAGCGCCACGGCCACGACATGGTATTTATTGATACCGCAGGCCGTCTTCACGTTGACGAAGTGCTTATGCAGGAGCTCAAGGATATAAAGGCCACAACGGATGCTACCGAAATTCTGCTTGTTGTTGACTCAATGACAGGTCAGGACGCGGTTAACGTTGCCCAAAGCTTTAACGAGCTTCTTGATATAACGGGCGTTATACTCACAAAGCTTGACGGCGATACGCGCGGTGGTGCGGCGCTTTCGGTACGTCACGTTACGGGAAAGCCCATTAAATTTATAGGTGTTGGCGAAAAGCTTGACATGATAGAGCCGTTCTATCCCGACAGAATGGCGTCTCGAATACTCGGCATGGGCGACGTTCTCTCTCTTATAGAAAAGGCTCAGCAGAATTTCGATGAAAAGAAAGCCGAAGAGCTTGAAAGAAAGATGCGCGAACAGAAGTTTACGCTGACAGATTTTCTCGATCAGTTTTCGCAGATTCGCCAGATGGGTCCGCTAGATCAGCTTCTCGGCATGATGCCCGGAGTTAAAGCGTCAGATCTTAAAGGCGCGAATATAGACGAAAAGCAGATCGGCAGAGTTGAAGCGATCATACTTTCAATGACGCCGGATGAACGCGAAAATCCGTCTGTTATAAACGCTTCGAGAAAAAAGCGTATTGCACAGGGCTCGGGAATGAGAGTTGAAGACGTTAACCGACTTTTAAAGCAGTACGATCAGATGTGCAAGATGATGAAGCAGTTCACAGGCCCCGGAGCTAACAAGATGGCCCGCAGGCTTGGCAAAAAAGGTTTGTTTAATATGCCGTTCTAAGCTTTGTGCTTACGGTGATTAATATAAAAATAATTTTATTTTGGAGGTCATTTAAAATGGCAGTAAAAATCAGACTCAGAAGAATGGGTATGAAGAAGAACCCCTTCTACCGCGTAGTTGTTGCAGACTCGAGATATCCTCGTGACGGCAAATTCATCGAAGAAATCGGCACATACAATCCCCTCGTGGATCCTGCACAGTTCAAGATTGATGCAGACAAGGCTAAGACTTGGATCAAGAACGGCGCACAGCCCACAGATACAGTAAAGAGCCTTCTCAAGAAAAACGGCATTATTGACTGAGCATCTCTGAGTGAAAAGGAGAAATAATAATGCTCGATCTTAAAAAGATGCTTTGCGACATGGTTGCTCCTATCGTAAACGACCCTTCAAGCATCAGCATAACTGAAAACGAAGTTGAGCCCGGTGTTATCGTGCTTGAGCTTTCGGTTGCACCTGATGACATGGGTAAGATTATAGGAAAGCACGGCAGAATTGCAAAGGCTATCCGCACGGTTATTAAGGCTGCGGCAAATTCAACCGGCAAAAAGGTTACGGTTGATATAAAGTGATTTAGTTGTGATATTATAAATCTTTACGGTTTATAGTATCACAGCTTTTTCTTTTATGAAAAAACAAACGCAGAGTGTTACACAATAAAAATCCCTATAATCCTCTCCCTTCAGGGAGAGGTGTCACGGCTTGCCGTGACGGAGAGGGCGATACTGTAACAAAGATGTCGATCCGAGGAACTCCCTCTCAGTCAGCTTTCGCTGACAGCTCTCCCGAAGGGAGAGCCCCTTATATGATAACATTTGTATGCACTGCTTTTCTGCAATAGCGCATAGTAAAAACAAATTTGAAAAAAGAGTGCGCATTATTTGAAAATAATGTGAATTTGTTGCAATTCATGCGTTTTTGTGGTATACTGATTATGTATATGTTTTACAGATCAAGAGCACAGATCAGAGAGGTATTCAAAATGGCAGGATACAGAAAAGCGAGAATAAACGACGAGACCCAAAAGGCTCTTTCCACTATTATACGAGAAGTTAAAGACCCGAGAGTATCGGGCGCATTTTTAAGCATAACGGGCGCTGAGGTAACGCCTGATCTTAAGTTTGCAAAGGTATATTTTTCAGCGCTCGGCTCTGACACCAAGGAAGTTAAACGCGGGCTTGAAAGTGCTGTCGGATTTATCCGCAAAAGGCTTGCTGAAACTCTTAATATGAGAATAACTCCCGAAATAAAGTTTTATGAAGACACGTCTATGGAGTACGGTGCTAATATATCAAAACTCCTTAATAAGATAGAGCCCGAACTCAGAGCTGCAGAAAAAGCCGAAGAAGAAGCACGCGCGGCTCTTGAAAACGAGGAAGAAAAATGATGATACAGTTTAGTGACATAAACGCAGTTTGCGACAAGTTAATATCGCACGAAAGTTTTATTTTGCTAACTCATAAAAACCCGGACGGAGATGCGCTCGGCAGCACGGCGGCACTTGCGCGTCTTCTTATCAAAGCAGGCAAAAAAGTCAAGATACTTCTGCCTGAAGCGCCAATGCAAAGGCTTCGCTTTATACTTGGAGAGCTTGATTTTTACACTCCCGAAAATGCAGGTGAAAGTCTTATTTCCCCGTATATAGTCTGCCTTGACTGTGCATCATCGTCAAGGCTTGGAAAGCTCGAGGAAAAATTCGGTCAGCGTGTTGATCTTTCAATAGATCATCATATTTCAAACACTCCGTTTGCAAAATGCACGTATACGAAAGCAGATGCCTCTGCCGCAAGCGAGATAGTATACTCGATCGCAAATGAGTTCGTTGCAAGAAACATTATCGATAAAACAGATGCTGATATCAGCTTCCCGCTTTATGCAGGAATCGCGTCTGATACGGGAAATTTCAAATATGCAAATACCAGCGCCGACACGCTCAGAATATGCGCAGAGCTTATCGAAACGGGTATAGACACGGCCCTTATATCGAGGCTGTTATTTGATACATTCCCCATAAACAAGCTTCGTGCAGAAGCGATCGGGGTTCAGAGGCTCGAAGTTTTTGCGAACTCAAAGGCGGCGATAATATCCGTACCGCGCGAGCTTCTTGAAAGAGAGGGGCTTACGTACGAGGATTTTGACGACGTTGTTAACGTTGCACGAAAAGTTGAGGGCGTTGAGATAGGCGCGTACGTGCGCGTTTCGGACACGGGCGACTATAAAATATCGCTTCGCTCGAACGACTACGTGGATGTTGCCGCGATATGTGCAAAGCACGCAGGCGGCGGTCACACACGCGCCGCAGGCTGTAATATATCTGCAGGCAGTATTGAAGAAGCTGTGAAGATCATAAAAAAAGATATAGAAGAAGCACTTAAAAATAATTAAAGGTCGGTTTGATATGACAGAGGTATCGGGCGTATTACTTATAGATAAGCCGCAGGGGTTAACGTCGCATGACGTTGTAGGCAGAATAAGAAAGCTTTATAACACGAAAAAAGTGGGCCACACGGGCACTCTCGATCCGCTTGCAACGGGATTACTCGTTATCCTTGTAGGCCGTGCGGCAAAGGCTGCCGAATACCTTGTATCAGATTCTAAGAGGTACACGGCAGGTCTGAAGCTTGGGCTTACTACCGACACCCAGGATATTACAGGAAAGATACTTACAGAAAGTAAAAACATACCCGACAAAGAACAGGTCAGCTCGGTTATATCAGGTTTTATCGGGGATATCATGCAGACTCCTCCTATGTACAGTGCTCTCAAGGTTGGCGGGCAGAAGCTTGTTGACCTTGCAAGAAAGAATATAACGATAGAACGCGAAAGCAGAAGGATACATATTGATGCTATCGCGTACGAGCGCGTAAGCGATAGCGAGTACATGCTGACGGTTGATTGCTCGAAGGGCACGTATATACGCACGCTTTGCGCAGATATTGGCTCAAAGCTTTCCTGCGGAGGTGTTATGAGCTCGCTTAGACGCGAGAGATCGGGAAATTTCTCGCTTGAAAACGCGTATACGCTTGATGAAATAAAAAAAATGAGCGACTGCGAAAGAACAAACCTTCTTATGCCAACCGAAAGTCTGTTTGACGAGCTTGACATTGTAAGACTGCCCGAATTTTACGAAAGGCTTTGCAGAAACGGAGCTGAGATATACCAAAAGAAGCTCGGTGTCGGCTATGATGTCGGCACAAAGCTCAGAGTATACGGAAAAGGTGGATTTTTCGCGCTTGGCGAGGTAATGGATTTTGAAGACGGCTCTGCTATAAAGCCGATAAAGCTTTTTGAAATACTCTGATTTGGAGGATATATATGTTTTACAGATGCACACTTTCGGGTGCACCTCATTACAGATCAACACTTATAACAACTCCTCACGGATTTTCCACTCGTCTTGGAGGTATCAGCCGCAGCAAGTACACTAAAAGCATGAATCTTGCTTTCGGACGCGGAGACGATGACGATACGGTTATAAAGAATTTTGAAATACTTGCAAAAAGCATCTGCGCCAATCCCGAAAACGGTATAATGCTTGGTCAGGTGCATTCAAGCGAAGTCATGACTGTAACTAAAGATGATTTCGGGCTTGGTGTTTACAAAAAGGCGGACAAATGCCTTGACGGATACGTATCGTGCGAGCCGGGCGCGCTTTTATGCGTCAGGGTTGCAGACTGTATACCTGTTTTATTTCACGACAGTAAAAACAACGTGATCGGAGCAGTACATTCGGGCTGGCGCGGGAGCGTTGGTACTATAAGCTCAGTTTGCATTGATAAAATGTGCAAACTTGGTGCCGAGATTTCAAGCATCAGGGCGGCGATAGGACCGGGAATATGCGCCTCGTGTTATACTGTGGGCGAAGATTTTGTAGAGTTATGCCGCAAAGCTCTGCCGGCGGCTCTTTGCGAAAAATTTATAGAAGAAAATGGCGGCGTTTACAGAGCCAATTTAAAGAAGCTTATATTTCTTACCCTGCTTGAAGCGGGTTTAAAAGAAGAAAATATAGACGTTTCAACACTTTGCACGTGTTGCAATCCCGATGAGTTTTTTTCTCACAGGTATCATAAAGAAAACAGAGGAACAATGGGTGCTATGATAGCTTTAGCGCCGGAAAGGATGCATAAATGATAAAAATAGAAAATCTCGTCAAGCGTTACGGGCAAAAATACGCTCTTGATGGAATATCGCTTGAGATAAATCAAGGTGACGTTGTTGGTTTTCTCGGCCCGAACGGCGCCGGAAAATCAACTGCAATGAATATTATCACGGGTTATCTTTCGGCAAGCTCGGGAAATGTTTACATCAATGGCACGAGTGTGCTTGACGATCCGATACTTGTAAAATCAATGATAGGGTATTTGCCCGAACAGCCCCCGCTTTACATAGATATGACGGTCAGGGAATATCTCAATTTCGTATTCGATCTTAAAAAATGCTCATACAGCCGCAAAAAGCATATCGACGAGATCTGCTCTGTCGTTAAGATAACAGACGTTGCAAACCGCGTTATCAGAAACCTTTCCAAAGGTTACAGACAGAGAGTCGGTATCGCTCAGGCTCTGATAGGCAATCCTCCGATAATCATAATGGACGAGCCGACTGTCGGCCTTGACCCCAAGGAAATAATCGAAATACGCAGCCTTATAAGACGTCTTGGCGAAAAGCACACTATAATTTTAAGCTCGCACATTCTTTCCGAGATACAGGCTATATGCGAAAGAATCATCATTATAGATTCAGGCAGAATAGTTGCAGATAAGCCAACAGACGAGCTTGCAAGATTCGTTCAGGCAAACAAGAAGTACAACGTAAAGGTTGCAGGGCCAAGAGGCGAGGTTTTAAACCTGCTTGCATCGCTTGAGGGCATCAAGAGCGCTCTCCACACGGGAGAGGAAGACGGCGGAGTTTATATCTTCACACTTGAAACCGAAGTTGGCGTTGACGTAAGAAAGCTTATATTCGCTTCTCTTGCAGAACATGGCTGGCCTCTGATGGGACTTGAAGAGCAGAGCGTAACGCTTGAGGACGTGTTCATCTCGATCGTTGATAACAATAATTACAAGACTGAAAAAGCAAGCCGTGCCTCATGGGACGACGATGATAACGCATAAGGGGGTGCATTAGATGATCGCTATTTACAAAAGAGAAATGCTCTCGTATTTCACGGGATCTATCGGATACGTTTTCATAGCAGTATTCTTAGCTCTTACGGGCGGAATGTTTTCTGTATGCACGCTCTTTATGGGTGAAAGCAGCAGTGTTTCAACGTTCTTTATCGGGATAATGTTTATTTACAGCATTGTTGTTCCCCTGCTTACGATGAAAAGCTTCAGCGAGGAAAGAAAGTCACGCACGGAGCAGCTTCTTTTAACCGCTCCCGTTTCACTGACGGGTATGGTTATGGGCAAATTCTTCTCTGCTTATACGATGTTTGCAGGAAGCTTTATTGTATCATGTGTAAACTTCTATACCCTGTTCAGATTCGGCACACCTAACGTTGCAGTTCTTGTAAGCTATGCTATCGGTATACTTCTTATCGGTGCCGCTTACGTTGCTATAGGCATGTTTATATCATCTCTGACGGAAAATCAGCTTATAGCGGCTATCGCCACGATAGGCACACTTATAGTTATGCTCGTTATATCATTCGTTAACCAGTATATCGACTTTTATCCCGTTCGCGCAGTTTTAGACTGGATATCGATATACAGCCGTTTTTCTAACTTCACGTTCGGCATACTTGATATAAGCTCGCTTTTCTACTACTTCTCTATTTGCTTTGTATTTTTATTTTTAACAGTGCGCGTTTACGAAAAGCGCCGTTGGTCGTAACAGGAGGGGCAGTATGAATAACAAAATTTCAGCATTTTTCAAAAGCCGCTCGTTTAAGCGCGGCAGTATGAGTATGGCGCTTACAATAGTCGTTATAGCGGCAGTTATTATACTCAATATTATCATCACGGCTCTTGCTCACGAGTACTATCTTTACATAGACATGACAAAAGACAGCGTGTTCAAGCTCACAGACGAGGCGCTTGCCATCGTTGAGGGTATAGACGATGAGGTAAACATCATTTTCTGCGACGACGTTGACTCCCTTCAGTCTAACCTTTATCAGAAAACGGTATATAACACCGCGCTTGAATTATCCTCTAAGTTTGATAATATAAACATCAAGCACGTTGACGTATATAAAAATCCCTCGTCTGTTTCAAAATACAAGACTACTCAGGGCACGAGAATAACCGACCAGAGCATTATCGTTGAAAGCGGCTCGGAATCTATCGTATACACCTTAAACGCTTTCTTTACCTATAACGAATCGGGATATGTGTGGGCATACAACGGCGAATACAAGCTTATCTCGGGTATTCTGCGCGTTACGGCAGACGAAAACCCCAAGGCACTGTTTACAACGGGACACGGCGAAAGCCTTGTTGACGAGGCGCTGTGGGCACTCTTTTCCGATGCAGGCTATGAGGTAAACATAATAAACCTTATAGAAAACGACATTCCCAATGATACACGATTTATTATAATAAACGACCCGATATACGATTTCCAGGGAATAAGCGCCGATACCGAAGGTAAAAAATCGGAGATCGAGAAAATAGACGATTTTCTTGATGATTTCGGCTGCCTTGCCGTATTTGCCGACCCTGAAACACCCGAGCTTCCAGAGCTTTATTCTTTCCTCAAAGAATGGGGCATCGCGTTTGGCGAGCACACGCTCAGGGATTATAATCATTCGCTTACAACCGACGGGCTCTCGCTCGTTGCAGAGTACGCCAAGGGAGAAACTGAGGGCGCAACGCTTATACGCGATATAACCAAGATCGCAGAGCCGCCCAAAGCGATAGTCAAGAACGCAAGACCTGTTGATATTCTCTTTGACACAAGCGGCTCAAGAAGTGTTTCGCCGATACTCACGACCTCAAGCAAGGCGATGCTTGGCGATGAGAATGAAAACCTCGTTGACGGCGGAAGATTCAATCTTATGACTCTTTCAAGCGAGATGAGGTATATTGACAATCAGGATAAATATTCCTTCGTTCTTGCATGCGGCTCAACAAATTTTGCAACAAACGAGTATATAGGCCAGAAGGCATACTCAAACAGCGATATACTTCACGCCGCAATGAAGCAGATGGGGCAGGAGAGGATCCCCGTAAACCTTGACCTCAAGCCGTTTGACGACACCTCTCTTGACATAACCGCAAGCGAGGCAACAAACTGGTCTCTCGCCATAATACTTATACTGCCGATAACCGCAATAATATTCTGCATTGT
Organism: Eubacteriales bacterium; assembly: GCA_045577925.1. Lineage (GTDB taxonomy): Bacteria > Bacillota > Clostridia > Oscillospirales > CAG-272 > UBA4717. The sequence goes on from JAZNJH010000012.1 coordinate 9,602, forward strand.
AATTCTTATAAGGAGACGCCACGCATGAGCGAAAACAACAAAAAAAACGATGGTATATTCGACGAGCCAAAGCCGAGATATACCGCAAAGAAAAAGCGCCGCGACGATTTCAGGCGTCAGGCAAGAATTCTCATTATCGTGTTTCTTGTTGCCCTGATCTCTTTGTCTGCGTATCTCTTCGTTATTAAGCCTTTAGTTGAAAAAACCGAAGAAATACCCGAAGAATTGCCTGTGCTTCTCGACGGAGAAGTGCTTGGCCCTCAAAACAGAATACTTATTATGGAGTATCTGAAAAAGGACGACATAGCTTCTATTGACGTTCATAATGAGCATGGCGACTTCGGTTTTGAATACAATGAAGAGGACGACGCGTTCTACTTAAAGGGTAACAAATCTGCCGCATACAGCAAGGAGGTTTTCCAGAATCTTCTGTCCGCGGCAGGCTACACACTTGCTATGGAGCGGATCACCGATTATACCGAAAACTTTTCAGAGTACGGTCTTTCAGAGCTTGATAATCCTGCATGGTATATACTGACGGGCAGAAATGGAGTTTCGCATAAGCTGTATATCGGCGATGCGCTTCCGTCAGACGCAGGCTACTACGTAAGATACGACGGACGAGATGCTGTTTACGTTCTTGACTATACTATATCCGAAACGCTTCTTGCTCCGATCGAAGCGATAATCGCACCTACTCTCGCTTTCCCTGCAGGTCAAAACGGATATTATCTGCTTGATAACTTCGCACTCAAAAAAGACGGTGAGATAGTTATAGCGCTTGAATATCTTGACGAAGAAACACGTAAGGCGCTCGGCGTATCCACGATGCATGCTTTCATATATCCCGAAGAATATACCCCAAGCGATACGTCTTATCTTGAAGTGTTCGCTCACTTTGCCGACTATACGGGTATTTCCACTTTAGTATATCAGCCCGATATTGAGGATATAAAAAAGTACGGCCTAGAAAATCCGAAATACGATCTGTATTTTGAGATTATGGGCATGCCGAACAATATCATATTCAGCGAAAAGAATGAAAACGGTAACTACTACGCTTATTCGCCGGTATTTGACATAATAAGCGAGGTTGAAGCCGCAAAGGCAGACTGGCTTGAATGGGAGCTTCTTGAATGGATCGAGCGCCCCATACTTCAGGTAAGCATTCTGAGCGTTGATCAGATCTCTGTTGAAAGCGAAAAGGCAGATTACCGCTTCAGACTTGAAAGTGACGAAAGCGGACTTAAATCTGTAAGCGAGGAAATCAGCCACACTGAGATCACAAATATTGAAAACTTCAAGAAATTCTATCAGACGATACTTATGACAAGCCTTCAGGACTATGCAGAGCTGACAGAAGATAAGATAGACTCGCTTGAGGCGGCAGGCGCATACATGACGATGACGGTAAAAATGAAGGATGGTACCTCAAAGGTATACAAGTTCTACCCATATGAAACGCGCCGCGCGTACTACACGACAAACGGTGTTGGCGACTTCTACGTTATCCGCGACCGTATGGTAAAGATAATCGACGACGCTGCAAAGGTTGTTGCGGGCGAGACCGTTGTTCCCGAAGCTAATAACTGATAACTCAAAAAGAGGTTGTTCCTATTTATGGCAACAACCTCTTTCTTTATTCACCCATTTTTTTATCAGGTATATATTCTGCAATATCGCAAAGCTCACAGTTTAATATTTTGCACAGATTATCAAGTGTATATGTTGTAACGCTTGCATTTTTTCTAAGCTTATCAAGCATTCCGAAGCTTATTTTATATTCTTTATTTAACTTATACTGCGATACGCCGCGTTTTTTCATCGTATCCCAAAGCTTATTATAAACTATCATCTATTGCACCTCCACAATTTTTACAAATTTATTATAATATGTAATCTTATACTTGACAGAGTAAAAAAGCAAGCTTTTTGAGCTTGCTTTTTTGTTTGTATTATGCATTTATTGTTTCTGCCTCTTTTTCTGCTGCTTCAACAAGTTTTCTTTCCTTATGCGCAGCGCTTATTACGTACTGCATTACAAGCGTTGCCGCAATCATCAGTCCGCAGCTTATGTAGATCGCTATATTGTAGCTGCCTGTTTTATCGTAGCAGAAGTTTGCAATAGGTGCGCCAAGCGCATATCCTGCCGTATTTACCGATACGAAAAGGCCGAGTATCTTATTGTACGACTTTTCTCCGAACAGGTCGTTTGAATAAATAGGAAGCATGATCGTTTCAAGCGGAAGCGCGAGGGAAGAGAAAATTCCATAGATCATAGCAAGAAGCTTACCCATCGGGGAGTTTGTTACGTTTGCAAGCATAAACATTACTATAATTGCTGTAATTGCACAAAGGTTAGAGGTTTTTCTAAGCCCGAATTTATCATATATTATACCAACTCCGAATTTAAATACTGTAAGCGCAAGCGAATGAGCGCTAAGTACAAGCGCAACGTACGACTCATCAAGTCCAACGTCTCTCAAAAGAGGAGCCGCTATTCCGCCTATACCCTGTAAAAGCATACCCGTTATAAAAATACATACTGCCGCGGCATAAAAATATGTTCTTTTCATTGCCTGACTGTATTCAATTCCCGACCACGTCTGACCTCGCGCCTTCTTTTTATGCTTTACAAAACCGGTATCCTCTGCTCCCTTAGGATTATTTTTGAAGAATACCATTACTATCGCACCGACAACAAGAAGAATAAGTGCAACAAGACGGTAAGCGTCCTTATATCCGTCTGTTATACCTTCCTGGTATATTATGGGGGATACTATCTGTACAGATATTGCCGCGCCTATGCCGTTAGCGGCAAGAACCGCACCCATGATAGTTCCGCGGTTTTCGGTAAACCACTTATTTATAACAGAACCTACCATTGTTGTAGTAGTCCAGGAGAGCCCGAGGCCGAGGAAAATACCGCCTATGTAAAACATAAAAACGTTGGAAGCAAACGAGTATATCAGGCAGGACGCTATAAGGCAAACAAATCCGGCTCCGATAAGTTTTTTTGCTCCAAAGCGAGTAATAAGTGTTCCAAAGAAGATGTTTACAACTGCTGTTGTGATAAATCTGCAGCTGTCGTTAATAGAAAATGCACTTCGCTAAATTCCAAGATGCTCGGTTATAGCCGCAACGTACAGGCTCTTTGACGAACTGCAAAATCCAAGCACCGTGCATACCATTAAAAAGCACAACCCCATGATCACCCATTTGTAATCAAACCTTTTTTTATCCGGAATATTCATGTTATACCTCCGATACTCCAAACGCGCTGTCAAAAGCTTACTTGTTTTATTTCTATACATATATTTTACCACAATAAAAATTTTATGGCAATGTAAGTTATTCCAAAATACCGGAAAATATTTCTGTATTTTTGTTAAATTTATAGCAAAGACGATAATACAACATGCGGTCCGACCAGTTCGAGTCCGTTTTATAGATATAAAAAAGAAAAACACGCCTTTTGGCGTGTTTTTCTTTCTGGTGGGCCAACAGGGACTCGAACCCCGGACCGACCGGTTATGAGCCGGTGGCTCTAACCAACTGAGCTATTGGCCCTCATTTGGTGACTGATAAATTATATCATAGTTAACTTACTTTGTCAAGACTATTTTTTCAGATTTTTTATATTTTACACTACTTTTATGCTATTGCCATTTAAGAAAATATATGATAAAATTATATTATGTAGTTTTATGTCACAAAGGAGTTTTTTATGAGCTTTGATTTTTATATGCCCACAAAAATCTATTCCGGCGAAAATGCACTTACGTCTGCCTCAGGCGAATTCTCAGGCTTTAAGCATGCTATTATTGTAACCGGTAAGCACAGCGCAAAGCTTTGCGGTGCTCTTGATGACGTTACAGGTATGCTTGACATGTTAAACGTAAAATATACACTTTTTGATAAAATCGGAGAAAATCCCCTTCTTTCGGTTTGCTATGAGGGCGGACAGACGGCTCTTGGTATCGGCGCTGACCTTATTATCGGAATAGGCGGCGGATCTCCTCTTGACGCCGCCAAGGCTATTGCTGCTTTCGGAGCAAACGGCACACTTGCTGAAAACGAAATATTCGATGCGCCGATAAAGACTATGCTCCCACTTATTCTCATACCAACTACTGCAGGCACGGGAAGCGAAGCCAACAACTATTCGGTTCTGACAATAGATAAAGACAACGTTAAAAAGACGTTCAAGAACAACAGATCCTATGCAAAGGCGGCTATTCTCAATCCGAAATATACATACACGCTCTCTTATGACTATACTATGAGCACTGCGCTTGATGCATTCTGCCACTGCATTGAATCCTACCTTTCGCCAAAGTCAACAGATATTTCTTCAATGCTTGCGCTTTACGGTGCAAAGAAAATATGGAACGCATTCAAGGCGATAAAGAACATGCCCGATGCGCTTGCAGACACGTCCGATCCTGCCGTCAGAGCTATACGCGCCGATCTTATGTCTGCGGCATGTGCAGGCGGTATTGCAATAAACACTACGGGTACGGGATTTCCACACCCTCTCGGATACAGTCTGACACTATACAGCGGCATACCTCACGGTAAGGCCTGCGCCTGCTTTACGGGCGAATACATAAAATATAACACAAAAAAGGAGCTTGGCAACCGAAAGATACGCGACTTCGCCGCTTACCTTGAAACCACACCCGACGAGATCGCATACGTTATCCCCGAGCTCGCAGGGATTTCGCTAAGTCTTAACAAAGAAGAAACAGAAAGATACGTTGATGCTGTAAAAGGTGCCGCGAATTATGCTAACAGCCCGTATGTTATCAGCTATGAGCAAATGCTTGAAATATACGGCAGGCTTTTTATCTGAATACATCAAAAAACGCTCCGAAATGGGAGATGTCCTTATTGTAGAATTTGAAATAGGGGTATAGCATAGCCCCGATGTGTTTGTAATACAAATGCGAAGCCGGCAATAAATGCAGAGGGAACATCATATCGTCAACAGACGTATTTCAGGTAGGGGAGGGGCTTGCTCCTCCCGAAATTACCCTCTGGCGAGATCAAAAAATAATAGTTACTATTGATCAAAGCCCTTTTCCCAAGTGTTACAGTTGAGGATCATGTCATTATGCCGGACCGTAATCATGCACTTATTTTTAAGCACAAACAGAAGGGAGGAGCAAGCCCCTCCCCAACCGTTAAATCTAATATATACAAAAAGCGCTCCGGAATTTCCGGAGTGCTTTTTTATCACAACAAACTGATGCCGTTCTGTGCGCAGACCTTGACAGTATTCTCGTCCCATATTGACGACTGTACCTCGCCGATGTGCGCTTTCTGCAAAAAGAACATACACATTCTCGACTGTCCTATACCGCCGCCTATCGTATACGGAAGCTTTCCCTCAAGCAGCGCCTTGTGGAAATCAAGCTCTGCCCTCTCGGGGCAACCGCGCTCATTAAGCTGCGAAATAAGAGATTTTTCGTCAACTCTTATTCCCATTGATGAAAGCTCAAGCGCAATATCAAGAAGCGGATAGTATACGATAATGTCGCCGTTTAAGCTCCAGTCGTCATAGTCAGGCGCTCTGCCGTCGTGTATATTACCCGATTTGAGCTTTCCGCCTATCTGCATTATAAATACCGCTCCGTACTTTTTTGCCGCCGCATACTCACGCTCTTTTGCGCTCATATCGGGGTACATATCTTCAAGCTCCTGTGTGGTTATGAACTTTATATCCTCGGGGAGCTGCCTTTTTATAAACGAATACTCGTATGAAATATAATACTCGGTATGAAGCAGGGCGCGGTATATGCGCTTGACTGTGAGCTTGAGCGTATCAAGTGTGCGCTCTTCTTTTTTTATTATCTTTTCCCAGTCCCACTGGTCCACAAATACAGAGTGGATATTATCAACGTCCTCGTCGCGGCGGATAGCGTTCATGTCGGTATAAAGTCCCTCGCCGGGATTAAAGTCGTATACGCTCAGCGCATATCTCTTCCACTTTGCAAGCGACTGTACTATTTCAGCGTTATCGCACACGTTCTTTATGTCAAAGCCAACAGGACGTTCAACTCCGTTGAGCGTATCGTTTAGCCCCGACTCGCGCTTTACGAAAAGCGGCGCTGACACGCGCGTAAGATTAAGCTGTATCGCAAGGTCATGCTCGAAAAAGTCCTTGACCTTTTTTATTGCGACCTGCGTCTGACGAAGGTCTAAGAGCGGCTTATAGCCGTCGGGTATAAAAAACTCCATTATATTATTCCTTTCACGGATTATTCTTTTATTAAAACTGTATTTACGTATGTACTGACGTCAAACTCATCAAGAGTCGAATCTTTTTTCAGATAAAGCGGATGGTGCGGATGTCCGGCTTTTGAGATCTTTCCCGACGTGCACCAGCTTGCCCCGTACTTTCTGCCGATTTCTATCATATCGGCAACGCAGGAAGCAAGGTAGCTTCTTTCTTCGATTATCGCGCCCCACGCCGCCCATAAAGCTGGTGATTTGCTTCTTTCAAGCACGTATCTGAAGGCCTTCATATTTTCTCTGTGCAAGTACAAATTGCACTCTTTATCCATATCCGAGGGCTTGGTTGCACGCTGTGCATACACGTTGAACATAATAAAGCTGTCAAACCCGTTGTGCTTTGCGATACGCTCAACGCTTTTAAGCGTATTATCAAGATCCCCGGGTACTGCCGTTGACGGATTTATTCCAATACAGATAAGAGGATTCTCACCTTTTGTTCCGAGTATGTATCTGTACTCAGAGTAGCGCGGCGGCACATACAGCCAGTCTTCAGGTGAAAACTCGCCTTTATTATAGCTTTCATATTCCAAAAGCGCACTTTCAAACGGGCTTATTTCAATATTTACGGTGTCTGTTTGGGGTATATGCATAATAACACCTCTTAATCACATCAATATTTTTATTGTAGCATTTATTAGTTAAATTGTCAACAAAAAGAGTACGTTAACTAAATAATCGGCCCAAACAATCTGTTTTTGATCTGAATTTAGCGAAAATTCATAAATATTCCCCGCAAGTTTTTACAGCCGTCAAAAAATCGTCATAATTGTGGAGTAAAATTATCCCAGTAAATTGCAGGAGGGATAATTTTGGATAATCAAAGACCTGATCTTAATGAAGAAAACGGGCAGAGCAAATCAGAGGCTGCCACCAAAAAGAAAAGAAAGATAAAAATAAACAAAAAGAAGCTTATAATAATTCTTGCAGTTATTCTTGCGGCAATTATAGTAATAACCCAGCTTTTGCCGTTTGGCAAAGCAAAAGCTCCGGGCGAGATCACATATACCGAAAGCGTAGCAGAGCGTCGCACTATCCAGACTACGCTTTCATCAAGCGGAACGCTTCAGCCTGCAGACTCATATACCGTTACAGCTTCTGTTGACGGCGATATCTTAGAGTGCTTCTTTGAAGAGGGCGACACGGTTAATAAGGACGACACTCTTTATATAGTTGATTCCTCCGATATGGAAAACACCATAGAACGCGCGCAGATCTCTTACGACAGGACTCTCAGAAGCTACAACAAGATCGTTGACTCTCTTGAGGATTTAAATATTTACTGTGATTATAACGCTATTATAACAAACGTATACGTTGAAGAAGGCGACGAAGTGCAAAACGGAGCAAAAATTGCAGATTTCAGAGATTCTGATACGATGCATCTTACCGTCCCGTTTTCCTATGCTGACACATCGGCACTGTACAAGGGTCAGACGGGAACGGTTATAATCGACGGCTCGTTTGAAATGCGAGACTGTGTTATAGACGAGATCGACTCGTTCGAATCAAATCTTGACGGCAGAGCTGTAAGATACGTGAAAGTAAAAGTTGATAATCAGGCAGGCGGTATTTTCAACACAACCAAGGCAAGTATAGCTTTCGGCGACATTTCATGCTTAGAGCTTGGTACGTTTGAATATAACAAAGAGGGCACCATAACATCAAAGGTATCGGGAACTGTTACAAGCATTATCGGCAAAGGCAGCCGTGTCAAAGCCGATGAAACGCTCGTTTGTGCGCTTGAAAGCGAAACGCTTGAAGATAATTATACCGATGCCAAGGCTACTCTTGACGACGCAGAACTTTCCTTTAACAATACAAAAGAAAAGCTTGATGACTATACCATAAAAGCACCTATAACGGGAACGGTTATAGAAAAATATTCAAAGGCGGGCGACACTCTTGACGCAACACGCGGACAAACGTCGATGGCTATAATATACGACCTTTCTTACCTTAAATTCGACATGGCGCTTGACGAGCTTGATATAAGTCAGGTCGAAGTCGGTCAGAAGGTCATGATCTCCTGCGATGCACTTGATCTTACAGGTATCGAGGGTGAAATAACAAAAGTCAGCGTTGTCGGAACGACGTCTTACAACTCAACGACCTATCCCGTTACGGTTAAGATATACTCTCCCCCCGAAGGTCTTCTCGCAGGCATGAACGTTGACGCCGAGCTCGTTATAGCAGAGGCTGAAAACGTACTCACCGTTCCAAGCGCGGCTATCCAGCGCGGCAATATCGTATACGTAAAGGACGACGGTACGAAAGCGGAAAATGACAGGGCTCCCGAGGGATATATGTCGGTTCGTGTTGAAACGGGAATATCAAACGAAAATTATATTGAAATCAAGTCGGGTGAACTCAAAGAAGGCGACAAAGTTTGCGTTCCACAGACTGTTCGCACAATGGCAAACGACATATATGAAATGTTCAGCATGGGCGGCGGTATGGGTACGATGCCCGGCGGTATGGGTACAATGCCAAGCGGCGGAATGCCCGGCGGAGGCACAATGTCAGGTTCGGGTTCAAGACCCTCAGGCATGGGCGGTGGCATGAGATGACACCTATAATAGATCTCAGAAACATTTACAAAATCTATCAGATGGGCGACTCAGAAGTCCGTGCCGCCGATGACGTTTCGCTTAAAATATACAAAGGTGAATTCGTTGCGATTGTCGGTCAGTCGGGCTCGGGAAAATCCACACTTATGAATATAATCGGCTGCCTTGACGTGCCTACCTCGGGTAAATATTATCTGAATGGTGAGGACGTCAGCGAGCTTGACGACGACAAGCAGGCGGCAATACGAAACAGGACTCTCGGTTTCATATTTCAGCAATACAATCTTATCGCAAAGTTGAACGTTCTCGAAAACGTAGAGCTGTCGCTGTTATATGCAGGGATATCAAAAGCTAAACGCAATGAAATGGCTAAATCCGCCCTTGAAAGAGTCGGACTTTCGGATAAGCTTAAAAACTTTCCCAACCAGCTTTCTGGCGGTCAGCAGCAACGTGTGTCTATCGCACGTGCACTTGCAGGAAATCCCTCGATCATACTTGCCGACGAGCCGACGGGTGCGCTTGATTCCAAGACCAGCCGCGAGGTGCTTGACTTCCTGAAAAAGCTGAACGAAGAAGGAAACACCATAGTTCTCATCACGCACGACAACAGTATAGCCCGTGAAGCAAAGCGCATTGTGAGGATAATGGACGGAAAAATAACGTATGACGGCGACGCTAAAAGCGCATTTGAAACGAGGTAAGGCTATGGGATTTTATCAGGCATTCAAACTTGCTCTAAAAAGCCTTGCCGGCAATAAGATGCGGGCGTTTCTGACTATGCTCGGCATAATTATTGGTGTTGCGGCGGTTATTATCCTCGTCAGCCTTATGCAAGGCTTGACAGGCGAGGTTACATCTCTGTTTGCGGATCTCGGAACAGAAGTGCTGACCGTATCCGTTCAAAGCAGAGGCGCAACGAGAACTCTTGACGACGATGATCTTTATGAGTTTTATGAAGAAAACGGTTCTCTGTTTTCATACATGTCTCCAAACGTTACGGTTTCGGGTACTGTAAAACACAATAACACTGAATATTCTTCAAGCGTTAAAGGTGTTTCTGAAGAATATATGGCCATGGAGGATTACTCGCTTTACGACGGCCGATTTATTTCATACTCGGATATAGAAAATTATCAGAAGGTCTGCGTTATAGGATCATATCTTAACCGCGAGGTATATAACGGAAACGGCGTTGGAAATACGATAAAGGTTGCAGGCAGTAAGCTTACCATAGTCGGCGTGCTTGAAGAGATAGAGGATTCCACCGAGCGCTCGGGAGACGATCTTATACTTTTACCCTACAGTACGGCGTGCAAGATAGGAAACACGCAGATAGCAAATTACAGCTTCTACGTTCGTGATACGAATAATATCAGCTATGCGGAAAACGTGATAGACAATTATCTGTACGGTGTTTTTAATTCCGATGACTACTATACTATAATAAACATGCAGGCACTTATAGACCAGATGGAAGAAATGATGGATATTATGACGATGGTGCTTGTTGGTATCGCAGGAATATCGCTTCTTGTTGGCGGTATAGGTATTATGAACATCATGCTTGTATCTGTAACCGAACGAACGCGCGAGATAGGCATCAGAAAATCGCTCGGTGCAAGGCGGCGCGATATAATGCGGCAATTCGTTATTGAAGCCGCCACCACCTCTGCCGTTGGCGGAGTCATGGGTATCATACTCGGTATAATCGTTGCAATAACCCTTGGGGACGCTATCGGCATAAATGCAACTCCAACATTTTTCGCAGTTGGTATCAGCGCCGGAGTTTCAATATTCATAGGCGTCCTGTTCGGATATCTTCCGGCAAGCAAAGCGTCAAAGCTTAATCCTATTGACGCCCTCAGACATGAGTAATAACAGAAAGGCATGGTAATATAAATGAGCAAAAAAATTATAACGCTTACGTTATGCTTAATACTGGCTCTTTCGCTTATGATAAGCACTTATGCAACGTCAGACGATGATGCGCAGCGCTTGCTTGGCGTGCTAGGTATCTTAAGCGGAGATGAAAACGGGAATCTCAATCTTGAACGCGAGGTCACGAGAGCCGAATTTTCAAAGATGCTTGTAAACGCATCAAGCTATAAGGACAAGATCTCAAGCGCTGCAACCTCCACAGGCTTTTCGGACGTTGCTTCAAGTCACTGGGCGGCGCCTTTCATCAGAGTTGCATCAGACAACAAGTGGATATACGGATATTCAGACGGAACCTTTGCTCCGTCAAGCAATATAAAGCTTGAAGAGGCGGCAACAATGCTTTTGCGCCTGCTTGGATACACCTCAGCCGATATGACGGGTGTATACCCTAACGGTCAGCTCGCGCTCTATGAAGCGCTCGGGCTTGATGAGGGGGTAAGCGCCAAGAAGGGTGAGTTTGTAGTGCGCGGCGACTGCCTGAAGCTTTTTGTAAATCTTATGAACGCAAAAGCAAAAGACGGCAAGGTATACGCGCAAACGCTCGGATACTCTCTTGGCTCAGACGGTAAGATAGACATACACAAGACTGTATCTGACGAGATGAACGGCCCGTACGTTATAGAAAAGGGGCTATCGGATATACCCGTTAACATCGACGGCTACACCGTTTATAAGGACAACAAAAGCACCACGTCTGCCGCGATAGAAAAATATGACGTTATATACTACTCTGCTGATCTTCGTTCGGTTTGGGTATACGACGACGTCGTTACGGGAAAATACGAGTCATCAATCCTCTCGGGCTCAGTTCCCTCAAGCGTTACCGTTGGCGGCAAAGCATATTCATTTGAAGACTCTTCAGCCGCAAGCTCGATGTCTGTTTACGGCGAGTTTAAAGAAGACGATATCGTAACTCTACTTCTCGGCAAGGGCGGAAAAATAGTTAGAGTATTAGATGCTTCCGTTCACTATAACGTTGACTCGGATAATTATCTCGAAATTGTTGAAAATACCCTTGAAGGGCCTTATATAGTAACGAAAAGCTATGCGGCTCTCGGTCTTCCCACAAGCGGTATAAGTGTTATCAGAAATAATCAAGCGGCTAAAATTGACGATATAAAGCCGTACGACGTAGTCTACTATTCATCCGTTGCAAAAACGGCAATGGTATATTCAAAAACTGTAAGCGGCACCTATAAGTCGGCATCTCCCTCGCTTGATGCACCGGCTCAGGTAACAGTTGCTTCCGGAACGTATACGATTGACAGCACGGATGCTGCAGTAGCGCTCTCAAGTATTGGCAAGTTTACACCCGGCGACTTTGTAACGCTCATTCTCGGAAGAGGCGACAAGGTTGTTGGCGTTGTCCCCATGAGCGAATTTGCAAACAACGTATACGGTATAGTGCTCGGCGTATCAAGCGAGCTTTACACCGATGCAAACGGGCAAAGTTACAGTGCAAGAACTGTTTCGCTCATGACAACTGAGGGCGAAAATATGTCTGTTGAGGGGGTGCTTAACACCCTCTCTGCAGGCGATGTTGTAAGAGTCAACTATGAAGACACAGTCAGCGTTGAGAGAATGACGCTTCGCTCTGTAAAGGGCGAAGTAACTGACAGCTCTATCGGCGGGTATGAGCTTGCAAGCACGGTTAACGTGCTTGATACAGACATGTACGGCAAAAATCCATATCCGCTTTTTTTCAGCCGACTGACCGGAGTTAAGCTCAAGGATGGCGACGTAAAATATTACGCCGTTAACTCTGAGGGGAAAATCACAGACCTTATCCTCAGTGATTTTTCGGGCGAGTGCTATAAATACGGCATTATGATAAACGCCGATATTAACATATCGGACTCGCAGAGCTTCGCGTCAGAAAACGAGGATAATTCCCCCACAAGCTCTGAAACGTACAATTACGTATACAAATATCAGATAGGTACTCAGACAACGCAAATGACAAGCCTTACAGAGTATACGTCATCAACGGGACCTTGTGTTTTCAAATATAACGGCAACAGCTTGGAAGAGATAAAAATGCTCCGCAAGCTTCCAAACGTAGACACATACACTCCGTTTGGTATCATGTCTGCAGATAAATTTTATCTTTACTCTGATGATATTACCGTATACACACCAAACACAAACAAAAAATCCGATCTGAAATACAACATAATGCCGCTTTATGAGCTTACAGAAAATATAGAGTCGTATAACGTTCACGCGTATTTCGACAGCGCCCCCGAAAACGGAGGAAGAGTAAGGATAATTATTGCAACGAAAAAGTAAACAAACAAAATATCAGACTTTGATTCAGAACTAAAACATATACTTAATATAACAAGTCCTGATGCTCAGGCAATAGCTTTAACATCAAGCAGCGGTCGGAAAAATCCGACCGCTCTTTTTTGCCCCAATTACTTGTAATATATATAAATTTTGTCTTTACAAATCAAACAATATGTTATATACTATAATTAGAATCCTGTGACAGTAGTATTTTTGAGTCTTTCACAAACAGAAATAACACCATGTTAAAAAAGACATTTAAATTGTATACCACGGAGACATTGACCAAGGAGCAGCTATGGGAAGAAAACTGTTTTGCGAAATAAGTCCGCTTTGTTACAAAATTTCTATACAGAAAGAAATCATACTCAGATACATAAAGGATCTTTTCAGTAAAGATAAGTTTGCAAAAGCAAAGCTTTATGAGCCTTTGAAACATATCGTTAAAAGCCATGCTTCTATAATGGTTCGCAAGCTTCACGGTGTGGATATGGCTCTTCAGGAAAACAAGGTGGAGAATATTTTGCTTGCCTGCAAAAAGATAAACGGCGCGCTGATCCTTCCCGGCGAAACCTTTTCATTTTGGAAAACTTTAGGAAAGACCGGCAAGCGGCAGGGATACAAAAAAGGTCTCATGATAGGCAAAAAAGGCTTCGGTGCTGACTACGGAGGCGGACTCTGCCAGATGGCAAATATGATACACTATCTTGTATTAAACAGTCCGCTTGAAGTAACGGAGCTTCATCACCACACAGACGCGCTTTTTCCCGACGAAAGAAGAAGAGTTCCTTTTGGCACGGGAACATCAGTTGCATACAACAACATTGACTACCGATTCAAAAACACCACTGATTCGAAGGTGCAGATACTCGTGTGGTGTGAAAACGGCGAGCTTCTCGGCGAATTGAGAAGCGAGCACCATTTTGAAAACAGATACCGCCTTATAGAGGAAGATCATCACTTCGAGAAAGAGGGAGATGATTATTACCGCATATCTAAGGTATACAGATTGATAATTAACAAACAAAGCGGCGAGCAGGTTGGAAAGGAACTGATCTTAGACAATCACTCAAAGGTTATGTACGACCATGACCTGATCCTGCAGGAGCAGATAAGATCGTGATAAAAGACTTTAAAAAAAACGCACTTATATATCCCGATAGGATAGCTTACGTTACAGACGGACAAAGCATATCTTATAGCAATCTCTGCTGTTTGGCTAAAAAAAGAGCAGAAGAGCTTGAAGAAAGAAAACCTGTGGTGCTTGCAGGAGACAAAGGTATTGACTTTTTAAGCTATATACTTGCATGCACGATGAAAGGCATACCATACGTTCCGATCGAAGAAGCGCTTCCCGAAGCCAGGAAAGATGCTATTTTCCAAGCTCTTGGCGAGTACGTTTATATCGACTGTATAAGCGGAGAAAGGGTAGCTCATTCGGGCGAGAGAAAGATTTGTATTGACAATTGCGTTTATGTGATATTTACATCCGGTAGTACGGGGCAGCCAAAAGGAGTTCCCATAACAAGGGAGAATCTCAATAGCTTTTATAAATGGATAAGCCGGCTTTACCCTCTTTGTAACTACAAAGAATGTGCGGTTATGAATCAGGCGCCTTTTTCCTTTGATCTCAGCGTTGCAGACTTATACTATGCTTTAGGTAATGGCCATACCTTGATCGGTGCAAGTAAGGCATTGAGAGAAAACGTTGGTTTGTGGCTTAACGCTTTGAAAGAAAACGGCGCAAAGGTATGTATGGCAACTCCAACGTTCATAAGAATGTGCTTGCTTTCAAAAGACTTTTCAAGGGAAAACTTTCCTGATCTTGACTGCATTTACTTTTGCGGCGAAAGGCTTGACAAGCCTCTTGTAAGAAAGCTTTGGGATAGATTTGGGGATCTGAAAATAATAAATGCCTATGGTCCCACCGAAGCAACAAGTGCGGTCAGTGCCATACTGATAAAGAATGAATACCTTGATTCTCCCGATCCATTGCCTGTTGGAGAAATCGAAAACTTAGCGGCGGGTGTTGAGATTATCGACGACGAGATCGTTTTATTTGGTAAAAGTGTATTTTCGGGATACCTCAACGCCGATTCTTCCGGCTGTTTTACCTTAAACGGAGAAAACGCATACAAGACGGGAGATATTGGATATATAAAAGAAAACAGGCTTTACTGTACGGGACGGCGCGACACTCAGGTGAAATATGCCGGTTATCGTATTGAGCTTGGCGATGTGGAGGAAAACGTAAGATCGGCAGAGGGTGTTAGAGATGCCGCCGTTGTTGCTCTCAAAGACGAAAACGGCAGCGTGAAAAGGTTACGCGCTTTTGTTGTTCTGGAAAAAGGATATACCGCTGACGGTGTGAGAGAAAAGCTAAACAAGCGCTTGCCAAGTTATATGGTACCGCAGATCATTGTTGTAGATACACTGATCGCGAACGAAAACGCAAAGCTTGACAGAAGGAGTATGTCAGAATGAAAATTGACGTTAATCAAATTCTTTACGATTGTTGCGAGGATCCGCGAGTCTTTGATGATGAATGCGATCTGATAGACGAAGGTATATTAGACTCTCTCGCTATAATATCGTTGTTTTCATATTTGGAGGATCAGGGGATCGAGTTACAGATAACACGTATTGACAGAAACAGATTGAGGACCGCGGCATCGATAAAAAAGCTTATAGCCGAAGCTGATATGGGAGAAGAATAACGTCAGGAGACAGTATTATGAAAAAAAGAAAAAAACTTATTACCGCACTAATCATTATTGCAATACTGCTTATCGTATATGTAATAGGACTGTTTATACCCAAAACAAAAACATACAGCTTTGAAAAAGAACTTGTATTAAAAAATACGTACAGCGCCGAACAGGCCATTTTCGGCGACCGTGCAACAGTTGAGATACACTTTGACAATACAAGCATATACAACACATACTATGACGAAGGTTTTGTTATTATAAACGGCGAAAAATACACCGTAAAGAATTCAAGGCATTACCCCCGTTCTTTCATTGCAAAATTCAAACATGAATTAAAATATTTGCCTGAAATGATCAAATATGAATACGACTTGTTTTGGTTTGATATTGAGCACGAATCGGGATATACCGTCACAGTAGTAGGACATGAATCCGGATCTGATATACACTTAGATGTAAAAATAGATAATACTATATATTGTACTTATGAAGAAATTATATCCGAGTAAGAATGATTTTTGACCAAAACAAGCAAAAAACACTTGCTTTTATGAAAAGAGATTATAATCTACAAACAATAGAACAGAGGTAACACCATGTTAAAAAAGACACTTGCAATTTTATTAGTAATACTTACCCTGTTTATAAGCTCTGCTTGTACATACTTTGAAAACACGACCTCCGTTTCATCCGATACGGAAAGCGAAGTCGTTGAGTCCGAATCCCCTTCAAGTGAAAGTGAGTCTGAAAGTGAAGTCATCACTTCTGAATTAACCGAAGATACCACAAATACTTTAGAATCAAATCTTATTTCTGACGAAGATGCAATTGAATTGTTCGAAATAGGCAACCGAACCTCAAATGCCTGGCGGGAATTTGACATTTGGCCTGACCAGAACAGCGATGATTACATAATGTATAAGTCACCCAGAAGGACAGAGCCTGAAAAATACTACCCTCTGTCCCCAGAATCCTACGTACGCCTTTCAGCACCCGACATAAGAGGAAACACGGAAATATACTACGGAAATCACGACTGGATGCAGGAAAACCTTGCCCGTATATTTACAAAAAGCTTCATAGAAAAACATTTTACCTACGGAGACCCATCTCCTCTCATATACCAAGACGGAATTGTTTACATCTATCCTTCCGGCGGTGCCGGATATTATTCGGGAAGACACATGAATCACACAATACTTGAAAGGTCAGAAAATGAACTTGCTATAATGTGTGAAGTATACCGATATGATTTCGACATTTTCGATATTAATTACTCAGAAATCGACAGACTGCTATACATGAAATTTGTAAAGGATGGCGATAACTGGCTTATTGACGAGCATTATTCCGATTATCCCTGTCCTGTTCCGGCTCAAGACCCTATTCCTGCCGAATATGATTGGGCTTATAAAAAGTATTATGAAATAATGCCGTACTGTGAAATGTGGTATTATTTTGAAAAGCCTGAAGAAGATACCGCGTTTGACGAAAGCAAGATAATCGGAATGTTCAAATGTGTCGGCAAGCACTACAACGGCGAGTTTTACAAACAAGAGCCCGAAATCACGCCACAACTCTCGTTTTATGAAGACGGAAGCTGCAGATTATTGATAGGTTATAACGGCGAAAAGCTTTATATAAACGGAGAATACACTATTTCAGGACGTGAAATAGACATAGTGTTTGATTATTCGGGTACACCGTTTTATGGCAACAAAAGTCCGGAATATTCGTTCTATTTCAAGGAAGACGATTTAATTGAGATTAACAGTAATTTTAACGATGATATAAAAAGAGGATATGGATTTGTTAAAGTTGATAACATAAGCGAAATCTCTTCAAAAGAACCTACAAAAGAAATCGACATTATGGAATTCATCAATCTCGACTGGAACTTCGAAGAAGACGCTGAGTACCCATATTTAACAAAAGACGAGATTCTGGCTTTCGACAAACATGCTGAATTTGTCATGCCTGATCCTTCGACTTCTAATTGTGACTTCGATTTTAATATCAGAAATACAAACTGCTCTTTATTTGGATACAATGGCGTTTTGGAATACTTTGGAAGTATACAGGACCAAGACAAAAGTGAAAATGTAACGGAACGGAACAATCCTATGTATGGTACTCTGTATGAATACTGCGGAAACGGAAGCGATGTCCTATTCTACCCTAAGGTGCAATTTACTATTCCAAACGTAACGTATAATCAGTTTCTCGATATTCAAAATAAAATATCAGATTTTACAAATGATGATAGTGCATTTAGATTTTCAAGTTATTATGAGAAATACGTGTCAGAAGAATTGTCTGAAGCAGTCGATGCTCTCGGCGCAGATACTGTAATCGGCTTCCCACCTGTTGAACTGGATATTATAAGAAGTAATATTAAATCTATTCCAAATAGTGGGTGGTCTATCACCATAGAGTTTCTAAACGATATGACAAGGCAAAATAATGCTCAGTATTGGGGGAAGTATGTATCAGACTACTACCTACCTAAGCCTTTATATAATATATTGGTAATTACATTTGAAACTTAATATGAAATAAAGTATAAAAACCAAGTGTAATCAACAAATATTTCATCGGAGGTAACACCATGTTAAAAAAGACACTTGCAATAATATTAGTAATACTTACCCTGTTTATAAGCTCTGCTTGTACATACTTTGAAAACACGACTTCCGTTTCATACGATACGGAAAGCGAAGCTGTTGAGTCCGAAGCCCTGTCAATCGAAAGCGAATCGGAGAGCACAACTATTGAGTCTGAATCCCCTTCAGGCGAAAGTGAATCTGAAAGCACAGCTATCGAATCAGAATCCCTTTCAAGTGAAAGCGAATCGGAAAGCGAAGTCATCACTTCTGAATTAACTGAAGATACCACAGATACGGTTGATAATCCGGCCGATACCCGCGATGTCTCTGCAAAGGGATCTACCGAGGAAATAGACATCATGGGATTTGTAGGTCTCGACCGCAAATTTGAAGAGGGCGATAAATATCCAAGCCTAACTAAAGATGAAATTCTAGCTTTTGATAAGAATGCATATTACATTGGTCCTGCGCCCATACATTCTGACGCTGCACAGCGTTTCCAATTCTTTATCGGAAATGATAACTGTTCTCTCTTCGGTCATAATGGATTTTTGTATTATAGCGGAAGACTCAAGGCTGACGGACTCTCAGAAAACGTTACAGACTATTCTCACGAATTATATCACCCCTGTTACGAATATATTGGCGATGGCAGCGAAGTTGAGTTTGAGTCTGACATGGTGTTCACCATTCCAAACGTAACGTACAATGAATATCTTGATATTTTAAACAAAGCGGCTGAGTTTACAAAACAAGATGTAAACGACATAAAGATCATCTATGACCGCAAATATACAAATCTCACAGATCTTGCCAAAGACTTGAATATATATACCTATAATGATGTAGTGAATGTTGATTCATTTGAAATTTATACAAATACTATGTCTATTCCCGACTGCAAGGATTATCCTTTCTATATAAAAATAGATTGGCTAAGTGAAAGGCACTTTAGCGGAGATAATTGGAGGCATCTCGACATATACCCATTCGATGAGGATATTTACAACTGCGTGGTTATCAGAGTATATTGGTCAGATACGCAAATATATACAATGAAAGAACAATTAGAAACCTATGATTTTAACATCTCAGGTAAATTCGTTTCCTCAAAACACCTCAACGAAAGGTCAAGTCCACCATCAATATCTTTCTCAGGAGACGGTCATTGTATTTTGTTTGTCAATTACCTTGAAGGCGGTTGTGATATGCAAGGTAAATACCGTATTGATGGCGATAAAATATATGTAGATCTTAATTTCGACAACACCATATTTGAAGATTCAGGCGCGGAATACAGAGATCTCGATTATATGTCTGACAACTATATTTTTACCATTGTTAATGATAATGAACTCATGATTAACCGCGGGTGCTATACTGTCAATGCAAATGATTATTTTGAGCGTGTAAATTGAAATAACAAAGAGTGGGTATAGAAATATACTCACTCTTTATTATACTTTAGTAACAATCCCACCCGTACACTTGGCCCGGAAGCCCGGGCGGGCGTTACGCGGTCCGGTGAGCCAGACAGCCGTTACGCGCATTTTATTTGTGTAAAATCATAATCTCCATCCGTACACTTGGTCCGTAGCACGAGCAGGCGTTACGCGCTTTTTATCTGTATAATATTTGAATCTTCTCCCGTACACTTGCATTTGATCAAATTTGTTGATATAATTATATAAGTTTATAGATTATTTCTGAAAGGATTACGGGCGAGCGCCCGTTTGTATACACATATGGCTGTTTCTGCAATTAAACAAGGCTTTTTGCCCTTATGCCGTACCGATATGGACGAGTGCGGCTGGGACAGGCCCGATTTCGTATACGTTACGGGTGACGCGTACGTTGACCACCCGAGCTTTGGCACGGCGATAATATCCCGCGTGCTTGAAAATGCCGGTTACAGAGTTGCCATACTCGCCCAGCCCGATTATAAAAGCGCCGATGCGTTCAGAGAATATCCGCGCCCGAGGCTTGGTTTCTTAGTCAGCGCCGGTAATATTGACTCTATGGTGGCGCACTACACGGTATCAAAGAAGAAGCGCAATTACGACTACTACTCGCCCGGAGGTATTATGGGCAAGCGCCCTGACCGTGCCGTTATAGTTTACTGCAACCGCATAAGAGAAGCGTTTGGCGACGTGCCGATAATCATCGGCGGTCTTGAAGCATCCCTGCGCCGTCACGCACACTATGATTATTGGGACAACAAGGTGCGCCGCAGTATCCTCGTTGATTCTCGCGCCGACATTCTTACCTATGGAATGGGTGAAAACATAATTCTTCGAATCGCCGCGCTTCTCGACAAGGGTGTTCCCGTTAAGAAGATCCGCGACGTACGCGGCTCCGTTTACCTTGCAAAGAAAGGCGAGCGCGTACATTTTGATGTTGCGGGCGAGTTTGATTACAATGATCTTAAAAGCTCCAAGGAAGCTTATGCAAAGGCTTTCGGAGTTCAGTATAAAAACACAGATGCCGTGAGTGGCAAGGCGATAATTGAGTATTACGACGACAAGCAGCTCGTTGCAAATCCGCCTATGCCGCCGCTTGAGCGAGAGGAGCTTGACCGTGTGTATGCGCTGCCTTATACCAGACGTGTACACCCCTCATACGATGCTCTCGGCTCTGTTCCCGGAATAAATGAAGTGAAATTTTCGATAACGCATACGCGCGGCTGCTTCGGCGCGTGCAATTTCTGCGCTATCGCGTATCATCAGGGCAGGACTGTACGCTCGCGCAGTATCGATTCGGTTTTAAGAGAAGCTGAAATCATCACAAAAATGCCCGATTTCAAGGGGTATATACACGACGTTGGCGGTCCTACTGCAAACTTCAGGTATCCCTCGTGCGAAAAGCAGTTAACTGACGGCGTTTGCTCAGGCAGAAAATGTCTTGCGCCAAAGCCATGTAAAAATCTTGAGGTTGACCACAGCGAATATATTGAGCTTTTAAAGCGCATTGAGGCTCTGCCGCGCGTTAAAAGGGTATTTATCCGTTCGGGTATACGCTTTGACTACGTTATGTACGATAAGAATGAAGAATTCTTCAAGCGGCTCGTATCGCATCACGTAAGCGGTCAGCTGAAGGTTGCGCCCGAGCATTGCTCGGCAAACGGGCTATCCTGCATGGGCAAGCCGAACATTGACGTATATGAGTCATTCCGCAAGCGCTTTTTCGAGCTTACGAAAAGCTTTAATCTGGAGCAGTATCTCGTGCCGTATCTTATGTCGAGCCACCCCGGCAGCCGTCTTGAGGATGCCGTTGAGCTTGCGCTTTATTTAAAGAGTATCGGCATGAAGCCCGAGCAGGTTCAGGACTTCTATCCTACTCCCGGAACGGCTTCCACCGTTATGTTCTATACGGGTATCGACCCGATAAGCGGCAAAAAGATATACGTTTCAAGCGACTATGAGGAAAAGAAGATGCAGCGCGCACTTTTGCAGTACACGAAAAGCGAAAACGCCGATCTTGTCAGACGTGCGCTCAGAAAATGCCACAGAGAAGACCTTATCGGAAACACAAAGGATTGTCTTGTCCGCGCTGAGTACACGAAAGCTTTACCAAAGTCCGCAAGTGCCAAGGGTAAAGCTAAAGGGGTCAAAAGAGTGGCTGATACAACAAAGCGTAAAAGTAAAGCTAATGTTGTAAAAAACAGAAGCAAAAAGAAGCGCTAATCTTACAATTATATTACAAAAACATCAAATTTCTTGATATTGTGTGCCATTTTGGTGTATCCTAATAATAGGAAAATTTATCTAAGCCGTGAGCGGCAGAATGGAGGACCACAATGCAATCAAGCGATACGATCACCTTTAAGCTTCACGATGACCGTGAGGGTGAGATCAAGGAAATTCTACTCCAGGTTTACGCGGCGCTCAGCGAAAAAGGCTACAACCCAACAAACCAGATAGTCGGCTATATTCTTTCCGAGGACCCGACGTATATCACAAACCATAACAACGCACGCAGTCTTATTCGCCGTATTGATCGCGACGATCTTCTTAACATGATGCTCAAAAACTATCTTGGGCTTTCAAAATAAGGTTTGATTTTCCAATGATTATTTGTAATATTTACGACAAAGCGGCAGATGTATCAGACGCATCCTCATGTGTTATTGCCCTTGGCAATTTCGACGGTGTGCACGTTGGTCATACTGCCCTTTTGTCTAAAACGGTAGAGCTTGCAAAAAAGCTCGCTATCACGCCTGCGGTATTTACCTTTTCAAAGCATCCCGAAACGGTGCTCGGCTCAAGAAGCGCACTTACTATAACAACGCTTGCCGAAAAACTTGAATTATTTGAGTCTATCGGTATAGAGAGAGTTTTTCTTGCAAAATTCGAAGATATAAGAGATTTTACTCCGATGCGTTTTGTAGACGAAGTGCTGAAAAGCCGCATCGGCGCCGTTATGGCTGTTTGCGGTTACGATTTCAAGTTCGGTATCCGTGGCAGCGGCACGCCTGAGGATCTCGTGGCTTTTATGAACGGTGATGCCGTTGTTATAGACCCCGTCATGCGAAGAGATCAGGCAGTCAGTTCAACGCTGATACGCGCGGCGGTTGAAGAGGGCGACATGGAATATGCAAGCGAGATGCTGAACAGACCGTTTTTTATTGAGTTTCCCGTTGTTCACGGAAAGGCGTTTGGCAGAACGATAGGTATCCCGACGATAAATCAGAATTTTCCCGGCGGTCACGTTATCCCGAAAAGAGGGGTATATGCCTGCAAGGTCCTCACAGACTCGGGAGAATACATGGGTGTTGCCAACATCGGTCTGCGCCCTACTGTCAAAGACGACAAAGGCATCAACTGCGAAACGCACATTATCGGTTTTTCGGGCTGGCTTTATGAAAAAACGATACGCGTATCCTTTTACAAAAGGCTTCGCGATGAAGTAAAGTTTAATTCAACCGAAGAGCTTAAGTTTCAGATCAAAAAGGATATTGAAGATACAAAGAATTATTTCAACAGGGTGTAATTTAACTGCCGTATAATACGGCTCACAGCATCATGGAGAATAAAAATGAAAAGATGTTATATTTTTCTGATAACGGCAATACTACTTGCCGTTATTTCTTCAACAACGGTTTACGCTGCGGACAAAGAGCTGCCCGACACAACACTTGCGCGGGCGGTATACGTTTATAATACCGATAGCGGGATAGGCCTTTTTTCAAAAAATGAAAAAGAGGCTGTCGCTCCCGCCTCAAGTGTCAAGCTTATGACGGCTATACTTGCGTATGAGCATTATCAGAATGATTTTGATAAAATAATAAGTGTGCCAAAAGAAGCGGTAGATATAACCGTTGGAAATAATATCGGACTTATTCCCGGGGAAGAGGTAAGTGTACTGGAGCTTCTCATTGCGCTCATAGCAGGAGGGGCAAACGACGCGGCCAACACCTTTGCAATAGATATTGCAGGAAGTCTTGACGCCTTTTGCGATCTGATGAACAAAAAGGCAGAAGATATCGGCGCGTTTGATACATTTTATAAAAATGCGTGCGGAATAGATTCCGAGGGCATGGTAACTACGGCAAAGGACACGGCTCTCATAACCGCGTATGCGTACAAGCTTTCAGGCTTCAGGGAATACGCGATGATAACGCGCTACGTTATGGATAAGACCAACAAATCAGCCGAGCGCGTTATACATAACAGAAACTATCTTCTCTCTACTCACATTGAGCGAAAATATTATGATCCCGACGCTATCGGCATGAACTCGGGGTACACGCAAGAGGGCGGATTTTGCACGGTATGTGCCGCGGAAGAAGACGGACTTTCGTATATATTCGTCATTTTAGGCGCTGCCAAGGATGAAAACGGCAACAACTCATCGTTTAACATGGCAAGCGAACTTATAGACTGGGCTACTTCGAATTACGGATACGTAAACGTTCTCGATCCGGGTGAGGTGGTATATGAAGTACCGGTACGGCTTGCAAAGAACGTTGACTACGTTATAGTATCGCCGCAAACGAAGCTTGAATACTTCCTGCCGCTTGATACGGATATAAAAAACGAAATATCGTATGAGATGTACCTTGATGAAAAAGAGCTGACTGCTCCCCTTTATGAAGGGCAGGTCATTGGAAAAATAGACGTTATATATCAGTCAGAAACGATAGCAAGCGCAGAGCTTATTACCAAAAACAGCGTTAGTGCAAGTACGTTTCTGAGAATGCTTGATTATTTAAAGAATCTATTTAAAAGTAAGCAGGTCAGAGTTGCGCTCATAGTATTTGGTATACTCTTTATCTCATATCTCTTCTTAAGCTACGTTCAGTTCAGGCATATGTACAGAAATAGAAATAACAGAAAATAAAAAATGCCTCGGCTTGCCGTGATGTCCTTATCGGAGATAATACCATAACGAAAAGTTCCCACAGACCAATCAAACGGTTTGTAGGAACTTTATTTTTACACTCATAAGAAACAGATGACACCAAGCCTTCTCCAGTAGGAGAAGGTGGCAGCCGAAGGCTGACGGATGAGGTGTTATTTCGGTGGCTTCAAGCACGAAAAATCCAATTCGAGCTTTCTTAATATATCCTCTGCAACGGCATTGAAATTATTTCGTATATTATCGTTGGAATATCGTAAGACAACGATTCCCCAAGTTTCCAAGACAGCATCTCTTTGTTCGTCTGCTTCTTTGTGTTCAGGCAATAAATGCTGTCTGCCATCTATCTCAATTACAATCCTCTTTTCTGCTATATAAAAGTCAACAATATAGTTTTCAATATTATGCTGCCGCCTCACATTAAATGGAAGTCGTTTCAGGAAATCATACCACAGATGTTTTTCTTCGGGTGTCATATTTTTTCGTAGAGTTCGTGCGTTCGACACAAGTTTTTTATTGTAAGGGATCATTTTGACACCTCATCCGTCAGCCTTCGGCTGCCACCTTCCCCCACTGGGGAAGGCTTTTTGCTGACTATAACATATGCGTGTTCTGTTGCAAATTTGTCTACAAGATTCAGACTTGCTTTTGAAATATATTCAGCTATATTCGTTGGATTGTCGGGATATATTCTTATTTTTCTTGTTCCCATATCAATAAAATCACTTTGATTTTTGTCAATCGATATAACGAAGATTCCATTCGCATTCAGCAACGAAGAAATTTTTTCAATGGCACATAGTTTATTTTCTATATGCATAAACGTCAAAGACGAGTATATAACATCAAAATGATCGGTAAAAACAAAAGACATAAAATCGTCACAAATGAGTTCAACATTATGATTCGAGCAAAGGTTTTCTTTGGCTCTTAAAATTGTTTTAGGAGAAATATCAATCCCGATAAATTTTCGACATAGAGGTGCAACTTTTATAGCAATACGCCCTGTTCCAACACCTATTTCCAAAACCGATTCGGTTTTGTCAAGGCTCAGACTCTCTATAAATTTCTCTCCATCCCATTTATCCATATATTTCCTCAACGGCTTAGGGTCACGTGCGGGATCATTATTCTCATCTATCAATTTATCGTAATGATCTATTATGTCTTTCATATCAAGTCTCCGCATTTATTGCCAGTTTCGCATTTGTATTACAAATGCATATCGGGCTAAGCCCATACCTCTATTATAGCACAAAAACCGCAGAAAATCAATCTGCGGTTTTTGTATTTTGTGCTTTCCCCGTCAAGAACAACTGAATAAGCCGTGGGGCTTATTTTTTTATCCGCGGTCTTTGAATATCGGCTCTTCCATTTCGTCATCAGGCTCTTCTTCGTAGTACGGGTCTATCATATACTCTTTTACCTTCGGGAAAGCCGCATATGCCGACATGTACGCGCAGGTTGAAAAGAGAAGAACGAACGGAATTATAACCCCAAGCGGAATAAAGAAGCCAAATACCATTGCCGTTAAAAACAGTACCGCAACCATTCCGATAAGTGCCATTATGTTGCGCTTGAAGCCGAGGAATGAAAAGATAAGCGCGTTTTTGAGTATCTTTACAATTGAAAGGTCAAAGGTGACCATTACTATATAGATATAAAAGCGCATGAAATAATACAAAACTGCAAGAAACAGGCTAAGCCAGAAGAAGATGTTCATCATAAAATTGCCGCTTGCTGTTGTAAAGTAGTAGAAAACAATGTCTCCGACAAGCACGGATATAAACAACAAGTCTAGTATTCCGAATATGATACCCTGATTGAAATTACGCTTTATCGCATACCAGAAATCGCTCCACATGAATATCGGCTCGCCCTTTACCATGTTTCTTAAAATATACGTTGTTCCAACGTTAACAAGGCCGAAGGTTACGAATATTAAAAGCGAAAGTCCCCAGAAAATATTCGTTGCAAGCGTCGGCACCGACATATCGCCTCTGAGCCCGAATACTCCGTTTATTGCCGAGAGCACAGGAGACTGTGCGTCGCCGAGAACTCCGTAAAGCACGGTATAAAGCTTCGTTGCAGGTGCTCTTAAATGTATATTCAAATTTCCGCTTAAAGCAAGAAGCGCAAACAAAACGGGAAAATTGCCAAGTATCATATAAATATTCACAGTTACAAGCTGAGTGAACTTTCTGAAATAACTGATAAAAAAGTTCTTCAGCCCTTTAGGCCCCTCAGGCTCTTTTTTTACGCCCTTACCGTCGGCATAGTAATTAAAGAGCTTTATTTCCTTACCGAATATTTTCA
Organism: Eubacteriales bacterium; assembly: GCA_045577925.1. GTDB lineage: Bacteria > Bacillota > Clostridia > Oscillospirales > CAG-272 > UBA4717. Next base: position 36,686 of record JAZNJH010000012.1, read on the forward strand.
TTTTTACATCCTTGCCTTTCGCTCTGACCTACATAAAGTTTATAAGAACAAGCGTGAGAGTTACCGTTATAAACAAAACGCCTGCAGATATTACAAAATCAAAAAAATAAGCCCTCGAATCGTCACGCTTGAATATATCAATCAAACAGGCTTCTCCCTTTAGGAATTCTGCGCTGTAAAAATACGCCCTTATCGCCACAGTTGCGTTTACTGATATTATCGCTATCTGGCATGCCAGATATATAAGTGATTCAACGAAGATACCATTTTGCGTCGTAAACTCAAGCATGCATATTGCAAAAGAGCATATTGCCGCCTTATATACGCATATCGCCGCACAAAAGATCGGCGCAAACACAGTGTATCCCATTATAAACACAAGCGCGGGAAAAGCGATCTCATGATAAAACGATGACACTATAACGCCAAGCTTATCTGACGCTGAGCCTGCTTCTGCAAACATTCCCCTGAAATAGTTCCCGATAAGCGAATCTGCATCCATATCAATGCCGTCACCCGATATCCTGTATAATATAACTCCAAGCGCAAGCCCGATAAAAACGAGCATAGCAGACACCGCAATAGCCGCTCTTGCCTCTTTTCTGCCTCTGTATGCCCTCATCGTTTTATATAACGTTTCATTTGTATACATGTCCTCATATTTCATTTTGACTGCCTCCTATATTTTCACTCAGTTAAATATATGAAAAGCTGTCTTTAATATAGAACGAAGTATACATTAGTATGATACCACAATTTTTTCTATTCTTCAACAGATTTGAAAATAGTTTACAATTTATCTCACGAAGAAGGTCTGCGGTAATATATCCGCAGACCCCGTCTTTATTTCTTTATTACAATTACGTGATTATATGTAAGTATCGGATTGCTTTCCTGCAATTCTTCAAAGTCGCCGCCGTTTTCAAGATCAAAAGAGCCTATTGCAAAGTCGGCCATACCCATTCTGAGGCTTGGGGCAAGAGATGAGCCCGAAAGCGGCACAAGAGTATACGAGCAACCTAAGTGCTCACATATAGTGTCTATTAGCGCAAGGCTTATGCCGCCCGGCATTTCGTGCGACTCGTCTGCAGGGAAAACATACGGTGTCTGAGTCGGATCAAGTGCTATTGTAAAGCTTCCGTTTGAGCCATCAACGTTTTCTGCAAACTTATATACGTAATCATTATCCTCAAGATATGCATTTACTATCTCATCAACTTTTCCTTCTGCCGTAAGCGCCTCAAGCGCCTTATTAAGCATTATATTATATATTTTTTTGCTTTTTGCAGTTGCAAAAGTCAGCGTATCCTGACCAAGCGGCTTAGCTACTATCTTAATATCAGCGCCTTTCTTAATCCGTGCTTTAGCATGGTTTTCATCAAGAACTGCACAATCGATCTCTCCTGTAGCAAGAGCCTGTTCAAGAGTTACATATGACGAGTATTTTAATATCTCGCAACCGCTTTCTGTATATTTGCTTGCAAAAACGTCGCTCTTTGTTGATTCGATAACGCCTATTATGAGGTTTTTCAGATCTTCCTCGCTTTTTATACCCGTACTGTTTGCAGAACAGGAAGCAAGGCTTAATATAATAAGCGCAAGACAAAGTATAATTGAAACAACCTTTATTTTCATGGCAGGCTGTACCTCCGATTTACTTATTTATTTTAAACTTCGTTCCGTTTGGCGTATCCTCAAGAACAACGCCCATATCCAGGAGCTCGGCTCTGATGCGGTCCGCTTCAGCATAATTCTTTGTCTTTTTCGCTTCCAAACGCAATTCTATCATCTTCTTTATTTCTTCTTCAAACGCTGAGTCGAGCTCTTCGCGTTTAAATCCCATAACGCCTGTCAGCTCCACAAGAAGCTCGTACGCGTATCTGACAGAAGCTGCACTTGCTTTATCCTCGTTTACATATGAGTTGACATCACGTACAAGGTCAAATATAACCGATATTGCATCTGCAGTATTAAGGTCATCGTCCATCTTAGCAATAAACTGCGCACGGCGCGCATCGGTATTCTCACGAACCTTATCGGTAATTTCCCCGCCCGTGGCACTCTCAAGATAAAATTCAGCGCTGTCAAGGCAGTTGAATATTCTTTCAAGTGCAGTTTTTGATTGCTCGATTATATCCTGCGAGAAGTTTATCGGGCTACGGTAGTGAGAGCTGAGTATAAAGAATCTTATCGGCATATATCCGTACTTTTCGGATATTTCACGAACCGTGAAGAAATTGTTTGCCGATTTCGACATCTTTTTATTATCAACGTTGATATAACCGTTATGCATCCATCTTGCCGCAAAGGGTGCGCCCGTTGCACACTCCGACTGCGCTATCTCGTTTTCATGGTGCGGGAATGTAAGGTCCTGTCCGCCGCAATGGAAATCGATGCTCTCACCAAGGTATTTGAGCACCATCGCAGAGCATTCGATATGCCAGCCCGGTCTTCCCTTGCCCCAGGGGCTCTCCCAGCTAGGCTCGCCCGGCTTTGCCGCTTTCCATAGTGTAAAATCGAGCGCGTCTTCCTTCTGCTCGCCAACTTCAATTCTTGCGCCAGATTCAAGCTCGTCTATCGGCATATGCGAAAGCTTGCCGTACTCCTTGAAGGTCTTTGTTCTGAAATAAACGTCGCCGTTTGATTCGTAAGCGTGACCTTTTTCAACAAGCGTACTTACTATTTCAATTATTTCGCTTATATTCTCGGTCGCTCTGGGGTGAACTGTTGCAGGGATAACTCCGAGTCCCTTGGCATCTGTAAAATACTCGCCGATATACTTTTCGGCAACGTCCTTTACTGTTGTCCCCTCTTCGTTTGCGCGCTTTATCATTTTATCGTCAATATCGGTAAAATTCTGCACGAACTTTACGTTGTAGCCTCTATACTCAAGATACCTTCTGAGCATATCGAAAACAACGAAGCAACGAGCGTTTCCTATATGGAAATAGTTGTAGACTGTCGGTCCGCACGCGTAGATCTTTACGCACGACGGGTCTATTGGTGTAAACTCTTCCTTGGTTTTTGTCAGCGTATTATAAAACTTCATATCTTTCCCTCTGTATATATTTCAGTCGTTTTTATTTTCAATTTCACCAAGCTTTTTTTCAAGAGCTTCAAGCTTGGCATGAAGCCTGCAGAATTCCTGCGATACCGGGTCGGGAATATGTACCTGATCAAGGTCGTTGAGCACTTTCTGATCCCCTCTCTTTATCACCCTTGCAGGAATACCCACTGCCGTTGAGTTTTCGGGTATCTCGTCAAGGACAACGGCTCCCGCCGCTATTTTGGAGTTATCTCCCACCTTGAACGGACCGAGCACCTTAGCACCCGCTCCTACCATAACGTTATTGCCAAGAGTCGGGTGTCTTTTACCCGTATGCTTGCCCGTACCGCCGAGCGTTACTCCCTGATATATCGTACAGTTATCTCCTATAACTGCCGTTTCGCCTATAACAACTCCGCTTCCGTGGTCTATAAACAAGCCCTTTCCTATCGTTGCGCCGGGATGTATTTCAATTCCCGTAAAAAACTTTGTAGTCTGGCTTATCAGTCGCGCAAGAAAATACCATTTAATCTTATAAAGCCTATGCGATAGCCTGTGAAAAAGCACTGCATGAAATCCGGGATAAAGGAGCACGACCTGCAAGCTCGACGTTGCGGCAGGGTCTCTTTCCCGTATTGCTTTTATCGTATTTCTTAAATCTCCCATCAAAATTCTCCTGATATAATTACTGAAAAAGCCGCCTTTATGATGATGCATAAAGGCGGCAGTGTCGCGGTTCCACTTTAATTTATAACTTTTGATCCTTAACGCAGATATACGTGCAGAGTTTTGCCCTGCAGGCTCGCGGATGCACAGCCCGTTTTGCCCGCATACGCTTTCAGCCTATGACGTATTTCTCTGAATCGGACAACTGCACGGTTTCTTCCCGGTCACAGCCTTTATATATTCATCTTCTTGCTATATTATATTACATAAAACCTATTTTGTAAACAGTTTTACAAAATTTTTTATTTTCTGACAAACCTGCCTATATACTTATCTATCTTCAGCCTCGTACGGAGCTTGAAAAAATAAAGAAGCACAAGCCTTGAAAGTGCAATATCAAAAAGGATAAACGCAGCGTTCCCGAGAGCAAAGAGCGAGATCATGGCTATTATCCCCTCATCAGGCAACAAAAAGATATATTTTGCAAGTAAGACTCCAAATACAAGCCCTGTATTGAAATATGCTAACTTTACGATCCACGAAGTTATGCGCCCCAGATGATCGATCGCGCTTTTTATTATCGAATAAAGCGCCATAAACGCATACGCGAGCGCAGAAAATTTATCCGGCAATATCAATAGTGAAAGCAGAACTGCAGCGCTGTATACCGTCAGCGCGTAACGTCTGCCAAGTTCTATATGAGCAAATACCGCAATAAGACTTGCCACGGCGCAAAGCGAAAGATCAAGTATTTCGGTTACCGATCCTATATACAGAAGAACAACAGACAGGGCAACGAGCATAGCTCCAAGCGCCGTTGTTTTCGTATTCATGCTTCTGTTTTGTGACATCACTTGCCTCCCTAATTAACAACAGGGTATGAGATCTCCTCCGCAACACTCGCAAAGGCAGTCGGCACATATAAGATTTGCGCATATATCGCACGGCGACAGTGCTGCACCGGCACTTCTGTATCCGCCGCCGTATGAGGCCGCGGTGTTTCTTAAATTATTAAGCGCATTCTTGTATTCGGCGTTATCCGGGTCCATATAGCACGCGGTTTCAAGATATTTTTGCGCATCTATATACCAGCCGCGTTTAGTCAGAACAACGCCCTTTAAATAATTCCACTCGGCGTTTCTGTCGCTTTGTGCAACAGCGTCTATCATCAATTCCGCCTCGGAATATCTTCCCATATTGATAAGATTGCGTATATGCACAAAGCCGCTGGAGGTGCTACTTTGATTGCTGTATGAGCCGTGCGAATTTCCTGCCCTCTCCCTCTGTATCTGGTCGTACGCTTCGTTAACCTCTTTCATCTTTTCCTGAACAAGGTCTGCAAGCGGATTGCCGGCGTAATTATCGGGGTGGTATTTTCTAGCAAGCTCTCTGTATGCTTTTTTTATTTCTTCGTCTGTTGCATTTCTTGCTACGTTAAGTACTTTATACGGGTCCTTCATACAAAATTTTTACCTTTCATCTCTTTGCTCAAGCTTCTTTATTATACTGTCGATTTTCTCAGGCATTCCGAGGTATATTATATTATTTACTATATTTCCGTATCCATGGCAGGTTGAAAAATCCACAAGCGCCATTGCCGCTTCAAGGCCTTTCAGTTCAAGCAAAGCTGCCGTTTTTATATCACCAAGATGACTCAAGAGGCCATCTTTGCCGTAAAAGGCTACAAACGGATTAAACTGCCTGTGCTTTATATCATAGTCTATATCGTCAAGCGCGTCTGCCAAATATATGTATCTGCCAGCATGCCGACCAAGCTCTTGTGCTATACGCGTGCTCTTCTCATCATTTAGCCCGAACGCGAATATCTCGCTCATTATTTTTCCGAAGCACTCAGCAAGCATATCAGGCTTTGGCGACTCTTCTTTTTCAAGCTCTGCCATGTCACAAAGATATTCCGCTATCTTCTCTCCCGGGGCAGATATGTCCGTGCATCTTTTTACAAATGACGAGCACACCGGCTTTGCAAGCATCGCTGCAAGCTTTTTTGCACCTCTTGAGTCGTTTATGTTGTCAATAACCTTATGGTAAGTAAGCAGAGCGCTTACCTCGGCGCAGTATTCAAGCGCCGTATCGCTTTTGACTATTGCACGTTTTTTTGTTGGATGAACAAGGCAGAAGCCCGGTTCTATTTTGGGTGAAATACCAAGTAATGCACTACGTATCATTGCAAGGAAAACATAGTCATAGTTAAGAGAAAGCCTTGATAAAAGGCCCGTCTTCTTGCCCATGGTTTTGCAAAGACCGCAGTACACGCCACGGTATTCTTCATATTCCCAAAGCCTTAGCTCAGGCTTTTGGGGCTCTACGTATCCAAACAATCTGCACCAGACCTTCCGTTTTCACCATGCGGGCGAAAACATAATGATAATCATAGATATTTTACTACCTAATATTATATTTACGCTAAATTTCTCGTTAACTTTTTGTAAAATACCTCGCTTTTTCAAAAAACGGTTGACATGATGCTTTAATTTGCGCTTACGTGTTGATTTAATATAAATAATTGTGTATAATATTATATATTGCCGCATGAAGGTGATTGCTTAGATGGATTATTTAAAGTATTTTGAAAAACCATGCAGTCTTTGCCCGAGAAAATGCATGGCTGTTAGAACTGACTTTTCTGCCCGTCCATATTGCAAGGCGGGCGCTGATATAATGGCCGCAAGAGCATCCTTGCACCTCTGGGAAGAGCCTTGCCTTTCGGGAGACAGGGGATCGGGAACGATATTCTTTTCGCTCTGCCAGCTAAACTGTGTATTTTGCCAGAACTCTGAAATCTCCCATAACGCCAAGGGTAAGCGCATTTCTCCCGAGAGGCTTTCTGAAATATTTTTCGAGCTTGAAGAAGCGGGCGCGCACAATATAAATCTTGTTTCTCCAACGCCATACATACCGCATATTATAACAGCTATAACACTTGCAAAAAAGCAGGGCTTTGATCTTCCCATAGTTTATAACTCATCGGGATATGAGAGAGCAGAGTCATTAAAAATGCTTGACGGGCTTATTGATATTTATTTGCCCGACTTCAAATATATGTCAACACAGCTTGCAAAAAAATATTCGGGCGCCAAAAACTATCCCGAAGCCGCAAAAGCGGCTATCAGAGAAATGGTAAGACAACAGCCCGAGTGCGTTTTTGATAAAGACGGTATGTTAAAAAAGGGCGTTATAGTGCGTCACCTCGTGCTTCCCAGCTGCACCGAAGACTCAAAAGAGATAATAAAATATCTATACTCAGAATATGGGGAAAAGATATATTTCAGCATAATGAGCCAATACACGCCGCACGGCGATCTTTCGCATTATGGCGAGCTTGCACGCAAGCTTAGTGAAGAGGAATACGAAAGCGTCATCAGCTTTGCAGAGGATATTGGCATAACGCAAGGATTTATACAGGACGGCGAAGCTGCAGAGGAAAGCTTTATTCCCGCCTTTGATTTTCGCGAAATATAGATAAAGAGGATTTATAAAAATGTCAGATCAATACACAAGTATCGCCTCTCTTTACGACAGGCTCAATTTCGATACCGACTATAATTCCCTTGCCGATTTTCTTATCAAAAAAACGGCAGAGCACTATAAGGATCCCGAAATGATACTCGACCTTGCATGCGGCACAGGCAAGCTCACCGCCTGCCTTGCAGAGCGCGGATATGATATGACGGGCGTTGACCTTTCAGAAGAAATGCTCCAGATAGCAAGCGAGCGCGCCGAAAAGGGTGGACTTGACGTGCTCTTTCTTTGTCAGAACATGTGTGAGCTTGACCTTTACGGCACGTACGACGCCGTCTACTGTTGCTTTGACAGCTTAAACTACCTTACCCGTCCTCACGAGCTTGCAGGGTGCTTTAGTCTTGTACATAATTATCTCAACCCCGACGGGATATTTATTTTTGACATGAATACTCCATACAAGTTTGAAAATATATATGCCGACAACAGCTATATACTTGAAGCAGAAGGGCTTTTCTGCGCGTGGCAGAACTATTATAATACAAAAAGCAAAATGTGCGATTTTTATCTCACGTTTTTCGAAGAAACAAAAAACGGCGGGTATATAAGAAGCGACGAGGTTCAAAGAGAGCGCTGTTACAGCGAAAAAACAATTCTTAAAGCGCTGAAAGACGCAAAGCTTGAACTTATTGAAATAATCGGCGAAGACAGGTCTGCACCGCCGTGTGATACCGACGGCAGGCGCTATTATATCGCAAGAGCAAAAAAAATAAATCAGAGGAAACAACGATGGCAGATAAAAAATCAAAAATACTTCGAGTTATGACGCGCGACGGAAGCGCGCGCGCTTTCGCAATAGACTCAACAGGCATCGTGAACGATGCTATTCGCTTTCACAATACCGCTCCGACGGCAACCGCGCTTTTAGGCAGAACCCTGACTGCAGCGTCCATGATGGGTACGCTCCTCAAGGATCCCGGCAACACGCTCACGCTCACGATAAGAGGCGACGGCCCTGCCGGTACGACGCTTGCCGTTTCAGATTACAGCGGTAACGTTAAGGGATATATTGCAAATCCCGAGGTGGATATTCCGAGAAAGCCAAACGGAAAGCTTGACGTTTCGGGCGCGGTTGGCTACGGTACGCTCAGTGTTGTAAAGGATATAGGTCTGAAAGAGCCGTACAGCGGCATGATAGAGCTTGTCAGCGGCGAGATAGCCGAGGACGTTACGCAGTACTTTATGGTCAGCGAGCAAACACCGAGCGCATGCGCTCTCGGCGTTCTTGTAAGCCCCGACCGCACGTGCCTTGCGGCAGGCGGACTGCTTATCCAGCTTCTGCCCTTTGCCGATGATGAAACGGTTGGCAAAATCGAAAAAAATCTTGCTTATTTCAACAACATCTCCGCGCTCGTTGCCGAGGGCAAGAGCGTTCACGAGCTTATTGCACTCGCTCTTGAAGGTGTTGAATACGACATTTTTGACGAGATAGAGGTAGGATATGCCTGCGATTGCTCCCGAGAGAGAATGGAGCGCGCAGTTATCAGCGTTGGCAAAAAGGACATTTGCGAGATTTTCGAGGAATGTAAAGCAGAAAATAAGCCTGAAGAAATTGAAATATGCTGCCAGTTCTGCGATAAAAAATACAAGTTCGGCAGAGAAATTTTAGAAAACTTTTAAATAATACTCCCGACCTGATAATATGTTGCCGTTCTAAATTTGTAGTGTTTTTCGCTGTAGGGCGGGGGTTCACTCCCGCCGGTTCGTACGATGTAAGCCTTTGTTGCGGCAGGAGCAAGCCTCTGCCCTACAAAAATGCGATGTGCTTAATTTGGAAGACAAAAGGCTGTTGGGATTGATAATAAAATAAGCGCTTCCCGAACGGGAAGCGCATTTTTTACATTGATTTACTCTTGTTCTGGTTATACTCGGATGTGGGGTTTACAAATTCACGCCAGTCAAGTCCGCCGCTTTCAAGCGCCATTACAAGTATTTCCGCAGTTGCAATATTTGTTGCTATCGGCACGTTTGACACGTCACACATTCTAAGAAGATTGTCTTCTATTTCCGTTTCCGCATCCGATTCGTGCATCTCCGCAGTAGTATCTCTGAAAAAGAGCACGAGGTCAATTTCGTTATACGCAATTCTTGAGGTTATCTGCTCGGCTCCGCCGTACGTTCCCGACAAAAGCTTTTCGATAGTAAGCCCCGTTGCTTCTTCAACGTACTTGCCGGTTATTCCCGTTGCACAAATCTTGTGTTTACTGAGTATTCCGCAATATGCTATACAAAACTGAGCCATCAACTCTTTTTTCTTATCATCTGCGATTATCGCTATAACCATTTGATTCAACCCTTTCCAAAATACTTGTATTACTCGCTTGTTGATTTAAGCACTTTTTTATAATCCTTGCCCGAAAAACCTTCAAACAGAGGTATCTGCCTGCCGCACAGCCTTTTTGCGATATTTATAAAAGCCGCACGGGCGTTATTGTTTCTTTTAAGCTTGTTTATGAGCTCTCCGCTCTCCTGATGTATCATAAGCGCTCTGTCGTAAGGCACGATTCCCAAAAGCATCGTTTTTGAAGAATCTATCATCTCTATTATGCCCGATCTGTCTGATATAAGTGCACTTTTTACGTCAAAGCTGTTGATAATAAGCCTCTGCTTTGCCACGCCATACTCGCCAAGCAGCTCACTTGTGAATATAGCAGCGCGTATCGCCGACGGCATATGAGAGCATACGATCAGCGCCTGATCACACACGGGCGCAGAGAGCGCAATAGATTCGTCATCCGCTGCAGGCGCATCAATAATAATATAGTCAAACCCCTTGCCGTCCACCCTGTATTCACGTGCAGAATCTACTAGTGCCGCAAAAGCTTCGGGGGAAACGTCGGCATGCCTGTCTCCGGGAGCTGAGAGAAAATAGAGAGAGGGAAATTCGCTGTCGCGCACCAGCGCGCGCTCAAGCGTACATCTTTCATTTACAACGTCATACAGATTGAACACCGCGCTGTTTTCAAAGCCCATTATCAGATCAAGGCATCTCATTCTGAAATCGCAGTCGATAGCCAAAACGCTATATCCTGCCATGGCAAGCGCCATTGACAGATTTGCGGCAACGGTTGATTTACCGATCCCGCCTTTACACGACGTTACAAGAACTGTTTGTGACATAATCCTCTCCGCTGTATCATATAGCATATGCACGATGTATATTTATACATACGCACTTGCATTTACTATAATATGATACCATATTCCAGATAACATTGTCAATAGCACATTGGTGATTTTCTAACAAATGGAATGATTGTTTTTAATTTTTTTGCTCAAAATTAACAAATGAAAAAAGTATTTTGGAAAATTGTGTAATCAGAAATCCGAGCCCAATGCCTCACACATAAAAGAGGCTGCAAAGCGCACGCCTTTTATAAAAGCTTCTTTTTGAGAAAGGTCGTTTAATTCTTGTATGCAATTCTTAAGCTTTGTGAGGGTATCCATTTCTTTTTCATTGAGAGTTTCTTTGAGCTTATCTTCGTTTCTGACGATCAAACCCAAAAGCTCGCTTCTTTGCTCTTCGTTTTCATTGGTATCTGTCATATCGTACGAATACCACAATTCTTCAAGTAAATTTTTCATAATTTTTCCTCCTTAACGCAACTTTTAAGTTGCCAAACGCTATTATGGCATCTTTTAGGTTGCATTGTCAAGTGCATTCTATAAGATGCATGGTATAATGAACAAAAAGGAGGCTATAAAATGAATTATTATCAAAGAATAAAAGATTTACGAGAAGATCACGATTATAAACAAACAGATATTGCAAAAATTTTAGGAACATCAAGACAACAGGTAGGAAGATGGGAAAATGGTGTGCAAATGATGGGTGTTGACAAATATATAAAGCTTGCATGGTTTTACAACGTATCTGCCGACTATCTGCTCGGTCTTATCGACACGCCCAGAAAACTAAGAGAAGAATAAGGACTTGGATTTATTCAAAGCCTCCCTCACCGAGGGAGGTGGCAAAACCGCAGGTTTTGACGGAATGAGTTGTGCACAGATAATCGCTGGCCACGCATTCTCCCCCCACCTGCTTCGCAGGAGCCCCCTCCCGGAGGGAGCCTGTCCCTACGGCGCGATTTTTTCGTTACACAACAAAAGGCATCCTCACGGATGCCTTTTTGTCTTATCAGATATAGAGCGGATATTTTTCGCAGATCTTTGTTACTTCGGCTCTTATATAGTCTGCGCTGTTTTCAAAGTCCTTAGCAGCAAGAGCTATAAGCTCGCCGAGCTTTACCATTTCTTCTTCTCCAAGTCCGCGTGAGGTTACTGCGGGAGTACCAACTCTGATACCGCTTGTAATGAACGGCGACTGCGGATCGTCGGGGATCGCATTCTTGTTTACTGTGATAAATACTTCGTCAAGGCGCTTTTCGAGGTCCTTGCCCGTAACTCCTACGTTTCTGAGATCGAGGAGTATAAGGTGATTGTCAGTACCGCCTGACACGAGATCAAGTCCGTTCTTCTTTAAGGAGTCTGCAAGAACCTGTGCGTTCTTTACTATCTTCTGCTGATACGCCTTGAACTCGTCTGTGAGCGCTTCGCCGAAGCATACCGCCTTAGACGCGATAACGTGCATAAGCGGTCCACCCTGTGTTCCGGGGAATATTGCCTTATCTATCTGCTTTGCAAGCTCTTCACGGCAGAGTATCATACCGCCGCGAGGCCCGCGGAGAGTTTTATGCGTTGTTGTTGTTACAACGTCAGCATATTCAACGGGGTTCGGGTGAAGTCCTGCTGCAACGAGGCCTGCGATGTGCGCCATATCTACCATGAAATACGCGCCAACGCTCTTTGCTATCTCGCTTATACGCTTGAAATCGATTATTCTCGGGTATGCAGATGCACCTGCAACGATGAGCTTCGGCTTGCACTCGCGTGCCGTTTCCTCGAGCTTATCATAGTCGATGCGGTGAGTTACACTATCAACTCCGTAAGGAACGAAGTTGTAGTTCTTACCCGACATATTTACGGGGCTTCCGTGTGTAAGATGTCCGCCGTGAGCAAGGTTCATACCAAGCACTGTGTCGCCCGTTTCAAGAAGCGCAAAATATACTGCAAGGTTTGCCTGCGCTCCGCTATGGGGCTGAACGTTAGCGTGCTCTGCGCCAAAAAGCTTCTTTGCGCGCTCACGAGCGATATTTTCGGCAACGTCAACACATTCGCAGCCGCCGTAATAACGCTTTGCAGGGTATCCCTCTGCATACTTGTTTGTGAGTACAGTCGCCATTGTCGCCATAACTGCGGGGGATACAACGTTTTCGGAAGCAATGAGCTCAAGGCCTCTCTGCTGACGGGCAAACTCATCTTTTACTGCTTTTCCTACCTCTGCGTCATTTTCGCAGATAAAATCCATAATATCTCTTATCATGATGCCTTTTCCTTTCAGGGATTATTAAAAATTCTCTATAATTATAACATAGTTATTAACTTTTGGCAACAGTATTATTATAAATTATCATTTAATTCTGTATTTTACTTGAATTTTGGGAAAATATATGGTATAATCTTTGGGTATTGCAATAACTCGCAGGCGAAAACGTTTCGCCTCTGGAAAGGAAGATTTTAGTATGGCAGAACTTAAAAAGCTCAACTCTTTTAAGGGCGCACAGGGCCCTGTTGTAACGATCGTTATGGACGGTATAGGTATCGCCAAGGAAGGTGTTGGCAATGCAGTTGAGAGCGCGTACACTCCGACTCTCAATATGCTTCGTGATAACTATCCTATGTTAAAGCTCAAGGCTCACGGTATGGCAGTCGGTCTGCCCTCTGATGACGACATGGGTAACTCCGAGGTTGGTCACAATGCGCTTGGTGCAGGTCAGGTATTTGCGCAGGGAGCTAAGCTTGTAACCCAATCTATCGAAAGCGGCAAAATATATAGCTCTGATGCGTGGAAGGCTGTTATAAGCAATGTGAAAGACGGCACAACGCTCCATTTCCTCGGTCTTTTCTCCGACGGTAACGTACACTCGCATATCGACCACTTAAAGGCTCTTATAATCAGAGCAAAGGAAGAAAAGGTAAGCCGCGTAAGACTCCATATACTCATCGACGGCCGCGACGTTGGCGAAACGTCGGCACTTGACTATATAGTTCCTTTCGAAGAATTTCTCGACGCGCAGAGAAGCTCTGATTTTGACATCATGATAGCTTCGGGCGGCGGCAGAATGAAGATCACCATGGACAGATACGAGGCCGATTGGAGCATGGTAGAGCTTGGTTGGAAGACTCACGTGCTCGGTGAGGTAAGACAGTTTGCATCGGCAAAAGAAGCTGTTGAAACGTACAGAAACGAGCTTAAGGTAATCGACCTGGATCTTCCTCCCTTCGTTTTTGCGAAGAACGGCAAGCCTGTTGGTACGATAAACGACGGCGACAGCGTTGTATTCTACAACTTCAGAGGCGACCGTTCGATAGAAATATCCAAGGCTTTTGAGGATATCAAGTTTGATAAGTTCGACCGTGTACGCTTCCCCAAGGTAGTTTACGCAGGTATGCTCGAGTACGACGGCGATTTGCACATTCCGAGCCGTTATCTCGTTTCTCCTCCTGAAATCACGAATACTATGGGCGAATATCTTGCCGATATGAAGATACCCCAGCTTGCAATTTCCGAAACTCAGAAATACGGCCACGTAACCTACTTCTGGAACGGAAACAAGTCGGGCAAGTTCAGCGAAGAATACGAAACCTATATTGAAGTCCCCTCAGACGTTATCCCCTTTGAGCAGAGACCCTGGATGAAGAGCGCCGAGATAACTGACAAGCTTATCGAGTGCATCGAATCGGGCAAATACAAATATCTCAGAGTTAACTTTCCCAACGGCGACATGGTTGGCCACACGGGTAATCTTCTTGCAACGAGGATCGGCGTTGAATCGGTAGACCTTGAACTTAAGAGACTTCTTGATGCTATCGACAAGGCTCACGGCGTTGCGCTTATCACGGCAGACCATGGAAACGCTGATGAAATGTATGAGGTAGACAAGAAAACGGGCGAGCCCAAGGCTGATAAGAACGGCAACTTCAAGGCGAAGACGAGCCACACACTCAATCCCGTACCCTGCTTTATTTACGACAACTATTACAAGGACGGCTACACGGTAAAAGCAGACGCCGGCGAATTCGGACTTTCAAACGTTGCCGCAACCGTTGTAAATCTTCTCGGCTATGAAGCGCCCTCTATGTGGGATGCATCTCTTATAGAAGCGAAGTAACCCAATATTATTGATACCGCAAACATATAGTGCAATATGTTTGCGGTATTTTTGTGATTTTACAACAAAATTTGCGTTTTTGTAAGCCTTGTGCCGATAATTATTGATTTTTTGTATGCACGGTGCTATAATCAGTTATAATAACAAAAATAAGAAAGAAGAATATTTATGAGCATGAATTTCGAAAGAAAGCTCCCGATCCCGCAGGATGTTAAGGCGCAATACCCGTTATCTGACGAGCTTGCAAAGGTTGTAAGCTCAAGAGCCTCGGAGCTAAAGGATATTTTTACAGGTAAATCCGATAAATTCGTTCTTATCATCGGTCCTTGCTCGGCGGACAACGAAGATAGCGTTATAGACTATATATCAAGGCTTCGCAAGATACAAGAAAAGGTAGAGGACAAGATATTTATCGTTCCGAGAATATATACCAACAAGCCGAGAACAACAGGCGACGGCTACAAGGGCATGCTTCACCAGCCCGACCCAAACGAAAAGCCTGATATGTATAAGGGCATAGTTGCTATTCGCGAGCTTCATATGCGCGCTCTTAAGGAAACGGGATTTTCGTGCGCAGACGAAATGCTGTATCCCGAAAACTACCGCTATTTGAGTGACGTTCTCGGTTACGTTGCAATAGGTGCGCGCTCTGTTGAAAACCAACAGCACCGCCTTGTATCGAGCGGACTTGACATACCCGTTGGTATGAAAAATCCAACCAGCGGCGACATTTCGGTTATGATGAACTCAATAACTGCGGCTCAGCATAAGCACACGTTTATATACAGGGGCTGGGAGGTCCACTCAGACGGAAACCCGTACGCGCACGCTATTTTGCGCGGATACGTAAACCGTCACGGGCAATCGATGCCCAACTACCATTTTGAAGACCTGCTTCATCTTGCAGAGTGTTATGCCAAAACCGATCTTGCAAACCCCTCGGTTATCGTTGATACCAACCACGCAAACTCATCAAAAAAGCATCTTGAGCAGATAAGGATAGCAAAAGAAGTCCTTCACAGCTGCCGCCACGATGCAGAGGTCAAAAAGCTTGTAAAAGGCCTGATGATCGAAAGCTATATTGAAGACGGCGCGCAAAAGATAGGCGAGGGCATATACGGCAAATCAATAACAGACCCCTGCCTTGGATTTGAAAAATCCGAAAAGCTTATATATGATATAGCAGAGCTTATTTAAACGAATATAACAAAAAGCAGGCAAGTGATTTGAATACCGCTTGCTTTTTTGTTGACTTTTAATTAGTTACATAGTATAATATATACTGATATATAATGCTTGGATAAATTTACGTGATACTCTGTATCCGAGATATGTGGAGGTAAAATAATGCCACAAAACAAAAAAGAAAACGAGGCTACCAAAACTCCCTCTGATCTGTTTTTATATCTTAATGAGGACGAGTCTCTGCTTGATTATTCGTATACTGCTCAAAGCGAGGAGTTTGAACTTCTTCTTCCTATTCTTGGCGACGAGCCCGAAGCGGAGGATGAGAGCGGAAGCGAACCTGCAATAACAGAAGAAGCAAAAAAAACCGTAGCTTCCAAAAAGAGAGCGTCTGCTTCAAACAAAAAAGAAAAAGAGGAAAAAGGATCTGCCAAAAAGGGTAAGAAGGCAAAGAGAGGCGAAAAGAAAGCAGAGAAAAAAGCAAAAAAGGACAAGGTAGAGAAGAAGAGCGAAAGGGCTGAAAAAAAGCCGGCACGCGTTTTCTCTGTATTATTAAAAGTCTTTATAACACTTGCCGTAGTCATGCTTGCTCTCGGCGCTCTTTATCATCATTACATAAAGCCTCAAGCAGAAGCTCGCGAGCTTGAAAAAAGGCAGGTTATGATTGGCGAGCTCATAGAAGAAATTTTTGGAAACGACATTGACATTGAGGCCGTTGAGCCGACATACAAATCGGTTGATGAGCTTTACAAGATCACGTCAGAAGACGTTACACATCCGCTCGGGTATTGCGCACTCGTATCACCTGAGGGTAAAAACGGCGAGATATGCATGATGGTGGGAGTAAGCTTTTCAAAAACCGTTGTCGGTATCAAGGTAATATCTCATAGCGAGGACGAAAACAAAGGTGCCGGCGTGCTATCGGGCGAATATCTCAGCAATTATATCGGACTCTGGGGCGACAGTATACCCTTTGAAGAGGATATAAACGCCGTATCAGGCGCGACTGTAACGTCAAGAGCCGTTAACGAGGGTATAAACTCTGCGCTTTCGGTATATAGTGACGTTTTCAAAGAATTCACCGACGGCTCAGCGCAAAAGCCGGGGACTCTGAGCGTTAAAGACGCTATGTTTGAGCTTTTCGGCTGGATATACGACGAACACAAAATTGTCAACACAGACCCGACCACACATCCGTTTCG
The DNA here is from genome assembly GCA_045577925.1 of Eubacteriales bacterium. Classification (GTDB taxonomy): domain Bacteria; phylum Bacillota; class Clostridia; order Oscillospirales; family CAG-272; genus UBA4717. The sequence continues at coordinate 53,557 of JAZNJH010000012.1, forward strand.
TGATATGTATGCCCTCTCGGTAAAATCGGGCGACCGGGACAAATTCGTAGGTTACGCGGCACAGGTTAAAGCCACAACAGACAGCGGCAGTGCCGACCTGCTTATCGGTATTTACTATGATACGGTGCTCAGCGTAAAGGTTCTCGATTACGAGGGTGCAGGATTTGCAAGCCTCGCTCTTGACAGCGAGTATCTTGAGCTATTGAGAACTGACAGAGAAAAGCCTGCCGACCCCGAATACGGTGTAAGTATACCCGAATATCCCGATCTTGAGGATGAGGCTCGTGCCGTTACGAAAAAGGCGGCGGAAGCTCTTGACTTCTATCCCTATTTTTACGATACGTACAATGCTGTTTCAGAAGATGCCGAAACAGAAACCGAGGCAGACGACAAAGAAGTAGCAGAAGCCGGAACAGAGACCGGGCTCGAAGCGTAAAGCATATCTGTCCTGAAAGGAAGATTCCATGAGAATGAGAAAAAAGAAGCACGCAGACGAGAGAATAGAGGCGTGCAGCGATATATTATTAAAGCTTGACGAAAACGGCGAGCTTGCAGATGAATTCTTATCACGCGAAAGAATACATATGGAGATCGGGTGCGGCAAGGGCGCATTTATATGCGAAACGGCAAAAGCCAATCCTGATATAAGCTACATAGCAGTTGAAAAGATATCAAACGTTATGGTAAGCGCGCTTGAGCGGGCAAAGAGCGAAAACATAGAAAATATCCGCTTTATAATCACCGATGCGGCCAAGATATGCGAAAAGCTTAAAGAGCACTCGGTTGAAAGGCTATATCTTAACTTTTCAGACCCGTGGCCCAAAAAGGGATATACTAAGCGCAGGCTCACTCACAGAGGATTTTTGCAGATGTACAAAAAGGTTTTGAAGCCCGACGGTGCTGTGTTTTTCAAGACCGACAACCGTCCTCTGTTCGATTTTTCACTTGAAGAATTTGCCGCAGAAGGATTTAAGCTTGAAGCTGTTACAAACGACTTACATTCAAGCGAATATGCAAAAGACAATATCATGACCGAATATGAAACAAACTTTTCAAGCATGGGTATTCCGATAAACCGCGTAGAAGCGTATTTGAAATAATAGAAAGTCCGCAGAAAATGATATGCACCCCAAAAGTTAGACACTTTTGGAGGTGCATATTTTTATGGCAAAAAAAGGACAAAATCAAAGAAAATACTCGTCAGAATTCAAAATATCTGTTATAATGGATATGCGTGAACACAAGTTGGGATATAAA
>JAZNJH010000013.1:0-18290 GCA_045577925.1 Eubacteriales bacterium
GTTATTCCATGCTGCACCTGTTGTGTTTGATGTATAACTTGCGTTATCACCTGCAAAATGGAAGTGTTTGGGGTCTGTTTCCGTTGCAGCCTTGGTGCCCTGATACAGGTTACCCTGCTTCTGAGAAAGTGTTTCGCCCGCAAAGATTACAGGTTCACCAACAACCTTAATAGCACCAGCAGCAGAAGCTGTTACGTTTGCAGTTACGTCTGTAAGATCTGCTGTTTTTGCTTCAGAAGTAGTAAATGTGATATCGTATGTTGTATTTTCGGTTGCTACCGGTACTCTGAATTCAAACGTCATAAGTGTGCCGGTGCTTGTGACATTTGTTTCAGACGTAGCTGCAACGTAAGCAACCTTATAGGGGTTTGCCGCGAGGTCTTCAGCTTCACTCGAGCTCTGATTAACAAGCGCTGCATCAAGAGCTGCGTCTGTTGCGCTGAGAAGCTTGAGTTCTTCAGGGTATGCAAGATCGCCCTTAAGAGCTGCGAAGCCTGCGTTAGCAGTAACTTTCAAATTTACTGTTGCGGTAAAATATTCACCGTCTGCATCGGTTGAAACTGTTCCATTGTTCATGTCGATGCTTACTGTATCAAGCGCAAGAGCGATCGCGTCTTCTGCGCCAACAGAAACGGGAATCATACCAACGAGCATTACGATACAAAGAAGTATCGAAAGCGCGCGAGTTGCAAAATTTTTGCAATTCATGGTTTTTCCTCCTAATATAATATAAATGTTGGGTTTTCCGCAGTATTATGGATTTTCGCTCTGCTGCGGAGTGTACTTTTGCACGAAAAAACGAAGCCCTACGTTTGACAACTACCGACACTGTTGTCTTATGTAAGGCATGATCTTCCGCGTAAGGGTACTATTTGCTGAAATAATTGTATCACATATTTTATTTTGTGTCAATGATTTCAATAATTTTTGTAGATTATTACCAAACTTCGATTTTATTCTTTGGAGAAGGTGACAGTCGGGATATTTGCGAAATTAAGAATATTCCGTTATAGATACGAAAATCGCCGATTAACGCAGGTGTGAGAAGTGGTATTGTAATAGTTTTCGAGATGATAGGATTGTTGAAATTGAACAATAGACGTACGAAGCAATGTGCACATTTAGTAGGGACCGGCGTCCCCGACGGTCCGTTCGAAAGATTTGTGACATTTCATTTCGTTTTATAAAATCATTTAAGAGAGAGCTTGCCTCACCTAGAAGCCTTTGTAAACAAAGGCAGTAAAAGATGCCGTTAATGGCATGCTTGATAAACATACATCCTTTTTTTACAAATGTATTAAACCTTGTGTAGGGGAGGGTATTATTCTCCCGTTTGTCTAAAATGGTATTAATTCGTTTGAACCGGACCGTCGGGGACGCCGATCCCTACAAGCCTTCGTAAACGAAGACTTTAAAACGAAACCAGGAGCAGACGGTTTCCAGTCTGCTCCCTTGTTTGTTATTCTGTAATCTCTTCCGTCGATTCTTCTGTCGGTTCTGCCTCGGGTTCTGCCTCGGGTTCTGCCGCAGACTCTGCTTCAGGCTCTGCTTCGGGCTCTGCCGCAGGCTCTGCCTCGGGCTCTGCCGCAGGTTCTGCTTCGGGCTCTGCCGCAGGCTCTGCTTCGGGCTCTGCGTTTGCATTAGTTCCAAGTGTAACGTCATCAAACGTTGCCGCCTGTGCCATTTCCTCTGTTGGGAAGAAGCCGATATAAGCTATATCAACATACGTTGCTGTGGAATTATTATTGAAATATGCTGACGCCGTAAGCTGTCTGAGCTTAACCGAGCTTGTAAACTTATTTGTGCGGTTTGCATCTGCTATGATATAACCCCACTCGCCATCTGCAGTTGCAGGATATGACGAAGCAAGCGGATTCAGGGTGATCTCGTTCCAGTTTGTTGCAACAACCTTGAAATTGGGTACTGCAAGTGTGGTGTTGCCCTCTTCATCCGTTACAGTTCCGTCGGTTCTGTAATATATCTTGACATAGGGATGCTCGTGTATATCCTGATATCCTATCGTTTGAGTTGTCGAGGATTTCCATTCAATCGTGGGAATATTTGACGAAGATGTCCATGTGCTTGTCATATGATAGAGACGCGGATCTGTTGCCGTCGCCGCTGTGGGTCTGACATAGTAGTATATACTATATGCAGATACAGGATCAATAAGAGTTGAGCCGCTAAAGATTATAGGTGCAAGAGTAAAGTCCGCATAAAGGGTCGTGTCGGAATTTATCGGTGTGCCTTCTGCCACGGTGTTACCCTGCGCATCCACCCATCCGTTAAACTGCGCGCCGTACTTTGTGGGCTCAGTATCGGGATATACGAGTCCTGCACCACTCTGCCATATATCCTGAGTTGCGAACGTTTCGCCCTCAACTTCAAATGTTACGGTAAGCTCGGGACCAAACGTTGCCGCCTGCGCCATTTCCTCCGTCGGGAAGAAGCCGATATAAGCTATATCAACGTATGTTGCTGTGGAATTATTATTGAAGTACGATGACGCTGTAAGCTGTCTGAGCTTAACCGAGCTTGTAAACATGTTCGTCCGGTTCGCATTTGCTATGATATATCCCCACTCGCCCTCTGCAGTTGCAGGGCTTGATGAAGCAAGCGGATTTAATGTAAGCTCATTCCAGTTAGTTGCAATAGCCTTGAAATTGGGTGTTGCAAGTGTGGTGTTACCCTCTTCATCGGTTACAGTTCCGTCGGTTCTGTAATATATCTTGACAAATGAATGTTCAGAAATATCCTGATATCCTATCGTCTGAGTTGATGAAGATTTCCACTCAATAGTCGGGATATTTGACGAAGATGTCCATGTGCTTGTCATATGATAATGGCGCGGAGCCGAAGCCGTTGCGGCTGTCGGTCTGACATAGTAGTATATACTATATGCAGATACGGGATCGATAAGAGTCGAGCCGCTAAAGATTATAGGTGCAAGACTAAAGTTTGCATAAAGCGTTGTATTTGCCGTGATTATCGTTCCTTCAGGTACTACGTTCCCGTCCGCGTCTGCCCAATACTCAAATACCGAACCGGGCTTTGTTGGAGAGGTTTCGGGATATACAAGCCGGCCGCCTGCATTTACTGTGACAATATCACCGTAGGTTTCACCGTTTGCAATAAACGTCACTGTAAACTGATCTGTAAATTCAGCGTTCACTGTAGTATCTGCCGTAATAGATGTACCCTCAGCAATGCTCCAGCCTGTAAAGGTGTAGCCTTCCTTAACAGGTTCCGTCTCGGGATACACGAGAGCTACTCCACTCTGCCAGATATCCTGCGTTGCATACGTTACGCCGTCAACTGCAAAGGTCACCGTATACTCAGGCTCAAAGGTTGCAGCTGCAGCATCTTCTGCAGTGGGGAAGAAGCCGATATATGCAATATCAAGATAGTTATCCGAGCCCTGAGTCAGGAATGACTGTGCATCGATAGTACGAAGTTTAACGCTTTCGGTAAACAGGTTCGTTCTGTTAGCATCCGCGATAACGTATCCCCACTCACCTGCTGACGTTGCCGGACTTGACAAGGTATGCGGTGTAAGAGACAACGTGTTCCAATTCGACGCCGTTGCCGTGAGAACAGGTGTTGCAAGACTTCCGTCCGTTGTAACGTCCGTTCGGTAATATACTTTTACTATGGGAAAATCTGATATGTCAAGTGTAGGGCCGGTCCACTGTATAGTCGGTAGATTTGTTGCACTTGTACCGGTCTGGTAATTTCCCGTCATATGGTAAAGCCTCGGATCTGATCCTACTGCAGACGTGGGCCTTACGTAATAATAAATATTGTATGCGGATACAGGGTCAATCAGGCTCTGTCCACTGTAAATCATCGGTTCATCATAGAGTGCGTTTACAGTAATATCTTCTGTAACAGAAGTACCCTCGGAAACGCTCCATCCTGCGAATACAACACCCTGCTTTGTTGGGTCTGTTTCAGGATATACGAGTTCTACGCCGTATTCCCATGCTTGTTGTGTTGCATACGTTTGATTATCCGAAACGAAGGTTACCGTATATACCGGCTCAAAGGTTGCGGCCTGTGCATCCGCAACTGTTGCAAAGAAGCCAACGTATGCGATATCAAAGTATTCGCCCGTTGTCATATTTGCTTTTGCAAATTCGCCCTGCGGTATAAATCCGTATACGGAATTTGCAAGATAATAGTCGTTTGCGCTATCGCCGAGGTCGTATATTCCGTATCCCCATTCTCCAGCTACCGTCGGGAACGCTGAGCTTGCCGAAATATTTCCGATCGTTTCTTCTATATCACCTGAGGACGAATAACTTGCGGTCATTGACGTCATTTGCGCAAGGGTATTATCCTCATTAATTATATTCGTTCTGTAATATATTTTTACAATAGGATAAGAAGCTGCGCTTGCCGCAGGGGTAATACCCGTTCTTGTTGATGCGTCAGCCATACCGTGACGAACGTATGCAGGATCAGAACCGGAAGCGGCTGTAACGGCAGTTTCTGCATCAAGATATTTGGTAAATGCGGATGCATTTCTGTATATCAGAGCTTCGCCTGTAATACTTATCTTGCCCTGAGTCAGCACAATGTCTGATGTTATATCCGCGTAGTCAGCATCTATTGCTTCCGTTGGAGTAAACGTGATCTCATAATCTCCAACAGATACATTTTCAGGCACTCTGAAATTAAGCGTCATAAGCGTGCCTGTATTTGTTATATCATTTTCTGAAATTCCTGCGGCATAAGCGATCTTATACGGATTACGCGCAAGCTCTGCAGCCGTATCAGGACTCAGGTTATTAAGCAGTGTGTTATCATTAAGGGTGCCGTCAACTGCTTCTATAAGGGTAATTCCCTGCGGATAGGCAAGGTTTCCCTTCAGGCATATAAAACCCGGATTAGAAGCAACGTTTATGTCAACACTCGCAATGTAGTATTTTCCGGCATCATCAGTATAAAGGGGCGCGGCAGACTTATTTACCGTTTCCGTTTCAACTGAAATTACAATGCCGTTGTTCGGGGTTTGCGACTCATCTGCATAGGTACAGTATGACATCGCAGACAGGAGCGTTGTAATACATACAAGAATTACAAGAAATCGCCCGGTCATAGTTTTAAGATTCATAAATTTTCCTCCTGAATATGTTTTTGAAGATTTCACCAACTGCTGCTTTTGGGGAAAACGTTATCGTTGCGCCGTATGCCCGCCACGACAATGAAAATCTTAAGCAACAGTCAAAAAATAACAGTGTTGGAAATGCTTACGCATCAGCCATACTATTATTACTGTAATTTTAGCATATTCATCAATTTTTGTCAACGGTTTTTAATAATTTTGTGAATTTTGTACATTTTTAGACGGATATTTTTAGCAAATGATTTATACAGGCCATTATTGTAATCAACTTATATTATAAAATCGGACATTGCAAAAATAAGCAAACATCCCGACAGAATTTCTGCCGGGATGTTTCAGTTATGCTTTAATTTCTTTGTTTTGATATATATCGCAATATTCTTCAAGCACTTCGGATCTTGCAAATCCGTTTGTGTTTTTGTGCAAATTTTTGCCGATCGAAAATTCGGTTAAGATATCGCTTCCCTTTGCATGAGGATTTATGTGTTTTTCTCTCTTCGCGTATTCGAGCGCCGCATCATATTCGCTTATAAACTTTCCTGTATGTTTTATCTTATCAATGCGCTCATTCACCGCAATTCCTTTCGGGCACACGAGCATTGCATACTCGTAATTAGTCATTTTATTTTCAAGTCTCAGAGTGTTATCGGTATAGGCTATGGCATGATCCGTCGCAAGCTCTGCAAGCTTATCAAGATACGGGTATTCTCTGCCGACGTCGGCAAATGGCGATTCTTTCATCATCTCGCTCACACTCATTACCGTATATCCGTAAGACGCGAGTATTTCAAGCTGTTTTTCAAGCGCATATGCAACGGGTGTACGCTTTGCCATATTGTAGCCGTCTTTACCAAAGATTATCTGTCCGCACAGTGCATCGGGGTCAGCTTCAAGTTCGTTTTTTATAACATTTACCATTGCCTCACTCTCTCTGTCTGCAGCAACGTTTTCGTCTGTACTAATGTCGGGTAGCCAACCGCCTCCGTCAAAGGATGCCGCCATATAGCCGTAGCTAATCAGCGAATATGCATCGTAGCTTGTAAATCCGCCATCTATTTTATCAACGTAATGCGGCGGTCTTGAAAGCTTTATTTCATAGTCAAAGTTGTTTTTTATGTAGTCATGGAGTTTTAAAAGGTCCTCGCATACCTCATCAATGCCTTTAAAATGCTCACGCGCGCCATACACGAACGGTTTTTTACCGAATATGATATGTCTGTATCCGTGATTTGCGAGCTCGTGCCCTTCGTCAAGCATACGTTTTACGATGTGGTGGGCGTGAATTGCTCCGCCGTACATGTCTGCGTTTATATCGGGATAGTGGTCGAATTTTACTCCGCCCCATGATGCTGTACCAAGCTTTCCTGCTTTATCGGGGTAGTTATGCTCTGTACTACCAACTATATCAAAGGTAGCATGCGCATTATATTTTGAAAGTGCGTCGAGGATAAGATCTGTCATCGCTCGCCCGCCTGCTCTGTCGGGAGAGGCAGGCATATTCATCGGTCCGTCGTCAAAGGTCATCGCGCATATTCTTTTGTCGGTTTTTATGCGCTCAATTCTGCGAGTGTAGCTGACTCTGTGCTCAGCGTTTATAAGTCCCGCTTTTTTTAATAGCTTTTTAGCGGCTTTGCCTGCTTTTACGACTATTGACATATTTTTCTCCGTTTATTTTTTACTTGCGCCCACAGTATAAAGTCTTACTATCATAGCAATATGCTTTATCCATTTTTTAAGGCTCGATTTATTCTTTCTGTGTCTTATAAACTGACTTTTAACAAGGCTGGATTTAGGCGGGATTTTCCCGTATACCGTGGCAGAAGTACCTGACCTAAATGCTTTTCTCAGGTCATCAATGGTTATGTTTTCAATGCTGTCGGTGTCTATTTCGATTTCGGTATACGTTTTACCGACCTCAACGGGTGTATGCGCATCACTTCCGCCAAACTGTGCAAGCCCAAGTCTTTTTGCAGCAGCATATGCATACTCGTTTGCCCTCTCAACGAAAAGCGGTGCACGTCCGTTTGCACACTCAATACCGTCAAGCATATCTGCAAGCTTGTCTATGCGTTCGTTTATAAACTCATTTGTCAGGCGGCGGTTTTCAAAGGGATGCGCAAGCACGGCAAGTCCGCCTGCGGCGTGTATGCGATTAACCGCTTCTTCAAAATCACGTGTCGGCTCAAGTTTATCATTTATAAAAAGTCCGAGAAGATGTCCGTGCTCTGTGGATATTTCAATACCCGGAAGTATCAGTATACCATCTATTATTTCAAGCTCTGTGCGAGCTATGTCGTGGTCGCATATAACTGCGCCATGAGTGCCGATTTCTTTGCACGCTTTCGCTATTTCTTCAAGGCTTTGCGCACAGTCGAAGCTTTTTTCACTGTGCACGTGAGTGTCAAGCTTTAATATCATAGAATCTTCCCTCTCAGGTATCGCCAGAACGGCTTTGTGTCGCTCTTATCGTATATTCCGTCTTTTGCTCTTCCAAATATTATATCGCATATCCCGCTTGCCGCTTCTTTTATTCTGCCGTGCTTTAACAAAGAAGCGCATGCGGCAAGGTCGCTTAGCAAGAAATTCATTTTCTTGCCCGTCTTATAATTATCGAGGTTATGACAGACGTTTTCGCCGCGCGAAAGTTTAAGATAATCCTCACAGAACGTTGAGTCTGCAACGTAAGTCAATGGAAAGCTTCCCCAGACACGTGGATTTATCTCAAGAATACAGTCGCCTTTGAATTCGACCATAGCCATACCTGTATAACCGATATGAGCAAGCAGCTTTTCCGCGCACTTGACAAGTTCTGCATCAAAGAAGCTTTCGCAGCATGCGCTCGGTCCTCCGCTTATCGGGTATTCACGGACTCGTCTGTGGCATATCGCAGAAACGGCTCTTCCCTCTGTCATCAAAAGCGACACGCCTATTCCTATTCCGGTCACATATTCCTGTATTACAAGCTCGCCGTACGCAGACATTATATCGCATGCGTCTGCGTATTCGTACACGTCGTTTACGATAATATATCGCTCTTCCGCTTTCAGTCCGAACTTTTCACCGCATTCAGGCTTGACCACTACGGGAAAATCCTCGACAAGCACGCCCGACTCATACGTGTACGGCGCTTTTATCCCAAGGCTTTCTGCCGCAAGGCGCACTCTGTTTTTATCGTTTGCAAAATCAAGCGCTTCAGTTGTCGGCAGTACAAAGTCGCAGACCTCTTTAAGCTTTTCACCGTTTGCGCATGCAAGGGCGAGCGTTTTTGCACCAACGGGAAAAAGCACGGGGCGCTCGTATTCACTTGCAAGTTCATGAAGCTTAGCAAGGTAGACTTCATCATCAGCAGAACAGTCAAAGAGTACCGTGCGGCTTGCGTATTTGCATGAAAAAGCAAACACTTCACCGTCAACATCGTCTGCTGTCTGTGTAAGTACAACGTCTGCGCCGCATTTTGCAAATGCCCTGACGGCAGCAAGCGAAGCTCTGTATTTTGCATCGGTTACAATGACTGTCATTATACTATCGCCTTTCTGTTTTATTCCTATATAATGATAACACAAACAAAGGCATAATTGCAAGTGTAGCTATAAATTTTTAATTTAATGTGTTCGCCTTGACTTTCCTCATACTTTTTAGTATACTTGTCTGTGTAAGTTTTAAGAAAGGCGGGCGGCATATGCTTGAAAAAGGAAAAGTATATAATGCTGAGATAATAGACGTTAACAATCTCGGCGACGGTATTGCAAGAATCGACGGCATCGCAACCTTCGTCAAGGGTGGAGTCACGGGCGATATTGCTGACGTAAAAATAATAAAGGTTGCCAAGAACTATGCCGTTGCTATGATAGAAAAGCTTATAACCCCGTCAGTACACAGGTGCGAAAACGACTGCCCTGTTTACAAGCGTTGCGGTGGTTGTGTAAGCCGACACATAGATTATAATTACGAGCTTGAGCTGAAACGTTCATTCGCCCTCTCGGCTCTGCGCAGAGCGGGTATTACGGACGTTACCGTACACGAAACGGCAAGTGCTAATGAAACGGACTGTTACAGAAACAAAGCGCAGTACCCTATCGGCCTCGATAAGAAAACGGGCAAGGTCAAGATAGGATTTTATGCTAACAGAACTCATGAGATTGCCGACATAGATTCGTGCAAGCTTGCGCCGTCTGAGTTTAACGAAGCGGTATCGGCAGTACGTGAGTATATTGAAGAAAAAAACATAAGTGTGTATAACGAAGAGACCGGCCGTGGATGTGCGCGTCACATATATCTTCGCCGCGGCGAAGTAAGCGGCGACATGATGCTCTGTCTTGTTGTATGTGACAGCCTTCCCGATAAGGCGGATTTTGCAAGCTTTATGAAAGAAAAATGCCCGAATCTTACGGGAATTTTACTGAACTATAACAGAAAAAGCACAAACGTGATCCTGTCAGACAAGTACGAGCTTTTGTGGGGTAAGGACTATATTACGGATACCCTTTGCGGCAGAGAATTCAGAATATCGGCAAGCGCATTTTATCAGGTCAACCGCAAAGCCGCTGAGCTTTTATACAACAAAGCAGGCGAGCTTGCAGATATTTGTGACGGTGACGTGCTCGTAGACTTGTACTCGGGAGTCGGTACGGTCGGCATGAGTATTGCCGGCAATGACACAAAGCTTTACGGTGTTGAAATTGTACCCGAGGCGATAGAAAATGCGAAGATAAACGCCGTCACAAACGGATTTACAAATGCGAAATTTCTCGCCGCAGACGCGTCTGACTTTGCAGACTTTATAAAAGACCGCGGCGACGGCAGACTTATAGTAGTCGTTGACCCGCCGAGAAAAGGACTCGCGGCAGAAGTGGTACGCGACATTGCCAAAAACGAGCCTGACAGAGTGGTCTACATCTCCTGCAACCCCGACACGCTCGCGCGCGACATAGTCGAGTTCAGAAAATACGGGTACAATACAGGCGAGGTATTCCCGTTCGACCTGTTCCCGAGAACAGGTCATGTTGAGAGTGTTGTTCTTTTAAGTATGGAAAAGGCCGACGATTATGTCCGTATATCTGTTCACACAAGAGATTTGAAAGAACAGTCACCTATTAAATTGAATTAATGTAGGAGATGATGCTATGAGCAAGAGCGACACAACCGCAAAAAAGATAATCATATTAGCTTATTTTCATCGCTACGGATGGATTGCTGCTATGCTAGGATGCATCGGATGCATCGCCATTTGGCCAGAGCAAATGCTCTATAGTCTCAGTATTAGTGCTATTGCTTTTTCAATTTGGTCGTTTGTTGGATACAAACTCAAATGGCGCCACATTTATTGTTCCTTCCAAAATGCATATCGCGAAAAAATGACTCCACATTCTACTCGTTGGAGCCAAATAAAGAAAAGCGATGCATATGGAGTACCCTTGATTTTTCTAATTATAGGACTGATGTTGCTATGCGTTGGAATAATATACTAACAATTACAACACGAAAAATGCATTGATCGATTCACTACCTAAATGGACAACCGTCCAGTGCTGTACACTACTGACAAAAAGAGAGTTTCGTATATAGTTATAATAGAAGGAGAAATATGGATACATCATACAACATAAAACAACCAAGAAAAACCTTTTCTAAAATAGGCTTTATATTAACCGCTGTGCTTCTTATGGCAACTGTTGTACAAGTCTTGCTTTTGCTGATACCCGTTATATTTAAAGACCTATCTTGGATATCTTCATCTTCTTGGTGGCTTTATCTTATTTCTTTGATTTCCGTGTATCTGATTGCCATGCCGGCAGGTTATCTCCTTTTGCGCCGTCTTCCGTCGCAAGCTCCCGATAATAATAAGCTTGGAGCAAATATTTTCTTATCTCTCATTCCGATAGCGCTATTTATAAGCTATACCGGCAGTATTATAGGCACGGTCATTTCTTCTGTTCTATCAGGAGGCACTGCAGTAAATCCTGTTGAAGACTTTGTTAGCAGCATGAATCCTATCGCAATCATCGCTGCTGTAATTTTCGCCCCGTTATTTGAAGAATATATATTCCGTAAGCAAATTATTGACTGCACAAGGAAGTACGGAGAAAAAACAGCAGTATTTTTGTCGGCAATTACATTTGCTTTGTTTCACCTAAATTTATTTCAGTTTTTCTACGCTTTTGCACTCGGCTTATTGTTTGCTTACGTATACATACGAACCGGACGTTTACACTACACTATTATAATCCATGCTATTATCAATTTCATGGGTTCGGTGGTTTCTCCGCTTGTTTTATCTTTAATAGATATTGAAGCTATTGAATTAATTGCCGCAAATCCAAATTCAGAGCAGATCATATCTGAAAATATACATGCACTTTCAGGTGTTTTGATACTTCTCATATATTTTATGTTTTTATTTGCTATGTATATAACAGGTCTCATTTTCCTGATCTTAAAGCGAAAACAGATTTTCTGGAAAGAAGCTGAATGCGAGCTTCCAAAAGGCAAAAAAATATGCACGGTCTATCTGAATGTGGGTATAATTGTTTTTGTTTTATTATGTGCCGTTAATATTGTTTTTTCACTTATGTAAGTATACAAATCATATCAACTAAAAACTCCAAAGATTTGATAACATAGTAAAATAAAACTAAAAAAGTCAGCTGTGCTAATGCACATCTGACTTTTTTCGTTTTGTTAAATACAAGCCTTATTTTTTGTGCGTTTTTCACAACAAAATAAATATTTTTTATTATAATTGCACTTTTTTAACAAAACATATTGCAATTGCTCAAATCATAATGTATAATATACTATGTAATGCAAATTTTTCTCGCATTTTTTGTACAATTTGACCGTAAAAGTCGTAAGTTAAAGAAATTTGCCAAGAAATTGTTTGCTCACATATTTTTATAATCAAAGGAGCACCACGCACATGAATACATTTAACACAAAAATAATCCGTAATGTTTGTCTTCTCGGGCACAGCGGAGACGGTAAGACCTCTCTTGCTGAGGCTATGTTGCACGTGGCAGGTTGTTCCGACCGTTTCGGTAAGGTTACCGACGGTAATACAGTCTGCGATTTCGACCCCGAAGAAATCAAGCGAGGCTATTCTCTTTCAACAACACTCGCTCCGCTTACGTGGAACGGCGTTAAGATAAATATTATAGATACTCCCGGCTACCTCGATTTCGTTGGCGAAGTCAAGGAAGCAGTACGAGTTGCAGACAGCGCTATCATCGCCGTTAATGCAAAAGCAGGCGTTGAAGTAGGTACAGACCTTGCATGGGACTATGCAACAGAGGCAGGTATCCCAAAAGCGTTCTTTATTAACAAGTTTGACGACCCCGAAGCAAGCTTTATCCGTGTTTTCAACGAGCTCAAGGAAAAATACGGCGTTTGCGTATGTCCTATAATCATTCCGCAGTTCTACGGCGGAAAGGTTCACGGATTTGTTAACCTTATCAACATGAAGGGTATCTGGTATGATGATAACGGCGGCGCTGAGTACAGAGAGATTGCTCCCGAATTTATCGAAGAAGCTAAAGTTTACCATAACATGCTTCTTGAATCTATCGCTCAGACAGACGACGTTCTTCTTGAAAAGTTCTTCAACGAAGAAGAAATTACATACGAAGAGTCTGTAAACGCTATCCACGAAGGTATCATTCACGGTGACATCGTTCCCGTATTCTCCGGATCAGCTACAAAGCTCTGGGGTGTAAGAAGACTTCTCGACACAATCGTAGACTCCTTCCCGCGCTTTACTGCACGCAAGGTTGAAAAGACAAGCGAAGGCGATCTCGAGATCAAGCCCGACGGCGAAACTTCAATCTTCGTATTCAAAACGGTTGCTGACCCGTTCGTTGGTAAGATGTCCTACTTCAAGGTAATGAGCGGTACTCTCAAAAAGGATATGACGCTCAAGAATCTCACTTCCGAGCAGAACGAAAAGCTTGCTAAGATCTACACAATGCGCGGTAAGAAGCAGACAGAGGTTGACGAGCTTGCATGCGGCGACATCGGTATGACGGCAAAGCTTGTTGCAACAAATACAAACGATACACTTACAGTTTCGGGCAACGTAAAGTATGCTCCCGTAAGCGTTCCCGAGCCCTTCTACACAATGGCTATAAAGCCTGCGGCAAAGGGCGACGAGGACAAGATCTCCTCGGGTATTACAAAGCTTCTTGAAGAAGACCTCACAATCAAGTATGAAAACAACGCTGAAACCAAGCAGCTTCTTATTTCGGGTCTCGGTGATATTCACCTTGACGTTATCTCCGCAAAGCTCAAGCAGCGTTTCGGTACAACAGTAGAACTCGACACACCTATCATCCCTTACCGTGAAACGATCAAGAAGAAGGTTCAGGCTGAAGGTAAGCACAAGAAGCAGTCTGGCGGCCACGGACAGTACGGTCACGTTCGAATCGAGTTTGCACCCGGCGAGGGCGACGGACTCACATTCACCGAAAGCGTAGTAGGCGGTGCAGTACCGAAGGGCTTCTTCCCTGCAGTTGAAAAGGGACTTACAGAAGCTATGGCTCACGGCGTTCTCGCAGGATACCCCGTTGTCGGACTCGCGGCTAACCTTTACGACGGTTCTTACCACGACGTTGACTCATCCGAAATGGCGTTCAAGCTTGCCGCAAGCCTTGCTTACAAGGACGGCCTTGCAAAGGCTAACCCCGTAATACTCGAGCCTGTTGGCGAGCTCAAGGTTCTCGTTCCCGACAGCATGATGGGTGACGTTATAGGTGACCTCAACAAGCGACGCGGACGTGTTCTCGGTATGGAAGCTGCTCCCGAAAAGAAGGGATATCAGATAATATCCGCAGAAGTACCGAAGTCTGAAATGGTAGACTACACTATCGCGCTCAGAGCTCTTTCCCAGGGTTACGGCTCATTCACATTCTATTTTGTACGTTACGAAGAAGCTCCTGCAAACGTTGCGCAGAAGATAATCGACGAAGCAAAGAAAAACGAAGACTGATTAAATAAAAGATGCCGCCGAGGAAAATTCCCTCGGCGGTTTTGTTTAACCCAAATAATTTTTTACTGCCATTGCATTGAAAAAACCCATTTGCTTTGCACCGTTTGCATTAGGATGAAGTCCGTCTGCAAGGCATCTGCCGTTTTCTTCCCACTTCTCATATCTGCCGTATATTCCGCAGTAGAGCGTGTCAATGTATCTTACAGACAGCCTTGCCGCGATTTCTTTAAGCGCTCTGCCCTTTTCAAGTATGCTTCTGAAGGGTCTTATATTATCGACTGCCTGAACGGGTGTGCATATGAACTGATACGCGTTCGGATAAAGCTCGTAAAGGCTTTCACAAACGTATCTTACAGCACCGCCCCAGGTCTTTCTGTCTACCTCATCAAGCGGAACGTATGCACCATCGCGGCAGAACTGTGCATCACAAATCTCTGCGCACTCGGGCATATCGTCGTTTGTTCCTGCCGCCATTATGATAACGTCAAAGTCTGCAAAATCGGGATTGCCTGCCGCTTTCTGCAGCTTGATTTTTTCCATCTGATTGCTCATAGTGTTGCCCGAGTAATCCCCCGGATTAAATACGGGATTGCCGTCAAGCACCGAGTTTTCATAGTCGCACCAATGCGCACCCGGTACGGCAACACAGGCATGGTGAGCAGGCTCAAGCAATTCGCAGAAATACTTAGGCCATCCGCGGTTCTCCATATAGAGCGCCATTATACTGTCACCCATAAACAAAACTCTTTTGCCTTTGAGAAAGTTTTCCATAATGCTTCACCTATAGTTAAATTAAACAAGACAACGGTGTACGGGTCGAGACTTTGATTTTTTCAAACTATACGCGCGTTTCGCCCGCCCGGGCTCCGGGCCGCTGTTTGCCTGTCCGGGCTCCGGACCTGATATAGCCGTCTATTGCCTGTGCCGCAGTTTTACCTGCACCCATAGCGAGTATAACCGTCGCCGCACCCGTTACTGCATCACCGCCGGCGAACACACCCTCGCGCGATGTAGTACCGCGCTCGTCTGTGATGATACCGCCCCAGCTTGCAGTATCAAGTCCGGTTGTAGTTTGCTTGATAAGGGGATTTGGCGACGTTCCTATCGACATTATTACCGTGTCGCAGTCGAATGTAAATTCACTTCCCTGTTTTACTACAGGACTGCGGCGGCCTCTTTCGTCAGGCTCGCCAAGCTCCATTTCCACACATTTCATGCCGCATACAAATCCATTGTCGTTTCCAAGTATCTCTACGGGATTTGTAAGGAGCTTGAATTCTATTCCTTCCTCCATTGCGTGCTCGACCTCTTCCTTACGTGCAGGAAGCTCATCAAGCGAACGTCTGTAAACGATGCTTACCTTTTCTGCGCCAAGTCTGAGCGCACTTCTTGCGGCGTCCATTGCAACATTACCGCCGCCGACAACTGCCACTCTGCCGCCCTTCATAATGGGGGTATCGGAATCGTCAAGGTATGCTTTCATAAGATTTACACGGGTGAGATACTCGTTAGCCGAATACACGCCTTTTAAGTTTTCGCCCGGTATATTCATAAATCTCGGAAGTCCTGCTCCCGAGCCGATAAAGACCGCTTCAAAGCCTTTTTCGTCCATAAGCTCATCTATCGACACAGTTCTGCCGACGACCACGTTGGTCTCTATCTTAACACCAAGCTCGCGAAGCCCGTCGATTTCCCGTGCAACAATGCTCTTGGGAAGTCTGAATTCGGGAATACCGTAAACAAGAACACCGCCGGGAGTATGAAGTGCTTCAAACACCGTTACGTCATAGCCCATTTTTGCAAGATCACCGGCACACGTAAGTCCCGAAGGACCCGAGCCGACAACTGCAACCTTGTGTCCGTTCTTCTTCGGAATATGTACATCTTCTTTTGCGTGTTTATTATGATAGTCTGCCGCAAATCTTTCAAGCCTGCCAATAGCTACCGACTCGCCCTTTATTCCGCGCACACACTTGCCCTCGCACTGACTTTCCTGAGGACATACACGTCCGCAAACTGCAGGAAGTGAGCTTGATTCTGCGATAATCTGATATGCACCGTCAAAATCGCCTGCGGCGATTTTGGTAACAAAACTCGGTATATTTATGTTCACAGGGCAGCCGCTTACACAAAGCGGCTTTTTGCAGTTAAGGCAGCGTGAAGCTTCGGCAACGGCTATTTCTGCCGTATAACCAAGCGCTACCTCGTCAAAATTCTTAGCACGCACAAGAGGCTGTTGAGAGGGCATCTCGTGTTTTTTTAAAGACATATCAGCCATTACTCTTTACCTGTTTCTTTGAATAAATTGCAAGTTTCTTCGTGACGGGCTCTCTCAAAGGGCTTGTACATTGATGATCGCGCAATAGCCTCGTCAAAGTCTATGAGGTGTCCGTCAAATTCAGGACCGTCAACACATGCAAACTTTGTTTTTCCGCCAACAGAAAGTCTACAACCTCCGCACATACCCGTTCCGTCTATCATTATCGGGTTCATGCTAGCAACTGTTTTTATACCGTACTTGCGTGTAAGCTCACACACAAATTTCATCATAATAAGCGGACCTATCGTTATGACCTCATCATATTTTTCGCCCGAGTTTATAAGTTCTTCAAGAGCATTTGTAACAAGCCCTTTTTTGCCTGCACTACCGTCATCGCTCATAAGAACAAGCTTTGTACTCACACGCAAAAACTCGTCTTCAAGAATAACAAGGTCACGGTTTCTGAAACCTATTATAGAGTGCACCTCGCATCCACTTTGATAAAGCTTTTTAGCCACAGGATATGCAATAGCGCATCCGACACCGCCGCCGACAACGGCTACCTTTTTCTTTCCCTCAGTATCGGTAGGCTTGCCAAGAGGGCCGACGAAATCACAAAGGCATTCTCCTTCTCTTAAGCGGTTGAGCTTTTCTGTTGTGGCTCCCACTATCTGGAATATTGTCGTAACGCTTCCCCTCTCACGATCAAAGTCTGCGATCGTAAGCGGTATACGCTCGCCCTTATCGTCAACGCGGAGTATAATAAACTGACCGGGCTCTGCCTTTGCCGCAACCGCCGGCGCGTCTATTTCCATAAGCGTTACCGTAGGGTTAAGTATTTTCTTTTTTATTATTTTGTACATATATCATAACTCCTCTTGGAGAATTGCATTATATACATTTTACCACAAATTTTATAAAATGCAAGTGTACGTGTAAAAAAATATAAATATAATAAAGCGGTGGTGTACGGGTCGAAACTTTAAACTTCGGCAAACTACATGCGCGTTTTGGCTGTCCGTCCCTACGGACCAAAATAAATGCCGCCCTCTCGGACGGCATTTAATATTTGAGTATGATAAATCAGACCACACCCTGAGCAAGCATAGCTTCTGCAACCTTAACAAAGCCTGCGATATTAGCGCCTGCAACGAGGTCGCCTTCAACACCGTACTTTTTAGCTGCGTCAGCGGAATTCTTGAAGATGTCCCTCATGATCTGCTTGAGCTTTTCATCAACTTCTTCTGCGGTCCATGAATAACGCATAGAGTTCTGACTCATTTCAAGACCTGATACTGCAACACCGCCTGCATTAACTGCCTTTGAAGGAGCAACTACAACACCATTGCTTCTGAGGTACGCAAATGCTTCTTCGGTTGTAGGCATATTGGAAACTTCAACGTAGTACTTGATGCCGTTAGCTACGATATTCTTAGCATCGTCAATGCCAACTTCGTTCTGTGTAGCGCAAGGCATTACGATGTCTACCTTCTGATCCCACGGGCGCTTGCCTGCATAGAAAGGAACACCGAACTTGTCTGCATAATCCTGAACTTTATCACGGCCGGATGCACGCATTTCGAGCATGAAATTGATCTTTTCTTCTGTGCAGATACCGTCTGCGTCATATATGTAACCGTCAGGACCTGAGATCGTTACAACCTTACCGCCAAGCTCCGTAACTTTCTTAACTGTACCCCATGCAACGTTACCGAAGCCCGATACTGCAAATGTCTTGCCCTTAACATCGTCACCAAAAGACTTGAGCATTTCAACTGCATAGTAAACTGCGCCAAAGCCTGTTGCTTCAGGACGGATAAGCGAACCACCGTAAGGAATTCCCTTACCTGTAAGAACTCCCGTAAATTCGTTAACAAGAAGTCGGATCGTAGCCATGTCGTTCTGTGAGCCAAGGAGTTGGCACA
>JAZNJH010000014.1:0-32138 GCA_045577925.1 Eubacteriales bacterium
AGTTATTTCCGATGCTGTTTATTACTTTAATTACATCAAACCGATTCGTAAATTAAACAGAAAACCGCCTGTTCAATTCAGGCTTGAACAGGCAGCTTAAATTTATTCTTTTTTGTGTCTACTAACTATTGACTATTTCACAAAGGATGCTTTTTTTATGCCATAAAAGCGGTATATACAACAGACCATTTTTTTACATTTAAACAATTGAATATACACGCAGGCAAAGCGTCAATACTTTATTTAAGAATTGCAGCCAATTAAGGTTCTTGACTATACGATATGCTGCGGAAGTGGAGATTATCGTGTATTATAATAAAGTAGAGATATGCGGCGTTAATACGTCGAAGCTGAAAACGCTGACAAGCGAGGAGAAGCACGAGCTTCTTCTTCGATCCAAGGCAGGAGATGCCGTTGCCCGAACAAAGCTTATTGACGGAAACCTGAGACTTGTTTTAAGCATAATTCAACGATTTACAAATAGGGGCGAAAACCTTGACGATCTGTTTCAGGTCGGATGTATCGGTCTGATAAAGGCTATTGATAACTTCAATACAGAGCTTGACGTGAAGTTCAGCACATACGCAGTTCCAATGATTATAGGTGAACTCAGACGGTATCTGCGCGATAATAATTCCATTCGTGTAAGCCGTTCTGTGCGCGATCTTGCATACAGAGCTCTTCAGGCACGCGAAAAGCTATCTTCAACGATGTCTAAAGAACCGAGCGTTGAAGATATCGCCAAGAATTTGGAGGAATCGGCAGAGGATGTTGCCGCGGCTCTTGAAGCAATAGTAGAGCCGATATCGCTGTTTGACCCGATATACTCAGACGGCGGAGATTCAATATACGTTATGGATCAGATAAGCGATACGGATAATACCGATGAAGCCTGGCTTGAAGATATTGCTCTGAAAGAAGCAATGAAGAAGCTTTCTCCGCGAGAGAAGAAAATAGTAAACATGCGTTTTTATAAAGGTAAGACGCAGATGGAAATAGCCGAGGAGATAGGCATATCTCAGGCGCAGGTGAGCCGTCTTGAAAAGGGAGCACTTGACAGAATAAAAAAACAAATGTAGCGGGTAGGACCCGCGGTCATAGAGCGCGTGAAGTCTGGACGGGATAAAAATCTCGACCCATACTCCAACATTTGATTAGACTTAAAGTAACTGCCCGTGTGGGCAAACAGCGCGTGAAGCATGGGTGAATTTTAAAGTCCTGTCCAATACTACAAAGCCATATAGAACTTGTAGGGACCGGCGTCCTCGACGGTCCGATTGAGCAAATTTATAAAACAAAAAGAAGAGTAAATTACAATAGCGCAACAAAAAAGAGCTGTTTTGCAACAGCTCTTTTTACATACATTTTAATTTGCTTTATCTATCTTCATTTCATCAGCTACCGTTACATGCTTGATATCCGCACCGACTGCAGCAAGCTTGCCAACAATATCCTGATATCCGCGCTCAATATATTTTATGTCTTCGATCTCTGTTCTGCCGTTTGTTGCTAAAGCTGCAATTATCATTGCTGCACCTGCTCTGAGGTCAACTGCACGAACGGGAGCGCCCGAAAGTTCTGCACCGCCGGTGAATGTTGCGCATCTTCCGTCAACGGTTATATTTGCGCCCATGCGTCTCAATTCATCAACGTATCTGAATCTGTTATCGTAAATACCTTCGGTCATTGTGGAAACTCCCGAAGCAAGACATAACAGAACGCTGAACTGAGGATTCATATCTGTCGGAAAACCCGGATAGGGAAGGGTCTTTATTCTGACAGGAGAAAGCGGACCTGTTCGGGATATGATAACCGCATCGTCAAGTGTTGTTACGCTAACACCCATCTCCTCAAGCTTTGCCGTGATAGATTCAAGGTGTTTGGGAATTACGTTCGTAATTTTGAGAGTACCGCCTGCCGCAGCTGCCGCACACATATATGTTCCTGCTTCGATCATGTCGGGAATTATGGCATACGTTGTTGCGTGAAGCTCGCTAACACCTTTAATTTTGATAACGTCAGTACCTGCACCTGTGATATTTGCGCCGCATGAGTTAAGGAAGTTTGCAACGTCAACTATATGAGGCTCACGTGCAGCATTTTCAATAACCGTCTGCCCCTGCGCTTTAACAGCGGCGAGCATTACGTTTATTGTGCCACCCACCGTTACGTTATCAAAGTAAAGATGTGCTCCTGTAAGACCGTTTTCGGCAACAGACTCAATATTTCCGTTTTCAATCGTTGTATTTGCGCCAAGCGCTTCAAAGCCCTTTATATGCTGGTCGATCGGGCGTGTGCCGAAGTCGCAGCCTCCGGGGAAGCTAACGCTTGCTCTGCCGAATCTTGCAAGCTCAGCACCCACAAGGTAATAGGAACCACGCATCTTTCTTACAAGCTCTCCCGGTGCGCTGCCGCCAACTGCGTAAGATGAATCGATTTCGACTGATGTTTCGCTAAGCATCTTTATCCTGCAACCCATGGCTTCTAAAATTTCAAGGGACAGTCTTACGTCGCTTATTGCAGGCAGATTTTCAATAACACATTTTGATTCGGTGAGAAATGATGCAAAAATTATCGGAATAGCTGCATTTTTTGCACCGCTTATATCTATGCTTCCATACAGGGGACGAGAAGATTCGATTACAATCTTTTCCATGTATAAGTCTCGTTTCTCGGCATTCTTTTATTTTGCATATATGTTGATGCACAACCGCCCTATGCCGTCAGACGGGTGCCGGTGATTTTTGAACAAAAGGTTAAAGCCGAGCTTAATAGCGCTGCTTTTACTCATAAAGAATAGTAATATAATAATATTACATAATTCTCCTAGAGAATTATATCATACTTTCGTAATAATTGGAATAGCATGACACATATTATTTACAATTTCCACACACTTATTTAACACTATTCGTACAATTCACAGTTAACTGCATTGTAATAGCGGACTTCACCTGTATCTGCTGCAATCTTCCAAGCAGGGATGAAGAACAGTCTGTCTTGCGCAGAGCTCCAATATATACAATAGCTGAATGACATTTCATTTATAGTATATGTGTTTGATATTAATTCACCTGCGTTATCATTCTCATTGTCATTCTGAGTGTTTTTTAAATTAAGTTCTTCAAAGAGAACAGATAACTGGTCGTAAAGATCATAGGAATATTTTTCGCTGCTTTTTGGGAAAAACCATGTTCCCAGCGCTCTTGTAACTTTTGAGTTTTCAAGCTCGATGCACATGCTGTGATCGCGTATGTATATCCCATCTATCGTTTGAAATAAAAATACAATTTTGCGTGAATCAACTGTATAAATATTACCGACTTTATAAGAAAACGGTGCGTGCTGCTCTGAAATAGTATCCGGATAAACAAAACTGTCTATAATCTTTTTTTCTTCTTTGGTTATGCTTGCGTCTGCAGAGGATGCTTGAGAAGAAATCATATCAGGTATAAGAGAATCCTTAGTATGACTGTTTTTTGAAATAAATTCAAACCCAAAGCGTCTGTTAAGATTAAACAGATCCCCGTTTCTCATGATCATTCTGATACTGTTGTCCGGCATTATGTTAATGCTCTCTCGTTCTGCCAAGCTTATTGCCGTTGTGAGGTTTTCATAATATTTTGAATCAAATTCGGACTCAATAATATCGGCATCGGGATAGCTTGAGGGGATTGTTTGAGGGGATATTATTATATTATTTGTTTCAAGCAGACTGACAACGTTTTGTATTGTTTCAGTATCAATGCGCGAACTGTTTTTATCAAACGAGATATAATTATAGAGTAAATAAGTATTTATTAGAAGTAAAAGCAGTATGAAAAATATTTTTATGTTTCTGAAATTCACGAATTACTCCGCCTTATATTTTTATTTTATGTTTATTTTCGAACTCTTGCGACAGAAAATTTTAAAGCATCCGACATATCATTTAAATGAACCCCATTTTATGAGGTAAAGACCGTTTTTCACCTTTGCATAAACAGGTCTGAGTAAAGACGTGTCGGCAATATGATCTTTTAAATTTTTATATACTGTAATTTTAGGAAGAGCTACGCGTTTTTCGACTCCGGGGTTAAATGCTGAAATATTTATCTTTAATTCGCAGATCCCTTCATTGTTAAATACAAAATAAAATGCGGGATCTGTATTTATTCTGATACCGTTATAAAAATATGAATACTCAAAAACGGGTCTTATTGATTCATCGTTATCAGAATTTGCTTTGTAAACTCCTGTAAGCTTGATATCTGCCCCGTTTTCCATAAGCTCAGGATAAGAAGAGCGCATTTTGCTTATGAATACGTTAGTTGCCTTTAACATATCGAAAAGAGAGAATGAACTGCTTTTGCCCGGTACGTATCCGAGCACTTTTTTCATTGGAATAGAGCCGTTATCAGAGGTGTATTCAATAGTATTGTCTGTAGATACACTCAGGCGTTCTCCTGTTTTGATAAACACAGTTGAACCGTCTTTTTCAACGTATGCGTTAACTTTTTCCGGGTTTATTTCAAAAAGCTTGAAAAATGATTGAGCAGTATCCTCTGCATTGAGTTTGAGTATGTTGATGTCTGTGCTTTCCTCAAGAGGAGAGTATGAAAATGATGGATATGCTATATCCAGGGAAGCGGCTTTTGATATGCCGCCTTTTTTGCTTATGAATTCAACGATTTCAAGACTGTCTGCGTATGCGTCAATATATATTTTGTCGGCAGCGCGAAGCTTGTATAATGACTTGTCTTTCAACTCAAATTTGTAAGCATTATCAGTATCGTCAAAGCCGTAACACGTATAAACAGTTTCTGATTTTTCGTTTTTTGAAAGCAGCAGAGCAAGTGTCAGTATATTCTCTGCGTTTCCCTGGGCACACATACTCAGATCAACAGAGCTTTGGGAGGATGAGAGCGCATATATATACGGATACGGCAGAGCGGCGCTGTATTCAAAAAGAATGAAGCTATCGGCAGATAATATTTCGTTTACGGCAGACAAGTAATCAATCCCCTCACTTATACACACGCTTTGGGACGAGAAAATATCTGACACAGAATCTGAAAGAACTGAGTAGAGGGTAGACGTGAGAGCAGAATCAAAACTGGAACCCCGCGGAGCCTCACCCGGTTGCTTATAAACAATAATCTCCGGTGTGCAAAATGAAATATCGAAAACAGAAAATGCCGTTTCCTCAACGTCCTGTACGATCCACAGTTTATCAAACGTACGGCTGTTATCTTCATTCTGCGCAATGCTTTTGACAGCGAACAGAACGGTCAAGGTTAACATCGACAGTATAAGAATAGTTATTATTAAGTTAAGTATTGCGTCACTGATTCTTTTTCTGAGATTCATGCCCGTTCCTTTCCATACATCAATCGTCGGTTGATTTAAGCGGTGTTCTTACAGGTAAGGTGATCGTTACCTTCGTTCCCTTCTCAAGCCGGCTTTCTATTACTATATCGCCTGCATGAGCGTTAACTATTTCCTTTGCTATTGCAAGACCTAGTCCGGTTCCTCCTGTTTCAGAGGTCCTTGATTTTTCAACACGATAGAAACGCTCAAATATTCTGCTTAGATCTTCTTTGGGAATTCCTATACCGTTGTCTGCAATAACTATTTCTATCATATTGTCATCACGCTTTGATGCTTGTACAGATATCTGACCGCTATCGGGAGTGTATTTAACAGAGTTGGAAAGTATGTTTATAAGCACCTGTTCAATACGCTCGCGGTCAGCGCTGATCTCGGGCATCGGCGGAACAACTGAAAGTGTCAGCTTGTGTCTGTGCTTCTGGGCATCAACCTGTATCATGTCGGTTACATGCTTTAGTGAGTCGGCTATATTATAAGTTGAAATCTTCCAGCGCGTTTTTTTGTTATCAAGACGTGAAAGTGTGAGAAGATCTGATACGATATTTGTCATTCTGTCGCACTCTGTAAGCGCCATGTTTAAGAAAACGCGTCTGAAATCATCAGGCATATTTTCGTCCTGAAGCATGGTCTCGCACGCACCCCTGATGCTTGTCAGCGGTGTACGCATTTCATGCGATACGTTTGCAACAAATTCCCGTCTTGATTTCTCAAGCTCGTAACGGCCGGTGATATCGTGGATAACCGCTATGAGACCATCATGGGTCTGGTTATTTTCGTTATACTTGATATTTCCAAAGTTTATATCAAGAACCCTGCCGTTATACATTATATCGCTTTCTATAAGAGGGTCTATCTGAGGCTTTGATTTATCGGAAGCAGACATGTCTTTATCGGAGTTTAAAAGACCTATAAAGCTATTTACGTTAAAAGAAGGAGTATACGCATCACCAAACAGTTCAATTGCCGATTTGTTTATATGAAGCACACGTCCGTCTTCGGTAAAAGCGATAACAGCGTCGCGCAGGTATGTGAATACTGTTTCAAGCTTTGCTCTTTCGTCCGAAGCTACGTCAAGAGTACTTTTTAATGCGGCCTTCATTTCATTAAAGGTCGCAGAAAGCATTCCTATTTCATCATCGGAGTATATTTCAATATCATGTTCAAAATCGCCTTCTCTGAGTTGCTTTGCGCTTTCGGTTATATTACGTATCGGAGAGGTGATAGCTTTGGATAAGAAGAAAGAGAGTATTATTGCAAATATCAGGCTTAATACCATTGTCTGAAGGACTATGGAGAAGATTATCCATATAAATCTCTGCATCTCATCCATGGAATCCTTGATATAAATAACTACTGAGCGGCCGTTTGCACTGATCTGAGTAGCAAAATCGGCAAATTCAGAGCCTGCCTGCATCTTGGAGCCATCGTTACCGCCCAAGGCAGCTATAAGATTAGGCGTTTTTTCGAGTGATTGCCCAAGCTCGTCGTCAGTACCGTCGATGTATCTGCCGGTATTATCGAGTATGTAGAAATTCCGATAATCATCTATGCCGAGTACACCGCTGTATGAATCAAGAAGCTGCTTCAGATCCGATTTGTAGCTTTCGTTCTCCATCGCCCGTGAAAGATCGCTTTTTAACTTTGAATTATCGTCAAAAAGCTCTTCCATTCTGTCATAAAAGTCTAACATGTAATAGCTTGTGACATTGTTAAGCAGAATAACACCGCTGAAAACTATTACAGTTACAATGAACAAAACGAGGATAAGAATGATTTTAAAATATAAGCTTTTTTTCATGTCCGTCCTCTTATTTCAGATAATAGCCGACACCGCGCTTGTTATGCACGTATTCTGGTTCCTGCGAATTTAATTCAAGCTTTGCACGCAAGCGGTGAACCGCGGTGGTTACCGTTTGTTTTTCGTCTTCTCCGCAAAAATCGTATCCCCATATTTTGCTGCAGATCTCTTCAAACGTGAATACTTTGCCGGGATTCTTTGCAAGCAGCAACAGGATCTCGTAATCTTTTTTTGTTATATCATCTATTGCCTTGCCGTCGATCTCAACCGAATAGTGCAACGTATCTATTTTCAAGCCTCTTATTTCAATTATTTCCTGCTTTGCTTCACCGCTTGTGCTGACTACTTCGCCACGGCTTCTGCGTATGTTGGCTTTGATGCGGGAGAGAAGCTCGTTGACGGAAAAAGGCTTTGTAACGTAATCGTCTGCGCCTGTGTCAAGCCCCATTATCTTGTCGACCTCGTCAACTCTTGCAGTTAGTATTATAATGGGAGTTGATAGCTTCTGACGCACGTTTTTGCATACCGTAAAGCCGTCCATTTTAGGGAGCATCAAGTCAAGCAGAATAAGGTCGTAGGTATCACTGAGAGCCTTGTTCAGTCCTTCTTCTCCGTCAGACGCTATGTCGCATGTATATCCTGCCTGCATGATGTTATATGCAAGTGTGTATGCGATATTTTTTTCATCCTCTACTATAAGTATGCGCTTCTTTTTTTCTTCCATTGCTGTCTTTCCTTTCTTTATCGGAAATAGAATTTATATCTCTTTATTTGGGCGGATTATATGCCGGACCTGCAAGTCTGACGTCGATTTTTTCACTATGCTCATATATGAATTTAAGTGTTCCTGAAAGAACGGTTGCCGTAGTGGCGTTTGAACCGAAGGAGAGAACGAGGGTGTTTTTCTCCTGTATTGACTTTGTGAGAAGCTTAATGGCTTCTGCATTTGACATCATTGCATCTGCGCGGTCAACGGTTTCGTTCCATACGGTGTATCCCGACTCTGCAAGCTTTCCTGATTGTATGTCCGAAATAAACAAAGTGTTGTTATATGCCAACAAATCGGGGCGTACAGTTCCGGTCTTGATTTTGAACACCCTGTATAACAGCTCGTTTGTGCTGTCAAGCTCTGATATGAAGCTTTGAGTATCGGTATATGCCTGCGTGTTTTCACTGTCAGGCCTGAGCCCGAGATTGTGCCCTTCGGCCAATACTCTTGCAATTGTCAACGGGTAATTTATGATATCAGACCTGTCTATGAAAAAGGTTGCTTTATATCCGTAGTAGTCAAGCGTCTTAAGCATACTGTCGGTATATTCGTTAACTCCCGCTTCAACAGTGAGATATAGTATCCTGTTGCCGATGATAAGCTCAGACGGTTGTTGCGGCTTTGCTGTGGGTTTTGAGCCATCTTGCGCATGAGATTGCGTGGTTGCTTCCTCCGGGTTTAATATGCCCGGGTTGTGTTTTCTTAATAATTCCTCAAAGTCAAGCTCTGCGCTATTGTCCGATATGCGTACTGCCGATACACCTGTTATCTCGTTTTTGAAGTATTCAAACTTGAAACCTAAATGGTCGCATACTATTTTTGCAGGTATGTATCTTTCACCATAGTCAAGCTTATACGTCCGTATATACATATAAGTATTCGATTGGTCGGTTGCTATATCAGTTGTGGCATCAAAGGATATATATTTTTCGCCGTTCGAGATAACGAAGGTGTTAAGACTGTTGTTTACTTTGACATTTGCTCCATCAAGCTGAGCAAAGATAACAAGAGGGACGTAATATTCATTTTCAATAATTTTGAGCGGTGCTCTGTTTTCTCTTGCCCACGTGCTGTCGTTATAATAAAGCAGCGGCTCGTCAAGAGGCAGAGCTTTTGCGTTGAAAAGATTTATTGAAAACAATGAGATTATAATTGAAAAAGAAAGGATTAATGAGATCAAATTTTTGAATCTGTTTTTCATCAGCATACCGCCTTTCTCAGTATTGTCTGTTTGATAAAATATAGGATACTGCAAGGTCTACAACGAGACCGTAGCTTTTTTCGCCCTCGCTTTGCCCCTGGCTCTTGAGATAAATATCGTTTACAGTACCCGATATTTCACTTGCCGTACTGTCTTTGTATTCTTCGAAAAATTCTCCGAATGAGGCAAGCTCGCATCTGACACAGATATCGAGATTATAAAAAATATCCGTGTAAAGCTCGGGATCAGCAGAATAAAGCGCATTTGTTATATATTCAAGCATGCTTAGTTTTCCACTGTATTTTACATAAGGATCGTCGGAAGCTTCACAAACGAGAAACGCTACGAAATTAGCTTCCTTTTCGCGGGCAAATCCGCGTGCATGCGCCATTTCATGCGCTGACGTGTACGGAATCGTATAGTCGGGGAAGTTTGTGTTTATATTAGTCTCACCCGTGTAGTAAGTGTAAACTCCGGAAATATGAGTATGAGTCATCGGTTTGCTTAAAGCTATCGGTTTAAGTCTGGAGTTGTAATTCTTGATAAATGAGTACCTCTTTTTGAGCTCATCATATGCCTGCACGAGCTTCTTTGACAGGGTGTCAAGATCATAGTTCATTCTCGAAAATGAGCTGTATTCAAAGTCTATATCGTCAACTATCGCGTTTATTTCATCTGCGAGTATCTCTGCGGTTTCATAAAGCTCTTCTGCGCTGATCGGCTTTGCATCTATTTCAAAAAGCCTGTCCGCCGTTGTGGTTGAATAAGCGGGAGCAAACGAAAACACGAAAAGAGTATACATTACACAAAGGATTATCACGAGCACTTTAACAATTCTTGTATCAGGCTCTTTGCGCCTGAGTACAAGATAGAATACGTAAACGAGCAGTATTGGCAACATAATAATAATCGTTTCTGCCAGGGAAAACGGAAGCAGTGACGTGATGCCTGAAAGCGTGGCCCTTATAAATGACGATATACCAAAGGTGAGAAAATCGGAAAATGCCGCAGAGCTTCTGGAAATAATGTGAATGAGCAGAGAATAGAGCATAACAGCTATGGGTATCAGATATTTCTTGTTCTTTGATATATATGATCTCATACGGGTATAATTCATTTTGTTCTCCATGATATTTTCGGGCTGTTTTCGGTTGATAAAGCATTATAGGTATGTGCCGATTAACTTTTTACAGAGCAAAAAGGGGATCCTCTTTTGCTTCAAGTGTGATAGTCTTGCCTGAAAAAGGGTTTTTGAATGAAAGACTTTTGCAATGTAGCGCAAGCCTTGTGTAATCAGAACCGTCGCTTGTAATTCCGTAAAGTCCGTCGCCTAAAATAGGATGGCCTATATGCGAAAAGTGTACTCTTAGCTGATGTGTACGTCCGGTTATAGGTGAAGCGCAAACGAGAGTGCGGCCGTTTTTAGTTGCTATAACTTCATAGCTTGTCATGGAAGGTTTGGAGCTTTTTGAACCATTAGTGTCAACGCAGCGTAACATCGTACTGTTTGGTTTTCTCATTATAGGTGCATCAATTACAGAAGCGCCTGAAAGCGTTCCGTGCAGTATGGCTATATATTTTTTATCAAACCCTCCGCGTGCAAGCTCACTCTGGAGTAAATGAGCGCTGTGCATGCTCTTTGCAACGAGAACTATTCCGCTTGTATCTGCGTCAAGCCTGTTTATAGCTCTGAAAACAAACGGACGTCCTTTTTCTTTGAAGTGAAATGCAAGAGCATTGGCAAGAGTGTCTTCGTGGTGATTATGTGAAGGATGAGTCGGCATTTTTGCAGGCTTGTTTAAGGCGATTATGTTATCGTCCTCGTAGATTATATCAAGCTCGAGGCAAACGGGAGTTATGTTTCCAAGAACATCGTCTTCAAAATCCTCGCATGCAAGCGACAGCACGTCGCCGCACGAAAGTATGTGCCTTACCGTGACGTGCTCACCGTTTATAAGTATGCCGTTCGGCTTGGATTTAAGCTTTTTTACAAGCGAAGCGGAGAAGTGCATATCTGAAAATAAATATTCTTTGACTGTTTTGCCGTGATCCGGCTTATCTATGATAAGTGTCATCTTAAACTCTCTTCGAAATCGAAACTAGACATACTTATTATAAGTATAACACTTTTTCTGACTAATATCAAGAACTTTTTTTACCCTTATTATAATTTATTATTAATTATTGAGGACTGATGTACTTTTTTGAAAAAAGTATTGATTTATCTGCAGTTTTATTATATAATTATTTTGTATGTTTGTGTGTGATCACACCATAGTAAATGTAGCGAGGTTGCAAATTGGATGGATAAAAAGGTTACAAAAGCTATAATACCTGCAGCGGGACTCGGGACGAGAATGCTGCCGATAGCCAGAGCAATACCGAAAGAAATGCTTCCCATTGTAGACAGACCTGCGGTTTCGTATCTTGTTGAAGAAGCAGTAAACGCGGGCGTTACCGATATACTTATAATAACTAACCGCGATAAAGATGCGATGGAGAATTATTTTGATTATTCCGTCGAATATGATAAAAAACTCAGAGAGTCAGGCAAAGAAGCGCTTGCTGACGATATGAAGAAAATTGCCGATATGGCAAACGTGTATTTTTTAAGGCAAAAGGAAACGAAGGGCCTTGGACACGCGGTGGCAAGAGCGAGAAGCTTTGTGAGTGATGAGCCGTTTTACGTTTTATACGGCGATGATATAATCTTTTCCGAAACTCCGGTCTGCACACAGCTTCTTGAGGCCTATAACAAATACGGTAAACCTGCGGTCGGGGTAAAAGCGGTTCCCGACGAGCTCGTGGTTAAATATTGTTCGCTGAAAACAAAGCATCTTGAGAGCAACCTTTATGAAGTCAGCGATATGATAGAAAAACCGCCTGTCGAAAAGAAGTTTTCCAATTTTTCAATACTCGGAAGAGTACTTTTAACGCCTGAAATATTTGATATTCTTGACAACACGTTACCCGGAGCAGGCGGAGAGATCCAGCTTACCGACGCCATGAAGGTCATGGCACAGCAAAGCGGCATGACCGCAGTTGATTTTGAAGGTGAGCGCTTTGACATGGGTGCAAAGATTGGATTTCTTACCGCCAATGTAAAAATTGGAGTAAATCATCCTGAAACAGGCGAAGCATTCAAAGAATTTCTCAAAGAGTTTGTTAAAGAACTCTAATACGTTATTTTGGAGATTGTTATGAAAAACGAACGCGTAAATAAACACAATTATTACCTTGATATTGCTCAGACCGTTGCTGAAAGAAGCACTTGTCTCAGAAAATCATTCGGTTCAATAATAGTTAAAAACGACACCATACTTTCCACAGGATATAACGGAGCGCCGAGAGGCAGAAAAAACTGTTGTGATATCTGCAGATGCATAAGAGACGAGCTTAATATTCCAAGAGGCGAAAGATATGAGCTCTGCCGTTCTGTTCATGCTGAGGCAAATGCGATTATAGCGGCGCCCCGTGATCAGATGCTTGATTCGACCTTGTATCTGTCGTGTATCGATTCAAAAACAGGAGCTCTTGTTCCTGATACTTCGTCATGCATGATGTGCAAAAAGCTCGTTATAAACGCAGGAATAAAGAAAGTGGTTATAAGAGACACGAAGGATACATACAGAGAAGTTGACGTTGAAAGCTGGATCGAGGATGACGACAGCCTCTCCGGTAAATTCGGATATTAACGGAGCTTTTATGAAAACAGAACAAAAAGAAAAGTTTATACTTGAAAATGCGCAAGAGGATAATATCCATTGCGTACTTTTCGTTTGTACGGGTAATACCTGCAGAAGTCCGATGGCGGAAGCGGTATATAATTATTATGCAAAAAAATACGGCATACCAACAAAAGCCGTGTCAGCAGGAGTTGCGGCAAGCGGCGCTAAAATATCATCTCATGCGCGCACAGCACTTATTGAAGCAGGATATATCGACGAAAATTACGAGCATATATCAAGGCAGATAGATGAGGATATGTGCGCCTCAGCTGATTCGATAGTTGGTATGACAGAGGCTCATGCAATGAGGCTTCTCATGCATTTTCCCGTATGTGCAACAAAGATAAGAGCGCTTGAGAAGGACATAGTTGATCCTTTCGGCGGTTATATAGACACATACAGAGAGTGCCTTTCTGAAATTGCAGAAGCAATAAAGACGGAATTTTTTGAAGTGTTTGGCGAAAAGTGATGAATTTTGGAATAAAACCCGGTGACATATCAGAGCTTGGCAGTATATCGGAGATAGAACAAGCCTGTTTTTCAGATCCATGGAGCGAAAAAATGTTTGAGCCGCTTTTTAACTCTGAAACGTGTAAAATAGCGGTTGCCCGAAGTGATAATAAGCTTTGCGGTTTTATATGCTATTATATCGTTGGCGGAGAAGAAAACGATATTTGCGGAGACTGTGAGCTTGCAAATATAGCAGTTTTGCCAAAATACAGGGGCTTTGGTATAGCACGAAAGCTTATGGCTTATATGTACGAAGAAGCAAAGCGGGAATATTGCTCTGATATATTTCTTGAAGTCAGAGAGTCGAATATACAGGCTATCGGACTATATACACGGGAAAGTTTTGAGATATACGGAAAAAGAAAGAATTATTATACTTCGCCGCGTGAGGACGCGGTGCTAATGAAAAAGAGGTTACTGCAAAACCATGCTGATACTTGCATTTGAATCATCGTGTGATGAAACGAGCGCGGCAGTTGTTGAAATGACAGACAGCCGCAGGGTAATAAAATCGAATATAGTAGCCTCGCAGATAGAAACTCACAGGCTTTATGGCGGAGTTGTTCCCGAAATAGCATCAAGAGCACATTCAGAGGCGATTTCAAAAATCACGTATGAGGCGCTTGAAGAGGCGGGAGTAACACTTGAGGACATTGATGCAATCGGCGTTACCAATACCCCGGGACTTATCGGTGCGCTTTTAGTTGGCGTCAATTTTGCCAAATCGCTTGCATATGCAAACAACATACCGCTTATACCCGTAAATCATATAAAGGGGCATGTGGCGGCAAACTATTTTGCATATCCTGAGCTTAAACCTCCTTTTATAGCGCTTGTGGTTTCTGGCGGGCATACCTCGCTTATCAACGTTGACTCATATACTGATTATAAAACCATAGGTCATACCCGCGACGATGCTGCGGGCGAGGCTTTTGATAAGGTCGGACGAGTACTCGGACTTTCATATCCCTGCGGAGCAGAAATGGATGCTCTTGCAAAAGAGGGCGATCCCGATGCAATAAAGCTTCCGATGGCTGCTATTGGCGGAGACAATCTTGACTTATCCTTCAGCGGGCTGAAAACAGCCGTTGTTAATTATATGAACACCGCTTCTCAAAAGGGCGAAAAGGTAAACCGCGCCGACGTTGCGGCATCCTTTACCAAAAGTGCCGTGAGCTCAATAACAGTCAAGCTTGAAGCGGCAATAGACAAATACGGCTATGAAACCCTTGTGCTTGCAGGCGGAGTTGCCGCAAATTCGCATTTACGCTCTTCTCTTGAAAAAATGTGTGAGCGACGAAACGTTAAATTATGTATGCCGCCGCTATCTCTTTGCGGAGACAACGGAGCGATGATCGGAGCGCAGTGCTATTTTGAATATAAAAACGGAGTCAGAGCAGACTCGTCGCTCAATGCGTATGCGACGGGAAGCGTAAGCTTCTGACATGGAAGGAAGTGCTATAATGGCAGAAAAGAAAAATAATATTAAGCTTCCGCTTCGCCGCAGAAAGAAGGAGAGCGAATCCCCCGTGGTATCCGGGGCAGTTATAAAAAGATTGCCCAGGTATTACAGATATCTTCGTCAGCTTCTTGCCGAGGATACAAGAAGGATATCATCAGGTGAGCTTTCGAGAATGATGAACGTAACCGCATCGCAGATACGTCAGGACTTCAACTGCTTTGGCGGCTTCGGTCAGCAAGGGTATGGATATAACGTTAAATATCTGTATACGAAGATCGGAGAGTTGCTTGGCGTAACGAGCAATTTGAGCGCTATAATACTTGGCGCCGGAAATCTTGGATCGGCGCTTGCTTCGAGCCCGATATTTGAAAGACGCGGAATAAGGCTTACAGCGCTTTTTGATAACAATCCCAAGCTTGTCGGCACGATGAAATACGGTTTTCCGGTACTCGGGCTTGACGAGCTTGAAGCATACGTTAAAGAGAATAATATTGATATAGGAATCATTACGATACCGAGAGATGCTGCGCCCGAAATGGCGGAAAAGCTTGCAAGCTACGGTATCAGAGGCTTATGGAATTTTACAAGCAGAGAGCTTGACGTAAGTACGTACGGAGTTGTAACCGAAAACGTCCACCTCGGTGATTCCCTTATGACACTTTGCTATAAAATATCTGACAAAAACGAAACGGAAGGATAAGCCGCTTTTGCGGCAGGTTCTAAAATGAAGCTTGAAATAAATAAAAAGGATTCGTTCTGCCTGCCGAAAAAGGAACTTACACGTGCGCTTGACGGAGCAGGCGAAGCAGATCTCAAGATACTGCTTGTCCTCTCCAGTATGACGGATGACGGAAGCTTTGATACGCAACAGATAAGAAGCGAATGTGCAGCTCTTGCAGGGGTTAGCGAAAGTGATTTTGACAACTCTATTGCATATTGGAGAGGTGCAAGAGTATTAAAGCTTAAAAAGAACACCGGAAAAAACGAAGAAACAACGACAGGAAAGACAATTAAAAAGAGCCTTCTTGAAGACAAGCTTCCTGATTATACCGAGAAAGAGATGTCGGATAAAATAGAAGCAACAAAAGGACTCAAAAAGGTTATAGACGAGTGCCAGCAGATAGTTGGCAAGATATTCTCGTCTGCAGACGTTTCGGTTATAGTGGGTTTATCAGACAGGCTCGGGCTTTCGGGTGAATACATAACCATGCTTGCTGCCTATTGTATGGGCATCGGCAAAAAATCACTCAGATACATAGAAAAAACAGCCTGCGCAATATACGACGATGGCATTGATACGCCCGAGAAGCTTGCTGGTTATATCGAGAAAAAAGAAAGAGTACACGAAAACTTTTCCAGAATAAAGAAAATGGTCGGGGCAAATCAGAGGGAGCTCACCTCGAAGGAAGAAAAGCTTATAAATACGTGGCTTGATGAATACGGGCTTGATCTTGAGGTTATAAAGCTTGCGTATGAAATATCGGTAAGTCGAGTTGAATCGGGCGGCGGATATATCCCATATATGGGCGGAATAATCGATAACTGGCATCAGAAGGGGCTTCATGATGCGAAAACTATAAAAGAAATGCACGCGGCATATAAAAAGAGCAGGGAAGAAAGTACCGGCGGCTTTGATGCCACGGATTTCTTTGACAAGGCAGTAAACAGAACGAAAAACAAAAAGAAAAAGCAGACCGTTTAAAAAACGGGACTGCAATCGGAGCGTTTTATGGGTTACAGCAGAGATAATTTCAGAAGAATAAAAGATGAGTTTTCAAAAAAACGTGCAGATGCATTGTCTGAAGCGGAAAACAGAATGAGTCAGCTTGAAAGAAAATATCCTGAGCTTAAAGAACTTAACCGTGTAATCTCGCAAACAGGCGGACGTATAATGGATGCGGTTCTTATAAAAGACGGAAAAAGCGTTGATGAGAAGCTTGCGGAAATTGAAGCTGATTATGCTGCTAACGTAGGATTCAGAAAGCAGTTTCTTGAAACCTACGGTTATCCGAGTGACTATCTTGATATTCATTTTGAGTGTCCTTTGTGTTCGGACGAAGGATATGATGATACGGGAAAAATGTGCAAATGCATGAAGCGCGCGCTTGCGCTTGCAACGTATGAAAGCTCAGGTATCGGCAAGCTTATATCGAAGCAGAGCTT
Source organism: Eubacteriales bacterium (assembly GCA_045577925.1). Classification (GTDB taxonomy): domain Bacteria; phylum Bacillota; class Clostridia; order Oscillospirales; family CAG-272; genus UBA4717. Next base: position 17,002 of record JAZNJH010000014.1, read on the forward strand.
TGATAATTTCAGCTTTAAATATTATAAGAGTGGTCATGAGCGTGAGAATATAACAGACATTTATGATTATGCCAAGGAATATGCCGAGACATTCTCGTCAAAGACTTCGGAGAATCTGCTTTTCTGCGGAACGACGGGACTTGGCAAAACGCATTTGTCAACGGCAGTTGCAAAAACCGTTATAGACTCAGGCTTTGACGTTGTCTACGTTACGGCGCAGAAGCTGTTTGACGATTTTGAGTGCGAAAAATTCTCAAAATCATATTCTGATACTCGTGGCGAGCTTACAGACAGATATTTTGACTGCGATCTTCTTATAATTGACGATCTCGGGACGGAAATGTCAACAACTTTTACGGTGTCATGCCTTTATAATCTCGTTAACACGAGAATCAATACGGAAAAGCCTATGATAATAAACACAAATCTTGAAAAAGAGAAGATGCGCGAAAGGTATGCAGACAGAATAACTTCAAGGCTTTTCGGCGAATTTTCGGTAATGCAGTTTGTTGGCGCAGATATACGCGCGCAGAAGCTTGACGAGGAATAAAAATGATAAAAGCAGTGGTCTATGACCTTGACGGAACTCTTCTTGATACGGTAAGCACGATAGCTTTTTATGGCAACAGTGCTATGAAAAAGTTTGGCCCGTGCGAGTTTGAGATTGACAGATATAAGCTTTTTGTCGGAAACGGAGCGAGAACGCTTATAATGCGCATGCTTGAAGCGGCAGGCGCTGATACTGAGAAGTATTTTGACAATGTATACACGTATTATAACGAAATATACAATGCAGACCCAATCGGACAGACAAAGCCGTATGACGGTATCTGCGAGCTGCTTGATGAGATAAACGCTCTTGGTATAAAACAGACGGTACTTTCAAACAAGCCCGATTATGCAACCAAGGGTGTTGCAAAGAAATTTTTTGATAACGTTTTTGACGGCGTATTCGGTGGCAGAGACAAGGTTGAATTAAAGCCTCACCCAGGAGCCTTGCTTTCGATACTCGAAGAACTTGGAGTAAAGCCTCACGAATGTGTGTTCGTTGGCGACACATACGTTGATATACGTACGGGAAAAAACGCAGGGGCACATACGATCGGCGTGCTCTGGGGTTTCAGAGACAGAGAAGAGCTTGAAGGAGAGGGTGCAGAGTATATAGTTTCCCATCCGTCTGAGATAGTTGATATAATCAAAAGTATAAAATAAAGGAGAGCGTTTCGCTCTCCTTTATTTTATACTTTATAAATTTAATGCCTTTTCTATATCTTCTATTGTTGCCGCAATGCTTCCCGATATCATAGTATCCGTGCCGCCGCCACGAGCAGAAAAACGCTCTCTCAATATAGCAGAGATTTCTCTCGGAGTCGGCTTAGCGCCTGCTTTTGCCGTGATAATATACGTGTAGCTCCCGTCCCCTTTGTCACAGAATACTGCCGCGAAGCTTTCGGTTTTATCTGCTGCGGCATTTGCAAGCTCGCGTGCTTCGCCCGCGGCAAGTATGCCATCGAAAACTATTATCGGTGAAGCGCTTTCCCTAAGCGCATTTATACGCTCCTGTAAGCACATACGCCTGAGAGCTGACATATCACTTTTAAGCTTAGCACACTCATCAAAAAGACGAGTCACACCTTTGCACACGTCAACCTGTTTTACCGAAAGCATGTTTGAGATCTCGCGATTGCGCGTGTATCTTTCATTATAATCTGCAAGAGCACGGTAGCCGCATAGCATGTGTATGCGGATGCCGCCCTTGTAGTGAATAAAATCAAGAAGCTTGATAATACCAATCTCTCCCGTGCGCGATACGTGAGGCGCACAGCACGCACAGACGTCAACGCCGTCTATGGAAACTATTCTGACGTTTTCAAGAAGCTCAAGCTTGCTTCTGTATTCAAGGCCTTTCAGCTCATCGGCTGAAGGAAACTCGGCTTTGATTTCAATATTCTTATATACAATTGAATTTGCAAGCCGTTCTATATTATCAAGCTCATCGCGCGTGAGTACTCCGTCAAAATCAAGTGTAACGTCATCGTGCCCGAGGTGAAAACCGACGTTGTTAAGACCGTGAAGCTTTGATATAAGCCCCGATACGATATGCTCGCCCGAATGGCACTGCATCTTTTCAAAACGGTTTTCAAAATCTATTTTGCCACGTACTTTGCTGCCTGCTTCTAAAGGAGCGTCAGTAAAATGTACAATAACACCGTCGCGCTCACGTACGTCGATGACGCGGCATGAGCCTATTACTCCCGTGTCGGCATACTGACCGCCCTCTTCGGGGAAAAAGGCAGTTTTGTCAAGCACTGTTTCGAAATAATCCTTATCTGATCTTTCGCATGAGAGGGCAAGCGCATCGAATTCACTTAAATATGCATTTGTATAATAAAGCTTTTCGGTTTTTTTAGTCATAATAATTACTTCCGTGTTTTTTGATATTTCAATTATAACAGTTATGAAAGATAATTGCAAGACGGTATGCTGTTGTAACATAAACTTAATATAATCGCTATTGCTAAAAGGCTCAATATGTGATAAAATGAAAAAAACGGTGAGTGTTTCACGGTTTGCACGTGTATAAATAATGAATTATGAGGGAAGGTGGCAAAGTGTCTGCCGACAACGAACTTTTTCGCAGATATATTGACGGTGATATAAAAGCTTTTGACGAAATAGTTAAAGCTTACCGCGAGAATCTTATATTTTTTGTAATGCGCTACGTACGCTGTACTTCTCTTGCCGAGGAGATAGCGCAGGACGCTTTTGTTGAACTGCTTTTACATAAACACAGATATAATTTTTCATGTTCGCTCAAAACTTACCTGTTTACCATAGCTAAAAATAAAGCTATAAATCATCTCAGACGTCAGAAATTTTTAAGCGATGAAGAGATTGATATAAACACAAAGGCGGATGAGGAGGACCTTGCACAAAGGCTTATCAAGGACGAACAGAGCGCCATGCTCTATAAAGTGCTTGACAGGCTTAACGGTGATTACAGATGTGCGCTTCATCTCGTGTATATTGAAAATCTTTCGTATGACGATGCCGGCAAGGTAATGGGCAAAAACAGAAAACAAATAGAAAACCTTGTTTTCCGCGCTAAAGCGGCGGCAAGAAACGAATTTGAAAAGGAGGGGGTTGTGCTATGAAGAGTGAAAAAGAATTCTTAGACGGCGTATATGCAAAATACGAAAAAGAGCTTGAGCTTCGCCGCAAGCGTACTAAGATGCTTTCTATGTGTGCAACGCTTTCTGCTTGCGCTTGTGTTGCCATTATTGTAGCTATAAGGAGTGTGCCTGATATAAACAACGTAGCAGAGGACGCGGCACTTGCCGATGCGGCGTACGGATATACAACGCAGAACATGTATTCCTCCTCAAAAGAGCCGTCGGAAGAGGCTGTTTTAGAAATGGCAAAATCATATAAAGCGGCTGCAAAAGCGCAGATCACAGCCGATTATGCCGCAGATATAGCAGAAGACGGTATGTTGGTTTCCGAAGTAGCAGAGGCGGAAGAAGCGGTAGCTGAAGCAGACGAAGACAATGGAACACTATACAGTAATGCCGGCAAATTTACGTTCAATCTTTACACGTCAAATTCACAGACCGTGTATGAAGATAAAATAGAATATACAGATGAAGACGGTTCGCTTATCGCAACTGCATATTTAAACGATTTAAGAGGCTTTTCGTGCATCGGATGCACTTATCCGCAAGTATCAGAGGCCAACGGCGGATATTATATAAACCATAATATGAACGGTGAAAGTATAGTAATATTTTTGAGCGGAGAACAGTACGAAAAAGAGCTTGCACAGTCTGTTGCAGACTCCATTGTATATAACGAAGACTGAAAGGACGGTATATGTTATGAAGAAGCTTTTTGCAACGATTGCTATAGTCTGTGCGCTTTCTATTTCGGCAGGCGCCGTAACACCATATCTGATAAGTCAGGATAAAGCCTTCTATGACGGCTCGGCTGTTATTTTGGATAAAGAAATACTGCCGCTTTCACAAGCCGACATTTCTTCTGCAATAGAGGCAAGCAGACGCGTTCTTCCCGACACTGCCGCATACGATGAATTCAGATATGATTCTAATACCCGAACGGGTGAATACGGCGAGGAGATCACGCTGAATTTATATTGGACAAATAACGAGTCGGGAGATAATGCAAACGTCAGCGTTAATACGGACGGTTATATTATAAGCTTTTCAAAAAGTTACGAGAGAATAAGTGATAAACCCATTCCCGAAATATCGCAGGCAGACGCGCTGGATATAGCGTATAAATTCGTATGCGCGGCAAATCCCGAAAGCGCAGAGTATTATAGCGTTGATTTTGCCAATGTAGATTACAGAAAATATAATGCAACTTATTCTGTAAGCTTTTCTGCAAACAAAAACGGCATAATGATACCGGGAGCAACGGCTCAGGTGACCGTATCATACCTTACGGGAGAAATATATTCTTATTCAACAAGCCTTGCATCAAATCTTGACTCTGCAAATGAAGAGCCGCTTGATGAAACAGAGGTGAAAGAACTGTTTGCAAAAAAATATCCGATGAAGCTTGAATATTCGGTAGCTTACGACAAAATAGCAAAGAAATCCTACGTTGATCTCGTTTATGTACCATCCGGTACCGATAAGCTTATTAGCACCGCCGGCGAGCTTCTTGAGCGCATAAACGTTAAGGGCGGATATAAATTTGCGATGAATTCATCTGCCGCTATGGATTCGGCAGAAACTGAGTCTGCAGTTGAAGGCGCTTTCGGCCTTACGAGTGTTGAGTCTGCGGGAATAGAATATCAGGACACGTTCTATAAGCCTGAGGACGTAAGCATGCTTATTAAGGCTCATAGCGAAATGGTATTTGACGATGACAGCAAGATAAAAGAATCTAATCTTTATAAAAACACTTCAGCCTATACGGACAATGTAACGTATAAGCTTTCGGTAAACTACGAATCTGAGGGATACAGTACGTGGGTTGAAATAAATGCCGAGACCGGAGAAATACTTGATTATTCAGCATATGACAAGAACTATGAAAAAAATCCCATTGAAGTTGAAGATATAGAAACCCTTACAGACGAATTCAAAGCTATATCCGATAAGCTTGTGAAAAAGCTTTACCCTGATACTTATGCTGAGTACGTGCTTGATGATAACGGCGTCTATATTCCCGATGAAATAAATACATGGAATGGAATAGGATTTGTTTATACCCGATACAATCAGGGACTGCCCTTTGAAAGAGATGCAATCGGAATCGTTGTAAGACTCGGAAACAAAAAGGTTACAAGCATAAGCTACAATTACAGCGACTGCGAATTTCCGTCTGCTGAGGGAATAATATCAGCAGAAGACGCGCTTGAAATATATACTAAAAACGTTGGTATTGAACCTATGCTTTATCCCGCAGTCAAGCTTGACGAGGGTAAAATATACGTAGCTTCGGGCGACACGACCACCGCGAAAAAGCGCCTGTTTATCGGATACGGCTATACTTACGGAAACTATAAAATTGACGCTCATACGGGCGAAAGCGACAGTGTTGTTACAGAACCCGAGTACTTCAAAAATATCGCGTTTACAGACGTAAATGATGCTGCTCTTCATAAAAAGCTTAATACTCTTGCAGATATGAATATCATAAAGCGAACAGATAAATTCGAGCCGGAGCGAACAATGACTCAGGGTGAATATGCACAGATGCTGCAAAGCGTGCTTCCTATTCCCGAGGTCTATGCATCAAGCGGAGATGACACGGCGGTATTTGGTGAAAACTATGATCCCGCAAAGACGCTTACGCGTGCAAACGCTGTAAAGGCTATCGTTTATGCAAAGGGATACTCTGAGGTAGCAGAGCTTGAGGGGATATACGTAACGCGCTTTGAAGATGATGAAATGATACCAGCTGACGTAAAAGGATACGTTGCAATAGCGCAGGGACTGGGGCTTCTTTATAAAGTGAGATCAAATTTCATGCCCGACGCGGAAGTTACAAAAGCCTTTGCGGCAGAGCTTATCCATGCCGAGGTATGCAGATAAAATACAAAAAGCACCGATACTGTCGGTGCTTTTTATATCAAAAAATCATATCCATATGCCGCAAGGCATATTTCACATTGCGAAGCAATATTTCACGCACAAAGTTCATTTCACAAATCCCGAAGGGATTTATTTCATTGAAAAAAGCACTGCTATTGCAGTGCTTTTTTCTGATGGGGTGAGATATCGGATTCGAACCGACGGCCTTCAGGGCCACAACCTGACGCTCTAACCAACTGAGCTAATCCCACCATATGGCGTACCTTGAGGGACTCGAACCCCCGACCTACTGCTTAGAAGGCAGTTGCTCTATCCAGCTGAGCTAAAGGTACGTGTTTTGTGTCAACGCAAGATATTATACCATAACACATTTAGCTTGTCAATAGCTTTTCAGACATTTTTTCAAGATTTTTCGTATATATAATTGTGTAAAACAATACCTGTAAATACAGTATTTACTGACGATAATGACGAAATTCGTCCTTGTGCTTGTATTTTGTGTAAAATTGTGGTACAATGATATAAATATGTTAACACAAAAAAGGCATATAATACTTGTGATATAACGGAGGAACTATTATGCCCTTGAATACAGATTATAAAAATGCTCCTGCTTATAAATTCTTTGAAAGCATATGCAGGATACCTCACGGCTCGGGTAACGAAAAGGCTATTGCAGATTACGTTGAAGCTTTTGCCAAAGAGCGCGGACTTTATTCATACCGCGACAGTTTTGATAACGTCCTTATTAGGCGCACGGCTACACCCGGATACGAAAATAAGCCTGCGGTGCTTCTTCAGGGCCATCTTGATATGGTTTGCGAAAAAGTACCCGGTCTTGAATTCGACTTTCTGAGAGACGCAATTCAGACAGAAGAGCGCGGCGGATGGCTTTATGCTAAGTCTACCACTCTCGGAGCTGACGACGGCGCTGCTGTTGCTATAATGCTTGCGATACTTGACGATAAAGACTATAAGTCGCCTGCAATCGAATGCCTTTTTACAACGAGCGAGGAAACGGCGCTTGTCGGAGCAACTAATTTTGACTATACAAAGATCAATGCGCGCAGAATGATAAACATCGATACCGAAGAAGAGGGCGAAGCCGTTGCAGGAAGCGCGGGCGGCGTCAGATGCAGAATTACGAGAAAGCTTGAAAGAGAAGCTCTGACAGACGGCGTAAAAGCAGTTAAAATCACAGTCGGCGGACTTAAAGGCGGACATTCGGGAACGGATATTGCACTCGGCAGAACGAGCGCGTGCGTTACAATGTCAAAGCTATTAAAGCTTCTTGGAGATAGAATTACAATTGTACAGATACTCGGCGGTAATATGGATAATGCGATAGCGCGCGACTGTGTTGCTGTTGTTGTATGTGATGATACAGCGCCGGTATTTGATATCGTACGCGACTATGAAACAACGCTTAAAGCAAAAGTTATTGAAGATGATAGTGCAGTATTTGTAATGGCAGAAGAAGTGAGTGCGGATTCTGTTATGACAAAAGAGCTCTCTATCTCGGTTGTTGCGCTTGCAAATGAGCTTTTGCACGGTGTTTATGCTATGAGCCGTGATATGGAGGGGCTTGTTGAAAGCTCTGCTAATTTCGCTTCCTTCAAAGAAGAAAACGGTCAGATCATGATAACGATGTCCTGCCGTTCATCGGTTGCGCCGTCGCTTGCCAACATGAAAGAAACGATAGAAGAAAAAGCACGTGCCAACGGCTTTGAAGTGAAGTTTGAGGGAGAATATCCCGGTTGGCAGTACTGCCCCGATTCTGAGCTTATTCAGATATTCAAGGAAACTTACAAAAAGACGTCTGGCGAAGAGGGAAGAGTTGTTGCAATACATGCAGGACTTGAATGCGGTCTTATAAAGGCGGCAATACCCGATATGGATATTCTTTCAATAGGACCGACGATAAGAGACGCGCATACGCCAAACGAACATATGGAGATAGGCTCGTTTATAAGGCTTTATGACCTTGTCCGCGAAATGATAAATGCATAAAACAGGCGAATGAACAGGTTAAATGACTCCCCTTTAAAAAGTGGAGGCTATAAAACGGACGAAGGCACCCTCTCGGGTGCCTTTTTGTACGGCTAGATTGATGCTGCAACTAAGAGGAAAAACTATTTTATGTTATAAGACCTGCCTCGCGTAAATCATCATCGGTGATCTTATGATTATCACGTTCAAAATCAGCAATATGCTCGCGAATCCAACAGGCGACCTGAGAGCTGACGCTTCTGCCGTTATATTTTGCAATATAATGTAATTTCAAAAGAAGCTTCGACTCAATGCGTAAACCAAAGTGCTTAGTCTTATTCAATCTTTCATCTCCTTTCCCGAAAACGTCTAATGAGCCGCTTTTTTACGTGCACAATAAAAAAGTGCGCTCCAACGAGGGAACGCACCGAAAAAGTGCTTTCCCTCGAAAGTTGCTACACTAACGCTCTCCCAGTATGGTATGAGTAAAAAGGGAAAACACCTTTTACCAAAGGTAATTTTCCATACCAGGATAATATGCAATTAGTGTAGCAACCATATTATACCACAACGAAAAAACAATTGCAAGCGTTTGGCGCCTATAATTAAAAATAATTTTGTAAATCCGGTAGGGCTCATTATAAAACAAAATCTTCTTAAACGACAAAAATCTCGTATTTTTATAAAATACCGTGCATTTTTATTCCATATGTTCACAAAATATACTTGCAATTTCCTTAATATTAAACTATAATAATTATGATTGCAAAATTTTTGAGTAATAATTATCCACGTGCACAGAAAGGAGTCGCCATAGAAATGGGACTTTTGGAAAAAGTATTCGGAACTTATAGTGAAAGACAACTTAAAAAAATATATCCGATAGTTGATGCTATCGAAGCACTTGCACCAAAGTATAAGGCGATGAGCGATGCACAGCTTCGTGCAACGACCGACGTGCTTAAAGAAAGACTTAAAAACGGTGAAACTCTTGACGATATTCTTTGCGATGCATTTGCTCTTGTCAGAGAAGCAGACGAACGTGTGCTCGGTAAGCGCCCGTTCAGAGTACAGCTTGTCGGAGGTATCGTTTTACATCAGGGAAGAATTGCAGAGATGAAAACGGGTGAGGGTAAAACTCTCGTTGCAACCCTGCCTGCCTACCTTAACGCGCTTGCAGGAAACGGTGTTCACGTTGTAACCGTTAACGAATACCTTGCCAAGCGTGACAGTGATGAAATGGGCAGAGTATATGCTTTCTTAGGACTCACAACAGGGCTCATACATCACGATCAGGATCCGCTTGAAAAGCAGGCGGCGTATATGGCCGATATAACCTACGGTACGAATAATGAATTTGGCTTTGACTACCTGCGTGACAATATGGCTATCTATTCAAGTCAGCTTTTCCAGCGCGGACACGCATTCGCTATCGTTGACGAAGTTGACTCGATACTCATAGACGAAGCGAGAACACCGCTTATTATTTCCGGACTCGGAGACGCTGTAAGCGACCTGTACGGTAAGGCCGATGCACTCGTGCGTTCGTTCAGAAAGCACGTGATCAAAGAAGCAGACAGAAAAGAGCTTATGGACGAAGTTGATGCCGACTATATTGTTGACGAAAAGGCTCACATGGTCAATATAACAAAATACGGAATAGAAAAGGCTGAAGGGTATTTCGGTATCGAAAATCTTTCCGATCCCGAAAACTCAACCATAGCACATCATATAAATCAGGCGATGCGCGCTCACGGTACGATGAAGCGCGACGTTGATTACATCGTCAAGGACGGCGAGGTTCTTATCATAGATGCGTTCACGGGACGTATCATGTACGGCAGACGTTATTCAGACAGCCTGCATCAGGCGATAGAAGCAAAAGAAAGAGTGGAGATCAAACGCGAAAATCAGACTCTTGCAACGATAAGCTTTCAGAACTATTTCAGACTTTATAAAAAGCTTTCGGGCATGACGGGTACTGCTCTTACCGAAGAGATGGAATTTCGCGAGATATATGCGCTTGACGTGGTCGAGGTTCCGACCAACAAGCCCATGATAAGAAAAGACTTTACCGACGCGGTATACACAACTCAGGCAGGAAAATACAAGGCAATAGTAAATCAGATAAAGGAATGTAATGCCAAGGGACAGCCTGTGCTTGTCGGTACGGTATCAATAGAAATGTCTGAGCTTTTATCCGATATACTCAAGAAAAACGGTATAAAGCATACGGTGCTGAATGCAAAGTATCACGAGAAAGAAGCTGAGATAGTAGCGCAGGCGGGTAAGCTTAATGCGGTTACGATCTCAACAAATATGGCAGGACGCGGAACGGACATCATGCTTGGCGGTAATGCAGAATTTCTTGCAAAGAATGAAATGCGCCGCCGTGATATTGACGAAAGTATTATCCGTCTTGCAGTTGGTACGAGTGAAGAAAATGACGAAGAAGTTGTCAGCGCACGCGCGCTCTTTAAAGAGCTTGTTGAAAAGTACAAGGCGGAAATAGCGCCCGAGGCGGAAAAGGTCAGAGAGTCGGGCGGTCTTTATATACTTGGTACAGAGCGACACAAGAGCCGCCGTATAGACAATCAGCTCAGAGGCCGTTCCGGACGTCAGGGAGACCCCGGTATGTCGCGCTTCTTCCTTTCGCTTGAAGACGATCTTATGAGACTTTTCGGCGGAGACAGAATAATCGGCATTGTCAAGAGTCTTGGCATAGACGAAGATACGGTTATCGACCAAAAGATACTTTCGGGTAGCATAGAGTCTGCTCAGAAGAAGATAGAGGACAGAGAATTCAATCACAGAAAGTCGGTTATCGAATACGATAACGTAATGAACGAGCAGAGAAGAGTTATCTATTCTCAGCGCCGCGAGGTAATGAACGGCGAGGACATGAGCGCCACTGTAAAGAAGATGATAAACGACGTTATTGATTCTGTGGTTGCAGAAAATACGGCAGATGAAGTCCGTGACGACTGGAACTATGATGCTATACGCACCCACTTCTACGGTTATCTGACAAACGATAATGATTTCAGATATACGTCTGAAGATTTCGACAGAATAGATGCCGATACGATTGCAGACGAGCTTAAAGAGCGCGCTGAAAAAATATATGCCGAAAAGGAAGAGCTCTTTGGTGAAGATATGCGCGAAATAGAACGCGTTGTTCTTCTCAGAAGTGTTGACGAAAACTGGGTGGAGCATCTTGAGGCTATGGATCAGATGCGTCAGGGAGTGTTCCTTCAGGGATATGCTCAGCGTAATCCTATCAACGAGTATAAGATCATCGGCTCGAATATGTTCGATGAGATGATATACTCAATAAAGCAGAGCGTAACGCGCCGTATACTCTGTGTTATGCCCAAGCAAAAACCGACAGAGCGCGTACAGGTTATGAAAGAGGCTCATGGCGGCAGAGTCAACCTTGCATTTAATCAGGGAAGAACAAGCGCACCCGCTAATGCTCCCGCGGCACCTGCAACTGTCAGAAGCGCGCAAAAGGTAGGTAGAAACGACCCTTGCCCCTGCGGAAGCGGTAAAAAGTATAAGAAATGCTGCGGAGCGGGCAGCGAAGAATAAATCTATAAGGAATTATAACGATGCCATCAGATCAGATACAATGGTTTCCGGGGCATATGGCGAAAACGAGAAGACTCATATCCGAGTCTTTAAAGCTTGTTGATATCGTCATAGAGCTTCTTGACGCAAGAATACCATACAGCTCGAAAAATCCCGAGATAACAAGGCTTGTGGGAAACAAGCCTATGCTGACCCTCATGAATAAGGCTTCTCTTGCCGACCCTAAACAGTTTGATGATTGGAAAAAGTATTATACGGGAAATGGCAGAGGCTGTATCATAACCGATGTTACAAGCGGACAGGGAATAAATGAGATAATGCCGGCGCTGAGAAATATTCTCGGAGAAAAGATTGAAAGATACGAAGAAAAGGGAATGGTCGGCAGACGTCTTAAAGCTATGATAGTCGGTATACCTAACGTTGGTAAATCGTCGCTTATCAATAAGCTTTCGGGCAACAAAAAAGCCAAGGTTGAGGACAGGCCCGGTGTTACCGTGAATAAACAATGGGTCACGACCTCGATTGGGCTGGATCTACTTGACATGCCCGGTGTACTTTGGCCGAAATTCGAAGACGAAAGTGTGGGAGAAAGCCTTGCTATGACGGGTGCTATAAAAGACCAGATCCTTGACAGGGAGCTTATCGCGATGCGGCTATGCGGCAGACTGAGAAAGCTTTATCCAAATGAGCTTGCAAGCCGTTATAAGCTTGGCCAAATGGACAAATACGAGGATTTTACCGATTACGAGCTTTTCGAGGAAATAGGCCGCAAGCGCGGCTGCATTATCTCGGGAGGCGAGATAAACACGGAACGATGCGCAGGTATGCTTCTTGATGAATTCCGCGGCGGCGTTATCGGAAGAATAACGCTTGAGCGCACTTGTGACTTAGTGCGTGACTGATTTGATGGGGTGCTTACAATGCCGACAAAGAAAATATCACAGCCACTTACGTGGGAGCTTGAAAACGAGCTTCACGAAAAAGGATATAAGATAATATGCGGAACCGACGAAGCAGGCAGAGGCCCTCTCGTAGGTCCCGTTGTTGCAGGAGCCTGTGTTCTTGACCCGAGTGTTGAAATTGAAGGCCTTAACGATTCAAAAAAACTCTCTGAAAAGAAACGCGAAGAGCTTTACAATATAATCTGTGAAAAGGCGATAGCCTGGGCAACGGGTATTGCAACGCCCGACGAGATCGATGAAATAAACATTCTCAATGCATCAATGCTTGCAATGAAAAGAGCGATAGCTGCGCTTGACGTTTCGCCTGATGCGGCGCTCGTTGACGGCAACTGCACGCGCTCGTTTGAAATACCTGCTTTTGCAATTGTAAAGGGGGATTCGAAGTCGCCGTCTATTGCAGCGGCATCTATTCTTGCAAAGGTGACAAGAGACCGCATGTGCGAAGAACTTGACAGAGAGTATCCAAAGTACAATATAGCAAAGCATAAGGGATATCCAACAAAAGAGCATATGGAGCTTGTCAGAAAATACGGCCCGTGCCCTGAGCACAGACGTACATTTCTCAAGTTTTTAAACGATGAAAAACGTTAATAACCGTGAGCTTGGCAGGCAGGGAGAGAGAATAGCACGCGAATATCTGAGCACAAAATGCGGCTATGAAATAATTGCTTCAAACTACTATGCTTCTCACAAGGAAATAGACATAATAGCACTTGACGGCGAATATATTGTATTCATTGAAGTGAAGTGCAGAACGAAAAATCAAAAAAAAATATCTCACAGGCCGGGTAAGGCAGTCGGATACAGAAAACGCACCAATATCGTTTTGGCGGCCAATAAGTTTATAGCCGAAAACTGCGGCGCGGATTTTGTGTCGGGGCGAGCTTCAAGAGTTGACGTCATAGAGATAGTCGTGCCGCCTATGGACGAAAGATACAACGACGGTACGGGCGAGCTTAAGCTTTCGGCCTGTTCAATAAATCATATACGTAACGCTTTTTATTCTGACGCTTCGCTTTACTAATACAGTATGAGGTTTTGATACATATGATCAGAATATGCGATCTACACTGCGATACACTTTATAATATCAGGAAAAACGGCGGTACACTTATAAAGAATAACGGCCATATTACGCTTAAAAAGTTAAATGAATTTGAAAGCTTTATTCAGGTTATGGCAATGTGGTCAGAACATTCCCTTACCTGCGACGAGGCGTATGATGCTTTTCTTGATGCGGCAGGCATACTTGAAAGAGAGCTTGTCTCGGCAGAGGCCGCGGGCTATAAAGTCAGGCTTGCCAAAAGCGGTAATGATATACTAAAGAATGAAGACGACGGCTTTTCCTCTGTTGTTTTTGCAGTTGAGGGAGGAAAGCTTCTTGATAACAGCCTTAAAAGACTTGAAATGCTTTACTCGCTCGGAGTCAGAATACTTACACTTGTCTGGGCGGGAGAATGCCCGATAGGTGGTGCACATAATAACGAGGTTGGACTGACACCGTTTGGCAAGGAGGTTGTTAGGCTCTGCTTTGAGCTTGGAATAATACCCGACGTTTCTCATGCAAACGAAAGGCAGATAAACGAGGTTCTCGAAATAGCAACAACCTATTCGAAGCCTATAATGGCTTCTCACTCAAACTCGAAAACAGTTCACAATCATACTCGCAATCTTACCAATGAACAATACAAGGAAATAGTAAAGCTTGGCGGTACTGTGGGCGTAAGTATGGCATGCGAGCATTTGTGCGAAAGCAGAGCTGATATAAATGATCTTGTAAGGCATATAAGACATTACTTTGATTTATCACCAAAGGGAGTCTGCCTTGGCTCTGATTTTGACGGTGTAACAAGTCTGCCCGATAAAATAGTTGATGTGACGAGCCTTAAAAAGCTTGCGACTCTTTTAGAAAAAAGTGGCTTTTCAAAAGGTGATGTTGAAAATATAATGTACAATAACGCACGGGATTTTCTTGTTAAAAATCTCGGCTTGCGCTGAACATATACGGAGGTATAAAAATAATGAACTACATAAGTACGAGAGGTAAGATAACAAGTGAAAACAGCGTGTCTTCGATGTACGCTATCAAAACCGGTCTCGCGTGCGACGGAGGATTGTTTGTTCCAGAGCAGATTCCGCAGATAAGTGCCGACGATATAGAGAAGCTTTGCTCTCTTGATTATCCTCGCCGTGCGGCAGACGTGCTCTCGCGCTTTCTGAGTGATTACGATTACGATTATCTGCTTGAAAGTGCAACAAAGGCATACGGCGACGACCGTTTTGTGGGCGGTGCTGCACCTTTATATAAGCTTGATGAAACGAGAAATGTTCTTGAGCTCTGGCACGGACCTACGTGTGCCTTCAAGGATATGGCGCTCCAGATAATGCCCAGGCTGTTAACCGGCGCGCTCAAGGGAACGGGCGAAAAGAGAACGGCGTTTATCCTCGTTGCAACTTCGGGCGACACAGGTAAAGCGGCACTTGAGGGCTATAAGGACATAGACGGCATAAAGATAACAGTGTTCTATCCCGT
>JAZNJH010000015.1:0-12223 GCA_045577925.1 Eubacteriales bacterium
ACCGATCGTACATTGGCCGGAGGTTATAGTAACCTATGACAGCTATGATAAGCTACTGTTTTCAGCGGGCGGATTCTGTAAATTCGGAGCACTTGATGCAGATGAAGACTGGGCTTGTGAGGCAAGAAGATACTATATCGGAATCGTTGGTAAATATGGAGCTCAGGTGCAGGCTCTTCTGAAAAAAGCGGCAGGACTTGATATAGAAAAAATATGCCCGCTTCACGGTCCTGTGCTTTCTGAAAATCTTGGATACTACATTGATCTTTATAACACTTGGTCAAGCTACGAGCCCGAAGAAGAGGGAATAGTTATAGCATACACTTCGGTTTACGGCAATACCAAACGTGCTGTAATGAAGCTTGCCGAAAAGCTCAAAGCCAACGGTTGCCCCAAGGTTGTTGTCAATGACCTTGCAAGATGCGATATGGCAGAAGCTGTTGAGGATGCGTTCAGATACAGTAAGCTCGTTCTGGCAACAACAACGTATAACGCGGAGATATTCCCGTTTATGCGCGAGTTTATAAATCACCTCACAGAGCGTAATTACTCAAACCGTAAGGTTGCCCTTATCGAAAACGGAAGCTGGGCGCCCCTTGCGGCAAAGGTAATGCGCGGTATGCTAGAAAAGTGTAAAAATTTGAACTTTGCAGATACTACTGTAAGGATACTGTCGGCTCTGAATGAGGATAGCAATACACAGCTTGATGCGCTTGCAGACGAGCTCTCAATGGAATATCTTGCAAGACAGGATGCTACTGCAAACAAAAACGATCTCACGGCATTATTTAAGATAGGATATGGACTTTACGTTGTAACGTCAAACGACGGCAAAAAGGATAACGGACTTATAGTCAACACGGTTACGCAGGTGACGGATACACCTAACCGTATTGCCGTAACGATAAACAAGGCAAACTATTCCCATCACGTTATAAAGCAGACGGGTAAAATGAATATAAACTGCCTCACGGTTGAAGCACCGTTTAAAGTGTTTGAGGCATTCGGCTTTGTAAGCGGAAGAAACATTGATAAATTCAAGGATTGCGAACCGCTTCGCTCTGATAACGGTCTTGTATTCTTGCCGAGATACATCAACTCGTTTATGTCGCTTAAGGTAGAGCAGTACGTTGATCTTGATACTCACGGAATGTTTATCTGTTCCGTAACTGAATCGAGAGTTATTTCGGACGCAGAAACTATGACGTATTCGTATTATCACTCAAGCGTTAAGCCGAAGCCTGATACAGAGGGTAAAAAGGGCTACGTTTGCAAGATATGCGGATACGTATATGAAGGCGAGGTGCTTCCAGAGGACTTTATTTGTCCCCTTTGCAAGCACGGAGCTACTGACTTTGAACCAATAAAATAAATATATAAGGAGGAAATAACAATGAAAAAATATGTATGTGATGCATGCGGATGGACTTATGACGAAGAACTCGGTGCTCCCGATCTCGGCATAGCTCCCGGAACAAAGTTTGAGGATCTTCCTGCAGACTTTGAATGCCCTCTCTGCGGAGTTGGCAAGGATATGTTCTCAGAAGAATAATTAGTTTAATATTTATCTAATGGAGGAAACTACTATGGCTGAAAACAAGTATAAAGGTACCCAGACAGAAAAAAATCTCATGGCTGCTTTTTCGGGAGAATCAGAAGCGCGCAATAAGTACACCTACTTTGCTTCTGTTGCTAAAAAGGCAGGATACGAGCAGATCGCAGCGCTTTTCTTAAAGACTGCAGAAAACGAAAAGGAACACGCAAAGCTTTGGTTTAAGGAGCTTGCAGGTATTGGAGATACTGCTGAAAATTTAGTATCTGCCGCAAACGGCGAAAACTATGAGTGGACAGATATGTACGCAGGCTTTGCAGAAACAGCAGAGAATGAAGGCTTCAAGGAGCTTGCTGCTAAGTTCAGACTCGTTGCGGCTATTGAAAAGCATCACGAAGAGCGTTACCGTGCGCTTCTTAAAAACGTAGAAACCGCACAGGTCTTTGAAAAGAGCGAGGTTAAGGTGTGGGAATGCCGTAACTGCGGACATATCGTAGTTGGAACGAAGGCACCCGAAATATGCCCGACATGCGCTCATCCTCAGGCTTATTTCGAAATTCATGCTGAAAACTATTGATAAAAGTCAGTTCCCACGGTTAACGTGGGAACTCTCTTTATGACGGAGATTTTATGGAACTTGTATTACTAACGGCGCTCGGCGTTGGCGGAGCTACGGTATTTGGCTCGCTTATAGGATTCGCTTTTAAGAAAGCATCGCACAAGTTTTCTGATATAGTGCTTTCATTTGCTGCAGGAGTAATGCTTGCCGCAGCAGTTCTGGGGTTGATACTTCCGTCTGTTGAGTATGGCGGTAAATTGGGCCTTTTGATAACTGTTGCAGGAGTTTTTGCAGGTGCATTGTGCCTTAACGTTGTTGACAAAATAGTACCGCACCTTCATAAGCTTATGGGCAGCGATGTTGAAGAGCATAACAATGCAAATCTCAGCCGGGTGCTTTTGTTTGTAACGGCAATAGCGATACATAATCTGCCCGAAGGAATTGCGGCAGGTGTAGGCTTCGGTGCAGGGAACACCTCACAAGCTCTTCTTATTGCAGGCGGTATAGCGCTTCAGAATATACCGGAAGGTATGGTTATAATAGGCCCTATGCTTGCGGCGGGGGTAAAACCGTCAAAGACGTTTGTGTGTGCAATGCTGACGGGACTTGTAGAGGTGGTCGGAACTCTTATTGGATATTTTGCGGTAAGTATAGCCTCGGCAATACTTCCGTTTGCGCTTGCCTTTGCAGGCGGTACGATGTTGTACGTTATAAGCGATGAGATGATACCCGAAACTCATGCACACGGACATCAGCGCGGCGCAACATACGCGCTTCTCGTTGGCTTTTGTCTGATGCTTGTAAGCGACGTTTTGCTTGGATAAAATGAAAAAGACCGCAAAAGCGGTCTTTTTTGGTCGGAGTGACTGGATTCGAACCAGCGGCCTCTTGGTCCCGAACCAAGCGCTCTACCAAACTGAGCCACACCCCGTGATCATACATTATTAAATTTTAAGTCTTCACTCGTGTTGCTTGGTTCGCAAGCAAACCAAGCGCTCTACAAGCTTTTTCGCTATGCTCAAAAGCTATATGAGCCACACCCCGAAATATTAATTTTATACAGATAGAGGCGACGAGTGCCGTCCGCCGCTCACCCGACAATTATACCATTTAATTTATGCTTTGTCAATAGATTAAATTAAAAAAATACAGGCATATGGAAATTTTTCATATGCCTGTATTGATCTTATAATCAACTTGCTTAGTGTTTATTATCAATCGTATAAATCAACGATACATTTAAGGAATGTTTTTAAAATTTCTCGTTCGTTATAATTACCAAGATTGTATTCAGTAGTAATCTGCTGACCTCCTCCGTATGGTATATTGTTAACTCTGATATTCGACATACGAGAAATTAGAGATTGAACTTCAAAGTAAGAGACTACTAAAGGGTCATCCTTGTTATCTTTCGAGAATAAATAACTTGGTCCTAATAGCTTTTGTATATCGAACATATAATCTGAAGCATATTTTAACTTCGCCGAGTATTGCCAAGAAAGGTAGTCACTACCTCTTGACGATATCAGTGCTTGAACCATAAATGCATCGTATACGATTTGCTCATTTTTATTTTTCGGTTGTTTCGGATATGAGACTGTAAGATATTTTGACCTTTCATAAACTTTAATTTCGGGTCTTATAGCTGTTCTGGCGTGAATATATACCGGTTGGCTTTCGTATTCTGTACCGTATTCAGTCACGCTGTAAGCCGTTACCTTAAAGAAATACTTTGTAAAGTCTTTAAGATCTCTGATTTTAGCAGAGTCCTGATTAAAGTTTTTGTATAAAGTGTAATTTGTTCCGTCATCGCTTACATAGACCTTATAACCTTTAGCTTTTTTTACTTTTTTCCACTTTAATGATACACTGTTTGTATAAGTGTCTTCAACTTCGATTTCTTTTATAGCGTCCAAGTTTGAATTTGCTACTTTTATAACGCATGCCTGACTTTTATTGTTAGCCGCACAACATGTGATTATAACTGTGCCGGGTTTGTGTGTATTAATAATACCGTCATCGGTAACGGTTGCTATTTCGGGATTTGACGTTGTCCAACTAACACTTTTATCGGAGGCATTCTCCGGCAGAATTTTGTAGCTTAAACTGGCGGTTTCACCAACGATCATTTCGGTATTCGTTTTATTTAAACTAACCTTGTTGACCAATATTTGCTCAGGCTTGACCATTATCGTGCAAGTAGCGGTAATACCGTTATCGGCTATACATGATATAGTAGCTTCTCCTTCTGAAAGCGCTGTCAAACTGCCGTTTTCAACTGATACGACTGTATCATCTGATGATTCCCACTTGAGCAATGTGTCATTCAGTTGTATAGGCGTTATATTATAGGACAGCTTTTGGCTTTCACCCGAATAGATGATCAAATCAGACGTATCAAAAGATATACTGCTGATTTCAAGCTGGTCGGGTATAAATAAAACTCTGTTTTCCTTGTTTACTAAACGGGTAACAATTGCGGCAACTTCACTTCTAAGAATATTTGAATCAGGATTAAATGTTCCTTTTGAATCGCTTCTGGTTATGATACCGGCAGAGTAAAGACTGTATACGGCATCATAATAGTCGGTATTTCTTTCCACATCGGGGATTATGTTATCCTCAACTGTGTTGATAATATTAAGCTCATCTGCAGGCAATGCTTTTGCTATTATTTTTGCAAATTCAGCACGGGTGGCAGGAGCAGTCAGATCATCATAACGGTTATCCGGAATGATCTTTGCCGCTTTTGCATAAGCCTCATAAACACTGTACCATGGATCACCTTGCGGAAAATCTGTGTTTCCTAAGTAATAAGTTTTATTTATGCGGCAGGCAAGTGTTACAGCCATTGCAAGTGTTACATTGTCATCAGGACTGAAGGTGTTTTCGCTTGTGCCGCTTATAATTGAGTAATTATACGCACTTTTAACGCTTTCATAGAACCAATCGTTTTCGTCAACATCAAAAAATGTTTCGGTAGTGTATTTGTTTTGTTGTACAAAAAAATCCATACCTGATTGAGCATTGATAGTTGGCATTAGAAATACGAACAATTGAACGATAGCAATGAACAGTATAACTTTTTTGGTTTTCATCGTAATACCCCCTCCAAGGGTATAGAAACGTTTGTGAATAGATTGTATCGATTAGGAAAGCAAATTAAAGCATTTCGCGTCTGAGTTCGTCGGGACTTTTTTGACTGAGATATGCCGGCGGAATATCAAAGACAGTCTTGCATCCGCTTGCACCCTCAAGGCTTAAACGATAAGCTGCACGTGCATATGCTACGATCACGCTTGCAGTAAACTCAGGGTTGGAATCAAGCTTTAAGCTATACTCGATTATGTGATTGTTTTCAAGGTTTGCACCGGTTCTTCCGCTTCTTATAACAAAGCCGCCGTGAGGAATACCGCTATGGTCACGCTTGAGTTCTTCCATGGTTATAAAGTGAACAGTAGTATCATAGTCAGCAAAATAGTTTGGCATGGTTTTTATCTCGTTTTCGATACGAGCCTTGTCTGCGCCGTCTTTGACTACAACAAAGCACTCGCGCGTGTGCTTTTCTCTGGTTGTGAGAGCAGGGTTTGCTCCACTTCTTACTGCTTCAAGAGCCGCATCAACGGGAATGGTGTACTGCCTTGCATCAAGAACGCCGTCAATTCTTCTTATAGCATCAGAGTGTCCCTGACTTACTCCTTTGCCCCAGAAGGTGTAGCTTTCGCCGTCAACAAGTACAGCAGAAGCATACAGGCGGTTGAGAGAGAACATACCCGGGTCCCATCCTACCGATATGATGCCGACTTTGCCGGATTCTTTTGCAGCCGTGTCTACGTTTGCAAAATGCTCGGGTATTTTTGCATGCGTGTCAAAGCTGTCTACAACGTTGAAATGCTTAGCAAGCTCGGGAGTCTGCGCGGGAAGATCTGTTGCGCTTCCTCCACAAAGGATCATAACGTCTATTTTATCACGCATGTCTTTTACCGCGTCAACGTGATAAACGCTTACACCGTCTGTCAATATCTTTACAGTGGCAGGATCGCGGCGGGTAAATACGCCGACAAGCTCAAGATCTTTATTTTGCTTTATTGCACATTCAACACCACGTCCGAGATTGCCGTAACCGAATATGCCAATACGAATACTCATTAAAATCATCCTTCCGATTTTTAAAATATATATATCTTATACTTTGTATTTTATCATAAATTCAAGTATATTTCAATGACTTGCAAATAAAAAAGTATATAATGCAGTAAATTTTCGGATAGGTAGATATTTATCTGATATATAATTTTATAATAGCAAAAAGAAAACGCCGTTACAAGGCGTTTTCTTTTTGCTATTACATAGCGTCCATAAAGCGCTTTATCATAGTTGCAACTTCGGCGCGCGTAGCACTGTTCTTGGGCTTTACAGTATTGTCTGTGTAGCCTGTTATAATTCCAACGTTTGCACAGTAAAGCATTCCTTCACGCATCGATTCGGATATGTCTGCAGAGTCAGCGAATACTATGTCGTCTGTCGGGGTATCCATGCCCTTTGCTTTCGCATATCTGTAAAGCATATCGGCAAGCTCTTCGCGTGTGATGTTGTCGTCAGGTCTGAAGATTTCGCCAGCGTCGCAGATTCCGTTTGCATATGCAAATGAGATGCCGGGCAGATACCATGCTCCCTCGGCAAGATCGGTATACGGAACTTCTGATGTGTTTTCTGTATCACCTGCAAGGCGAGCAAGAACTGTAACGAGCATGCTGCGTGTCATTGTACTGTTGGGCTCGAATTTTCTCTTGGTTACGCCGTCGAAGAGTCCCTTGCTTACAACGTAGTCTATGTTATCGCATCCCCAATGTTCGAGCGTGTCGTTGAAGCCTGAGCCGCGAACGATGTGGGTTATGATGTTCTTTTCAAGCATTTTTTCTGCCAGATAATCTGCAAGTATCTTGTGAGCATCTTTGGTAGGGTGAACGTTGTCGTACATAAGTGTGATGTCATTTCTGAAATCAAGCTCATCAACGCTGTAAATGTCTATCGCGTGTATACCGTAAAGCTTGGCAAGCTCTGTAATTCTGTTACAATAATCAAATCTTGTATCGCCAAATTTGTTTTCTACGTCAAGCGGGACAGCAGATTTCGGTCTGGTCATCGTAAAGAATACGATCTGTGAGTCGGGATATGCTTCGATGAACTTTTCCATCAGGAAACGAGTGGCACCGGAGAAGGTGGTAAGCTCACGGTCGTTTAAATCACCGAGAGGAGTTGAGGAAAAGTCATTTGTTCCGCCCATTACAGTTACGAGGTTAGCATCAGGAATCTTTTTTATCATATCTTCATAACGGTCAATGAAAGAAGGCTCGTTCGATTCGGTTTCGGAAAGCTTGGAACCGCCCCAACCGTAATCGTGAGTTTTAAGTCTGTAACTCTTACCCCACCATTCGTGATAGTTGTAGCCCTGTGTAACAGTTCCGGCGGAATCGTTTATAGTGTATGCAGTTATAGAATCTCCGAGACATGCTACCGTTGCGCTTGCGGGAACGGCTCTGTCTTTTGATACGAAAACAACGGGGGCTATAGGTGCGTCATATACGAATATATGGCATCTTGCCTCTATCTTTTTGCCCGCCTTGGCAACGATGTACGTGTCGCCTGCACCAACTGCTGTTACTTTACCGTTTGCATCAACAGTTGCAACTGCAGGATTTTCAGACGTGTATGTAATATCAAGCTTTGCAAGATTTACTTTTTCAGGGGTAGGTAAGAGTGTGAGCTCGACGGTTTCGCCAACAACTCTGCGAACAGCCTGAATGTTAAATTCGAGAGCTGAAAGCTCGTCAGCGGCAGAAATGCCGATTCCCATAGAGAAAGCAAACGCTGATACAAGCAGTGTTATTAAAACTTTTTTCATATTTTCCTCCAGATATGATACTCGTACGGTTGTTTTGAAAATAACAACTTTAAATGAGGAATTTTTTATTATTCTATATAATAATATCGTACAAGTAGTGAAATTTCAATAGAGTGAAGCGCGAAATGATTAACAAATTTTCACTTTGTTTTTTGTATATATTTGCTACCGCTTTTTAGGCTTTGTTGCTTTTGAACTGCTTGTTGTAATTTTTGACTACTTTTTTCTATACTGCGTCTACTTAGCACGTATAGCCGGAGGCAGAATCGACTCGTTTATTATGCGAGGAAGCTTTATATCGCAAAGAAGGGAAGCGGGAATGATTGCCGTTTTGCCAAGTAGCGAGTTTATTTCATCTGCAGTTGCCTCTTTTTTCTCAAGCTTTTCTTCACGGATAACGTCTGTAAAAATGTCAATGGGGGTAGGCTTATTGTCGTTACTTAATTTTGATACGTGTACGCTGAGTGAGCGTACAGGGCTTGTAAAGCAATATGAGCGCGAGAACAGTTCGAATGCTCTTGTGTATATTGTAGTCCACGAACGTGTGGGAAAGGGAAGATTTACGCTGTATTCGTGAGTCTGAAGCTTATTGTTTTTTATAAAAACTGCAATATTTGCGCCTGTAAGATTCTGCCTTCTGAGCTTTGCGGATATATCTCTGCAAAGATATAAAAGCACCCGCGCCACCTCATCTGAGTTTTCAAGATCAGCGCGGCAGGTTACGCCGTGGCTTACACTTTTCGGGGCAGGCGAATAGTTGCATGGTGCAACGGGAGAATCGTCAAGTCCATTGGCATACGAATACAGAGTAGCGCCGTTTTTGCCAAGCCACTTTTCGAGATAAGCGCAAGGTGTACGGGCAATATCGCCGATAGTAAATATCCCGTGATTTTCAAGAATTTTAATACTTGATCTTCCAACACCAAGAAGATCACCGGCAGAAAGATGCCATAGTTTTTCTCTGAAATCTTCTTTAGAAGCAAGCGTAACGGCATCAGGCTTTTTTATATCACTGCAAAGCTTGGCAAAAATTTTATTGAACGAAACCCCGACTGATACTGTAAGCCCGGTCTCACTTTTGACTTTTTTTCTTATGGTATTTGCTATAGTGCTGCCGCTCCCGAAAAGAGAGGTGCTGTGAGTTACGTCAAGCCAACACTCGTCTAATCCGAACGGTTCAACCTCGTCTGTGTACTCTTCGTATATTTCGCGGACTATTTTTGAATAGTAGTTATATTTATCAAAATGTGGAGACGCTATTATAAGCTCCGGACATTTTTGTTTTGCCTGCCATATAGTATCACCTGTTTTTACTCCCATGCGCTTTGCATTTTCATTCTTGGCAAGCACTATGCCGTGTCTGTCTTCTTCAAGTCCGCAGACAGCTATAAATTTACCTTCTCCTGCAAGCGCCGGATCAGTTATGGCTTCTACCGATGCGAAAAAGTTGTTCAGATCGCTGTGCAGTATTATCCTTTCCATATGAAACACCTGCTTTTTTGTGAAAATTTCAAAATGCTATTGACAAAATGTGAAATGTCGGTTACAATAAAAGTGAACTTGAGTTGCACATTTATTATACGCAACAAAAGTTCACTTGTCAATAGCAAAACGAAAAATAAATTCGTAAAATTTTACCAAAGCAGAATAATAAATTCATAATGGAGGAAAATAAAATGAAATTTGGTGAAAAGCTGCGGCAAGCACGCAAAAGAAAGAAACTTACGCAAGAACAACTTTCAAAGCTGGTTAACGTATCAAAGAGAACGATAGTTAACTATGAAAGCGGCGCAATATATCCTAAGGATAGAAAAATGTATTATACGCTTGCTGATGTGCTTGAGCTCGAGCCCGGTTATCTTCTCAGCGAGGACGAGGAATTTATAACCGATGTTTCCGAAGCTTACGGTGCACGTGGGCGCATGCAGGCAAGAAGGCTTATAAATCAGATATCGTCGATGTTTGCAGGAGGGGAGCTGGATGATGACGATAAGCTTGCTTTCGTTCATCAGATACAGGAGTTATATCTTGACAGTAAGGAATATTCTGCCCGTTTTACCCCGAACAAGCATAAAAAATAATATCCCTTTCTGAAAGGTATTGTTTATATAAATGAAAAATACTATATACGATAAAGTGGAGAAGCTTGTAAAAAAATATAAGACGAGAGATCCCTTTGCTCTTGCAGACGCTCTTAATATAAGCGTAGCGTTCAATCCTGAATTTACCCGGCTGAAAGGATTTTATACCGTACTTAACCGCAAAAGATATATCGTATTAAACGACAATCTTGATGATAATGAAAAAAAGATAGTACTTTCACACGAGATAGGCCACGACCGTCTTCACCGCGAGCTTGCGGGTGATTCTGTTCTTCGGGAGTTTGTCTTATACGATATGAAAAGCAGGCCGGAATACGAAGCAAACGTATTTGCCGCGGAGCTGTTGCTTGATGATGAAAAAACATCTGATCTTGCGCATGAGGGATATGATATAGAGCAAATTGCAAAAATACTTAAAACGGACATAAATCTGGTAGCTCTGAAAGTGTCTGTGATGAATAACCGGGGATACAGCTTCAACACTACGGTTACACCAAAAAGGAATTTTTTAAACCAGAGGTAGAATTTTGATTAAACATGAAAGTAAAACATTTTATTCATCGCTTATAAAGCTTGCACTTCCGATTGCGCTGCAAAATCTGCTTGTAAGCTCATTTACCCTTGTTGATACTCTTATGGTCGGTCAGCTTGGCGATACAGAACTTGCCGCGGTAGGTATGGCAGGGCAGTGGAGCTGGCTTTTGCAGATCGTGCTTTTCGGCATAGTGTCGGGAATGTCGATATTCGTTGCCCAGTATTGGGGTGAGAAAAACTTAGATTCGATACACAAGGTGTATGGTATAGCTCTCGCATCAGGACTTGTGATATCACTTGCATTTTTTACTATAACTTTTTTTGCACCTGAAGCCGTTATGCGCATATTCAATAAGGAGTCTGCTGTGATAGCATCAGGAGCATCATATCTTAAAATTGCCGCTTTTTCATATCCTGCGGTAATGCTTGGAAACTTGATGTTTGCGCTTCTCAGATCGACTGAATGTGTAAAAATACCTATGGTAATATCGCTTATTGCAACGGTATTCAACGCAGTTTTTAATTATGGGTTTATCTTCGGTAGATTTGGACTTCCCGAAATGGGAATAAGAGGTGCCGCTCTTGCAACGTGTATTTCGGCTTGGGTAAATCCGCTTGCGGCGCTTATTATTGCGCATTTCAAAAAGCTTATCCTTGCAGCACCAATAAAAAAGATATTTTCTTTTGGGGTAGACATGGTATTCATGTTTTATAAAAAAGCAACTCCTGTTATTGTAAATGAGAGTATGTGGGGGCTGGGTTCATTTGTAATAACACTTCTGTTCTCAAACCTCGGAAGCGAATATTATGCGGCTGTAACGATACTTAAAACCTTCGAGAACATTGCCTTTGTTGTCTTTGTCGGTATATGTAACGCATCGTGCGTAATGATAGGTAAACAGATCGGTGCGGGGGAGATCGAAGAAGGTATAAGAACGTCGAGAAAAATGGCATACCTTGTGCCGCTTTCGGCTATACCTGTTGGTGCTGTAATACTATTGTTCAGAGAACAGCTTGTTCATATTTTCAATTTAAGCGGTAATCTTACAGAAGAAACCTTGCGCGTTGCCATAGGCATAACGGCTGTATATGCTCTTGAAATGCCGTTTAGAAATATTCCTTATATTCAGATAGTCGGAATATTCAGACCGGGCGGAGAAACAACACGCGGGCTTATATACGATCTTGTGTGCCTCTGGTGCTTGTCTATCCCTGCAACGGCTATATCTGCTTACTTTTTAAAGCTTGACTTTGTTATTGTTTATGCAATAATGTATATCGTTGAGGATATACCAAAATCGGTTTTGTGTTTAAAATATTTCTTTACGAACAAATGGATAAAACCTGTGACAAAGGTCGGCAGAGAAGCACTTTTAAAATATAAGAACAAATAAAAAACGGACTCGCAAGAGTCCGTTTTTATTTTGATCATGGTGAGTTATACTATCAAGTGCAACAGTAAATAAAAAAGAGAAGCCCATATAAATCCATGGTATAATGTAATTACCACAAAACAAAAAACCAAGGAGGATTTATATGAGCTATAAACATCTTACCATAGAAGAGCGTTG
>JAZNJH010000016.1:0-4333 GCA_045577925.1 Eubacteriales bacterium
TTGGCACAATAATTTGTCTTCCTAAGACCGCTTGGCCTCCGACTTATATGCGCGACCCTGCGATATACAGAATCGTGCACTGTTCTCACCACAGACAGGGCGACAAGTGGTGCATATATCCCCTTTACGATTTTGCGCACCCGATACAGGATGCACTTGAAGGAATAACTCACTCACTCTGCTCACTTGAATTTGAAAATCACCGTCCTCTTTACGATTGGGTGGTAAATAATATTGACTTTGAAAAGAAGCCGAAGCAGAGAGAGTTTGCTCGTCTTAACGTAACTTATACGGTAATGAGCAAGCGCTATCTCCGTCAGCTTGTAGAAACAGGACTCGTTGACGGCTGGGACGACCCGCGTATGCCCACACTTTGCGGTCTGCGCCGCCGCGGATACACACCCGAGGCGATATTTGATTTTGTAAAGCGCGCAGGTATATCAAAGGCTGACAGCATCGTTGACATCAACCTTCTTGAGCACTGTATCCGTGAGGAGCTCAATATGACGGCAAGTCGCCGTATAGCAGTACTTGAGCCTGTAAAGGTTATCGTTGATAACTATCCCGAAGACAAGGAAGAATACTTCGAGGTAACAAACAACCCGAACGATGAAAATGCAGGAAAGAGAAGCCTGCCGTTCACGCGTGAGCTTTATATCGAAAGAAGCGACTTCGCAGAAGAGCCTCCGTCCAAGTTCTTCAGACTCAAGCCCGACGGTGAGGTAAGACTTATGGGCGCATATATCGTCAAGTATTCGCACGTAGACAAGGACGCAGACGGCAATATTGTGGCGATTCACGTAAACGCTGACCTTGAAACGAAAAACGGCAATCCTGCAGACGGCAGAAAGATAAAGGGAACGATACACTGGCTCAGCGCAAAGCACGCGCTTGATGCGGATATGATGCTTTATGACAAGCTCTTTACGATAGAGAACGTTGGCGACATTCCCGAGGACAAGACATACAATGATTATCTCAATCCCGAGTCGCTTGTAAAGCTTGAAAAGTGTAAGATAGAGCCCTCGCTCGCACAGGCAAAGCCCGGCGAAAAGTTCCAGTTTGTACGCAACGCATACTTCTGCGTTGATACGAAATATCCGAACACTTTCAACAGAATAGTAGTATTAAAGGACAGTTTCCCGAAGAATTAAGCGTGTGGAGAGCGACATCCTCGTCGCTCCCTACAAAAAATACAGGCGATATAACGAACTAACAGGCTGACTTCGACTTTTCAGCCTCGTAGGGGAGGGACTTGTTCCTCCCGTAAATCCACTCATATACAGGTACATAACTATGATAAAATTATACGATACGGGTGTATACATACTGCCCGAAAAAAACTTTACAGTCATCAAAGACGACCGTGATGCCACAGAGCGTCTCGGCTCTTTTGGACACGCCTTAGACAGAGAAGAAGCAAGAAAGAACACTATTGCATACGGTATACTTACTTCTCATAATACATCAGGCGATGATAGGAATCTTAAAATCAAGTTTGATGCAATTGCATCACACGACATTACTTACGTTGGCATCATCCAGACCTCGCGTGCATCAGGTCTTGAAAAGTTCCCGATACCGTACGTTCTCACAAACTGCCATAACAGCCTTTGCGCCGTTGGCGGTACTATAAACGAGGATGACCACGTTTTCGGACTTTCAGCCGCTAAAAAGTACGGTGGTATATACGTTCCTGCGCATCAAGCGGTAATCCACTCGTTTATGCGTGAGATGATGAGCGGCTGCGGTAAGATGATACTCGGCTCAGACAGCCACACACGCTATGGCGCTCTCGGTACAATGGCGATCGGAGAGGGCGGCGGTGAGCTTGTAAAGCAGCTTCTTAGCCGCACTTATGACGTTAAAATGCCCGGAGTTGTTGCCGTAAAGCTTGACGGCGCACCCAAAAAAGGTGTCGGTCCTCAGGACGTTGCACTTGCAATAATCGGTGCGGTGTTCAAAAACGGCTACGTTAAAAACCGCGTGCTCGAGTTTATCGGAGAGGGAATCGCAAACCTTCCTATCGAATACAGAAACGGTATCGACGTAATGACTACCGAAACCACCTGCCTTTCGTCTATATGGATGACAGACGACGAGACACGCGCATATTTTGAAAATCACAAGAGAGCTCACGAGTACAAAAAACTCATGCCCGGTGAGGTCGCTTACTACGACGGACTCGTTGAAGTAGATCTCTCAAAAATCGAGCCTATGATCGCACTCCCGTTCCATCCGAGCAATACGTACACGATACGTGAGCTTATAGACAACGCGGCTGATATACTCAATGACGTTGAAAAGAAAGCTCTTGCTCAGCTTGAAACTCCCGGACTTAAGCTCGGACTTGCAGATAAGATAACTAAAGAGGGTATCAGAGTTGACCAGGGTGTTATCGCGGGATGCGCCGGCGGTACGTATGATAACCTCGTAGCTTCTGCCGACATACTTCGCGGTGAAAATATAGGAAATGGTGAGTTCGCGCTTTCGGTATATCCTGCAAGCCAGCCCGTATTCTTGGAGCTTATGCGTGACGGCGCGGCAAGCGAGCTTATGAGTGCAGGTGCAACGCTCAGAAGCGCGTTCTGCGGTCCCTGCTTCGGAGCAGGCGACGTTCCTGCAAACGGCGGTCTTTCTATAAGACACTCAACGCGTAATTTCCCCAACCGAGAGGGCTCAAAGCCAAGTAGCGGTCAGCTTTCATCGGTTGCACTTATGGATGCAAGAAGTATTGCCGCAACGGCAAAAATGGGAGGTATACTGACTCCTGCAACGGAAATCGAGTATGCCGAAAGAGAACACGAATATAAGTTTGACGACTCACCGTACACGAGCCGTATTTACAACGGCTTTGGCAAGGCTGATACAACTGCCGAGCTTAAATTCGGCCCCAATATCACCGACTGGCCCAAGATGAGCGCACTTACAGATGACGTGATGCTCAAGGTCGTATCGGTAATAAATGACCCTGTAACGACAACTGACGAGCTTATTCCCTCGGGCGAGACATCTTCGTACCGTTCCAATCCCCTGAAGCTTGCAGAGTTCACGCTTTCGAGAAAGGATCCCGAGTACGTTGCAAAGGCAAAGGCAGTACAGGCTATTGAAGAGGGCAGAGAAAAGGGAATAGACGATAAGGATATTGCTTTAGCATACGAAAAGCTCAAAGCGGCAGGTGTTGCAGTATCACCCGAAAAGACGGCGATAGGTTCAACGATATACGCGCTCAAGCCGGGTGACGGCTCTGCGCGTGAGCAGGCGGCATCCTGCCAGAAGGTGCTCGGAGGACTCGCTAATATTGCAGGCGAGTACGCGACAAAGCGATACAGAAGCAACCTTATAAACTGGGGTATGCTTCCGTTTGTAACAAGCGAGCCGTATGATAGCTTTAATGTTGGCGACTGTGTCTTTGTAAAGGGCATCAAAGAAGCGATAGAAAATCACGCGGATGAAATCAAAGCTTATATTGTAGGTGACAGTATCCGTGAGATAACAGTATCCCTCGGCGATCTTACAGACGACGAGCGAAAGATAATTTTGTCCGGTTGTCTTATCAATTATTACAGAGACGGGAACTGATCCATTTCGCTACAAGAAGGCATCATTACGGATGCCTTCTTGAGTGAAATTGTGTCGCAACAATGAAAAGGAGTTTTCTCTTCTCACAGTCATATTATATCACATCTTGCGTAAGATGTCAATCGACAAAATATATAATCTTGCGCAAGAAAGTTGTGCATTTTGTATATAAAACAAAATAAATAAACGGAGGTACGAGAAATTGGAAAAGCAAAAATTTAGCAATACAGCATATAAAAATAAATTTATATCTGAAAAGTACGACCGTGTAAACTTAACATTACCGAAAGGGAAGAAAGAAGAACTGCAAAAGCACGCTGAAAAAAATAAAGAAAGTTTAAACGGATTTATAAACCGTGCTATCAATGAAGCAATTGAGAGAGACGGAAATTAAGTCTGATAAATTGTTAGTAGGTCCGGGGGTGGCGCTTTCTCCACGCGGAGAAAGTGCCCAAAGACGCGTATAAGGGGAAGGGCCCGGAGCCCGGGCGGGCGAGACGCGCGTGAAGTTTGTGCGAATTTAGAGTATCGACCCGTACACTAACATTTGCTTAAATTTCCACAAGAATCGGACTACCCACAGATGATAAAATTTATAAAGCAAACTGTTCAGACACCCTCAAGCAAGTACACAAGATGAACTTTGCGGGCACAAAATGGGGAGTTATTGAGATGTACGTTCGTTAGAGGGGGTATTACGAAAAGGGGGAGATAAAGGGGAGGAGCCGTTTAATAAATAATGGGGTATGGG
>JAZNJH010000017.1:0-9179 GCA_045577925.1 Eubacteriales bacterium
GTATTGAGCAGATGTGCGAAATACTCAGCATCAGCACAAAGACCGGTTATCGCATCCTGCGTGAAGGCAAGATCTGTTGCCTCAAAGTCGGCAGAGCCTATCGTATTCCGAAGGCTCATCTTTTCACTTATCTCTGCATTGGATGTGGAGAAGCAGTCACGGCGTAAGGCTTGGACTCAAAAAGTTTACAAAAATGTGCGTCAGAGGTCCTCCAATTCGAACCCGGTTCTGGTATAATAGGATCCCGGTATTAGGTAGGTGTCTCTGCTACGCAGAAGGAGGATAATTATGGTAGCAGGACATCTCCGCGAAAAAAGCGGATATTACTACGCCGTGTTGAACTACACCGATTCTCTCGGAAAAAGAAAGACCAAGTGGATTTCCACCGGACTTACTGTTAAGGGAAACAAAAAACGCGCCGAAGCAATCCTGATGGATGCACGACGCAATTTCAATCCCGAAGAGCCGAAGGTCATGAATGGAGACATTCTGTTCGCGGACTACATGGAAAAATGGCTCGACATTATCAAAAGCTCGGTTGCAGTCCCGACATTCGCTTCATACTCGACTACGGTCAAGAAGATCGTAGCACCGTACTTCCGTGAAAAGGAAGTTACACTCAAGAATCTGACCGCAAAGGATATTCAGGAGTTTTACCTTCGTGAGCTTGAGCGTGTCAGCGCATCCTCGGTTATTCATTATCATGCCAACATTCACAAGGCTCTCAAGTATGCCGTGAAGATTGACCTGATTGATGTAAACCCGGCAGATAAGGTTGAGCGTCCGAAGAAAGACCGCTATGTTGGCAGCTTCTATGATGCCGATGAGGTCAACGCTCTCTTTGAAGCAGCTAAAGGAACGAAACTTGAGTTTCCGATTCTGTTCGGTGCATTCTACGGTCTGCGTCGCAGTGAGGCAATCGGTCTGAAATGGGATGCCATTGACTTTGATCAGAACACGATCACCATCAGACACACTGTTACTTCGTGTGATCTTGACGGCAAGCGCGTCCTTGTAGCAGCCGACACTACGAAGACCAAATCAAGTATGAGAACACTTCCTCTCGTACCTTTTATGAGAGAAAGACTTCTCGCACTCAGGGAAGAGCAGAAGGAAAACCGTCGCTTGTGCGGACGCAGTTACATCAAGGACTATGTAGATTATGTTTGCGTCAATGAGATTGGCGATCTCATCAAGCCCCACTATGTTACTGAGAGCTTTCCGAAGCTACTCAAGGCAAACGGGCTGAGACCGGTCAGATATCATGACCTCAGACATAGCTGTGCCTCGTTGCTTCTTGCGAATGGTGTTCCCATGAAGCAGATTCAGGAATGGCTTGGTCACAGCGACTTCTCAACAACGGCTAACATCTACGCACATCTGGATTACAGCTCGAAGCTGACTTCGGCTGACGCGATGCTCAATGGTTTGGGTCTTGTTCCGAACTAAAAAAGAAAAGCCAGCAGCCGGTAAAACTGGCTACTGGCGGACTTTCTGGCGGAAGCGGTGGGATTCGAACCCACGGACCCTTGCGGATCAACTGATTTCGAGTCAGTCCCGTTATGACCACTTCGATACGCTTCCGTATTTATCTCAACATCAGCACCTCAGAAAACGGGGAGAACTGATGGGGAGAACAAAGAAAAATATTAAGTTAAGAATACCCGAAAAACCCCGTAAAATCAAGGGATTTCGCAACAGAGGATTCCCGATAGCGACCACGATTTCGAGTCAGCCCCGTTATGACCGCTTCGATACTTCTCCATATATGTTTAACAGTTGTCCTAAAAAAGCAAATCTTTGGGAACTTTCTTTGGGAACTGCTAAAATCGTAAATATTCAGTTTTTCAAAAAATCCAGCAATACAGCGGATTTCAAGCACTTTTTGAAGAGGATATTTCCGAAAGTCTTATTTCATTTCGAGTCAGCCCCGTTATGACCGCTTCGATACCTCTCCGTATTAAATTACAGCGCTTATTAAACGCTCAATTATTATATCATACGCGAGGACGCTTGTCAAGGAAAAATTAAAATATTGGGTGTAATTTATAACACGAACTATCAGTCAAATGCTAAGCCTAAATACTCAGGTGCGTTCTGCTCACTTTTGCCAAAACTGTGATACATTGCAAACGGTGTTTCTTCACCGGGTACTCGAAAACTTCCGCTTTTATATCCAAGTGTACCTACGATGTCGGGTGCTTGTGATGCGTTACCCAAAAGCTCAATGCCGTGCAGGGTGTTCTTTTCAGCGCGCGCCACGAGGACAAAGTCACGTCCGGCATAAAAGCTTGCGTATCTTCCTAAAAAGTCGAGGTTTTCGCCCTCTTGTATAACTGAGCCGTCGGGCAAATACTGCCGTCTTAGCTTTGCATATTCATCCTTTCCGATTTTAGATATTTTAAGCTTTCGCTCGGATTTTTTACATTTCAACTCATTTATATAAGCGCAGGTTTCATAGCCTAAGCGGTTGTAAAAATCGAAAAGCTCTTTGCTTCCGGGCACAAGAATTGCGCCTGTATATCCTCGGCTTTTTAGCATTATATGCATATCATTCATAAGAATACGGCACAGGCCTTGTCCGCGATATGCTTTTGCCGTTGCAACTGCATAAACGTATGCTATACGCTTACCGTTATACGTGCAGTCGAACCAATAGAGTGCCGCGGCGGTTATGCCGTCAACTGTTATACGTCTTGAGCGCTTTGAGGAGAATGCCGTACTGAAAAACTTTTTCAGAAATTCGTCTGAGTCTTCGAATGCTTCTTTCCAAAGCTCTATCAGATCGGTAATATCTTTTGTTTTTGGATAATCAATAATCATATCCGTCCTCCAACAGGCATGCCCAGCATTTTTCTACCATATGGTGCGGCTTATAGCTTTGCTTTGCTTTTCTGAGCCCCTCAAGCCCCATGTCTTCTTCGCGGTCAAGGTATTTTACATCAGGGTATTTACTGCGTATATAGTTAGCAAATTCATAATTTATTATCGCGTACGCGCCGTTAACTCCTGCCTTTGCCTTTTCAAAATGAACGTCAAAGGTGTCATGCGCGAGTCTGCTGCCCAGCGTTACTGCGAGCACTTCGCCGTTATTTTTGAGTACGAGTCCTTCAAGGCAAAGAGCATTATAGTCACGGAACGCTTTACTTAATGCCGCCTTTTCCATGTGAAAATCAGAATTAGGGTTTTCTTCAAGCTTGGTTTTGTACCAATCTTCACACATTTCTCTTACTTCTTCAATGTTATCTTCGCTTAATGCCTCCACCGTATAGCTTGGGAAATTTTCTTTAAATTTATTTATGTGATTTCGTTTTGCGTGATATTTCTGCCCTTTAAGCTCTGCAAGGTCGTCTATACTGTAAACGTAATCAAACGAGCCCTCGTCACAATGAAATCGGAATTTTCCCGGATACAGTTCTTCAAGCGTTTCTTTTGCTTCTTTATTCAGACCTGTTATTCTGCAGGGAATACCTCTTTCTTTTGAATCGGCGATAATTGAGTCTATGACTTCTTTTTTGTTGCCATGTCCGAGAGGGAAGGGATAAACGCTTCTGCGGTCAAACTGCGAGAAGAGGACGATATGGTCGTGTAAGAGGGCGATATTCTGACGTCCCCACAAATAAAGATTAGCAAAGGAAAACTCGCAGCCGTGACCGGACTCCGTTGCAAGATAATCATCATATACCGCCTTATCGCTCAGAGAAACAGGCTTGAAGTCAATTTTTGTCTGTGTTGAAATAACACCCATAAAACACCTTTTAATAGATTTATTTTTAATCCAATTATAAATTATTATGCTATCTTTGTCAATATCGTATACTATAAGGTGGAAAAGAAAAAGCACCCTGGTAGCAGTGCTTTTTGAGGACAAATCAGTATTATTAAAATTAAAAAAGCGAATGAAATATCTCACTTCGTTCGATATGAAATAATTTCCCCCGGGAAATTGTGAAATAGAAAGCTTGCGCTTTCTGTGAAATAAAATTTGCCATTCATATTGCGAAGGGTATTTCATACACGAAGTGTTGTATGTCATCAATCCGAAGGAAATACACGCTAAAGCGTGATAACATACGCCTACGGCGATTACATGCACCCTACGGGTGATTACATACCAATCCTTCGAATTGGATAGAAAAAAGCACTTCAAAAGAAGTGCTTTTCTTGGTGGGAACAATAGGGCTCGAACCTATGACCCTCTGCTTGTAAGGCAGATGCTCTCCCAGCTGAGCTATGCTCCCATATGGAGCGGATTACGGGGCTCGAACCCGCCACCTCGACCTTGGCAAGGTCGCGCTCTACCAAATGAGCTAAATCCGCGTGGTGTGAACGAGATACATTATACCACACGCATTTTGCTTTGTCAAGAGGAATTTTCGATTTTTTATTATTTATGCGCTATATTATTGACTTGCATTTTAAAATGTGATACAATAAAAACAGTACGAAATATGATTAAACTGCCACCGGGTAGTTATGATGCATAGCATCTGTTTGCACGTCGTTAGGTCTTTGAAGACGTGTGGGCAGATGCTTTTTTTGAGGTGATTATGAAAATACTTGATTCTTTCAGGCTTCTTACAAAAAATGAGCGTTTACTCTGGATAAGCTCGCTTATAGTTGTCGCACTCTCGTACGTACTTTCGCGCGATTATGACGTGCTGACTCTCATAGCCTCGCTTATCGGTGTTACAGCGCTTATATTCGTATCAAAGGGACTTGTTCTTGGACAGATACTTACGGTAATTTTTGCCGTGTTCTACGGAATAATCTCATTTTATTTCAAGTATTACGGCGAGATGATAACCTATCTTTGTATGACGGCGCCCATAGCGGTAATGTCGGTTATATCCTGGCTCAGGCACCCGTACAAGCAGAGTGCCGAGGTTACTGTCAGCAGGCTTAGCCGCAAGCAGACGATTGTTATGTGGGTGCTTGGTACAGTTGTTACAGTAGCGTTTTACTTTATACTCGGCGCGCTTGGCAACACGAATCTTATTTTCAGTACAATTTCAGTACTTACAAGCTTCACCGCATCATATCTCACGCTTTTTCGCAGTCCGTATTATGCCCTCGCGTATGCCGCAAACGACGTTGTTCTGATAATACTCTGGACACTTGCAACGATAAGCGTGCCCTCGTATCTGCCGATGATAATATACTTTGTGATGTTTCTTGTAAATGATATGTACGGCTTTATCAACTGGCGCAGGATCGAAAGGCGACAGAAGGAAGACTGAATTAAAAACAGCGCACATACGTGCGCTGTTTTTGCTTATTTAGCCGAAAGGCCATCTATCATCTGGCGGGCAAGTCTTGCCGATCTGCCGCCGCGCTCAAGCGCGAAGCGTTCTGCCATAGCATCAAGCTCGTCTGTGTCAAGCTTTACGCCGTGCTCAGCCGCTAAGTGATGAACGATATCAAGATACGTGTTTTTGTCAGGTCGTTCGAACGTTATGTGGATACCGAAACGCAGGGAGAGGGAAATTATCTCCTGCATGGTATCGTTTTTGTGGATATCGTCACCGTCGCGGTCGGAGAAGCTCTCCTTTATAAGATGTCGGCGGTTGCTCGTTGCGTAGATGACCGTATTCTGCGAGCGTGACGATACAGAGCCCTCAAGCACCGCTTTCAAAGCATTGAAGCTGTCATCGCTCTTTGTGAACGAGAGGTCATCTATAAATACTATAAATTTAAGCGGATTTGGCGCAAGCTCGTCAAGCAGAGCAGGGATCTTTGTCAGCTGCTCCTTGCGCACCTCGATTATACGCAGGCCGCTCTCACGAAGCTCGTTTACAACTGCTTTTACAGTTGAGGATTTTCCCGTACCTGCGTCGCCCGTTAAAAGTATGTTTGCCGCATTTTTGCCTTCAAGCAGGGCGATGGTGTTATCAAGTATTATTTTCTGCTGGCGCTCGTAATCAACAAGTGAAGAGAGCTTCGTTTTATCGGGATGCTTGACAGGTATAATTGCACCGTTATCGTCAAGGCAGAACATATAATGCTGTGCGTAAATACCGTATCCGTATCTGCCTATGTTTTTTATGCGGTCAATATAACTTTGCTTGATCTCAGCGCCGCCGCTTGAAAACGCGGGGAGAAATTCGTCAAAGCCGAGCGGCTTTTTTAGTTCTTCGGGTGAAAGCATGGCAAGCTCATTTAAAAGCGCAAGCTCATGATCGAGTGCTTCTTTCATGAACCCGTCTGGCGTTTTACCTTCGCCAACGAGCTTTACGTATACGTTTTCATTATTGAAAACAAGATTCTGCAAGTAAGTATCAAGTAAACCCTGACCGTACTCATAAAGCTTTGAAACAAATTCGCAGTACGCAGAGCATGCCGTGTTTGGAGCTTTATCAAGCGCGTCAAGATAATCATAAAGAGCTTTTACTATCGGGTCTGACAGTATTTCTCTGAAGATGACAAGAGATGAAAGCCTTGCTTTAAGTAAGCTTAAACTGTTTTTGTTCATCAGTTGAGTATCGCTCCTTTAGCCCCGCTTGATACGAGCGCAGCGTACCTTTTAAGGTAGCCTGAAAGCTCTTTTGTTTTTGGAACAAAGTTTTTTATACGGCGTGCGATCTCATCGTCGTCAACTTTAAGCTCAAGCTTGTTTTCGGGGATATTGATGCTTATAATGTCGCCGTCACAAACTATGCCTATCATACCGCCGCTTGCCGCTTCGGGTGATACGTGTCCGATACAAGCACCACGTGTTGCTCCGCTGAATCGACCGTCTGTGATAAGTGCAACGCTGCTTCCGAGTCCCATACCCATAATAGCAGATGTGGGATTGAGCATTTCACGCATGCCGGGACCGCCCTTAGGGCCTTCGTATCGGATAACTACAACGTCACCGGACTTTATTTCACCAGCGTTTATTGCCGCCTGTGCGTCCTCTTCGCATTCAAATACTCTTGCAGGACCTTCGTGTACAAGCATTTCGGGTGCAACTGCCGAGCGCTTTACAA
Source organism: Eubacteriales bacterium (assembly GCA_045577925.1). Lineage (GTDB taxonomy): Bacteria > Bacillota > Clostridia > Oscillospirales > CAG-272 > UBA4717. The sequence continues at coordinate 6,972 of JAZNJH010000017.1, forward strand.
CGCTGCCATCGGGCGCTAGATTACCGCGGAGAACTGCGATTCCGCCTGTTTCGCTGAACGGATCGTTTATCGGTCTTATAACACTTGTGTCAAGGTTTATATGACCGTCAATGTTCTCGCCAACCGTTTTGCCTGTAACGGTGATGCAGTCGGTATTAAGCAGGCTTTTCTTATTAAGCTCGTTCATAACTGCAAACACACCGCCTGCCTCGTCAAGCTCCTCAATGTATGTACGTCCTGCAGGAGCAAGGTGGCAGAGGTTGGGGGTCTTTTCGCTTATCGCGTTAGCAATATCAAGGTTGATTTCAATACCGCACTCGTGCGCGATCGCGGGAATATGGAGCATGCTGTTTGTGGAGCAACCGAGCGCCATATCAACGCAGAGCGCGTTATAAAATGCCTTTTCGGTCATTATATCGCGCGGGCGGATATCCTTTTCTATAAGCTCCATTATCTTCATGCCTGCGTGCTTTGCAAGCTCAAGTCTTCTTGAATATACGGCAGGGATAGTTCCGTTGCCTCCGAGCGCCATGCCGAGTGCTTCGGTTAAGCAGTTCATGGAGTTTGCCGTGTACATACCCGAGCATGAGCCGCAGGTGGGGCAGGTCTTGCATTCGTATTCATAAAGCTTTTTCTCGTCTATCTTACCGGCATTGTATTCGCCGACAGCCTCGGATATTGAAGAAAAGCTTGTCTTCTTGCCGTCAATGTGTCCCGCGAGCATCGGGCCGCCGCTTACGAATATTGTGGGAATATTGAGTCTTGCCGCCGCCATAAGAAGTCCGGGTACATTCTTGTCGCAGTTGGGCACCATAACGAGTGCGTCAAAGCCGTGCGCAAGCGCCATCGCCTCTGTTGAGTCGGCAATAAGGTCACGCGTAACGAGCGAGTATTTCATACCCGTGTGTCCCATAGCGATACCGTCGCAAACTGCGATAGCAGGGAATACGATGGGTGTACCGCCTGCCATTGCAACGCCGATACGTACAGCGTCAACGACCTTGTCTATATTTGTGTGACCGGGTACGATCTCGTTATATGAGCTGACGATACCAACAAGCGGTCTGTCTATTTCTTCCTGTGTAAGTCCGAGCGCATGATAGAGTGCGCGGTGAGGCGCGTTCTGTGCGCCCTTTTTCAAAGAATCACTTTTCATGATTACCTCTCTTATTAAAAACGTGTGCCTTTTGTGCCGGGCTAGCACAAAAGGCACGGATATTACTGTTTATAAAAGCCCATTACATTATAAAATTAGTTGTTGATAAGCTTTTCTTCGTCGTTCCAGCTGTAGAGCTTACGGATATCAGCGCCGATAACTTCGCTGGGATGCTCGCTTGCGAGCTTACGCATAGCATTGAAGTGTACCTGTGCGCCTGAGTCGGACATATCAAGCAAGAAGTCCTTTGCGAAAGTACCGTCCTGAATGTCCTTCAGTACCTTCTTCATAGCCTTCTTTGTATCTTCTGTGATAATCTTCGGGCCTGTTATGTAGTCGCCGTACTCAGCTGTGTTGGAGATAGAATATCTCATTCCTGCAAAGCCGCTCTGATAGATAAGGTCAACGATAAGCTTCATTTCGTGAATGCACTCAAAATATGCGTTTCTGGGATCATATCCTGCTTCAACGAGAGTTTCAAAGCCTGCCTGCATAAGCGCGCAAACACCGCCGCAGAGAACAGCCTGTTCACCGAAAAGGTCTGTTTCTGTTTCTGTGCGGAAGTTTGTTTCAAGAACACCTGCTCTTGCACCACCGATACCGAGTGCATAAGCAAGACCTAAATCCCATGCATCCCCCGTAGCATCCTGTTCAACAGCGATAAGACAGGGAACACCCTTGCCTGCCTGATATTCGCTTCTTACTGTATGACCGGGGCCCTTGGGAGCTATCATAATAACATTTACATTCTTGGGAGGCTTGATGCAGCCGAAGTGGATGTTGAAGCCGTGAGCAAATGCAAGTGTCTTACCCTCTGTGAGGTTGGGTTCAATGCTTTCCTTGTAAAGCTTTGCCTGCTTTTCGTCGTTGATGAGAATCATAACGATGTCAGCATTCTTAGCAGCTTCAGCAGCTGTCATAACCTTAAGTCCCTGTCTTTCAGCCTTTGCCCAGCTCTTGCTGCCTTCATAAAGACCAACGATAACATCTACGCCGCTGTCTTTAAGGTTGAGTGCATGTGCGTGACCCTGTGAGCCGTAACCGATAATTGC
>JAZNJH010000018.1:0-38258 GCA_045577925.1 Eubacteriales bacterium
TGTGTATTCGCCTTCTACAGTTTCTGTTTCTTTAATTTCTTCTGACATTTTTATTTCTCTCCTTTTGTTTAATTAAAAATTTTTTGCAGCTGCACCTTTACTTTAAACTTTAATTAGGTCATATATTGTCCTAATTAAAAAATTTTTTTAATTTATTTTTTTAACATTATCAATACATATCCAACCAGCGCCGCTTTTCAGCCTCCCCCACTTAGCAGCACCGACTCCCGTTTTTTCTTCAACGATCGTATAAACACCTTTGCCCGTGATATTTCCGACAACTCGTGTGTCACACCCGGCACCTGCGTGTATAGTCACGTTTGAAATAACTTGCACCAGGTACGGACATTTTCGCGTCTCCGCAGGTGAGCTATCCTCTGCTCCTGTTTCCTTTGTGCCGAGCAACCGATCGATCTGACGTCTGAATTCATTCATTGAATGACCGAATTTAGCCATCCAATGTTCGGGGTCACCGTGATTTGAGCCATAGCCCAAATTATGCGCTTCTTTATGGCTTACGATATTTTTGCTTGTAAGGCCGAATTTCTTGCAAAGATAAGCGCAGTATTCTGCTGCGGTTTTGAAAGCTTCATCGTAGTATTCTTTATTTTTTAGATCATCCTCGCATATCTCAAACTGTATGTAAGCAGGATCAAAGTTATAGCTTCCCTTTCTTCCGCTTCCTACACCCCAACAACAAATATCAAGCGGCAATATTTCCGCCACGCGTACTTTCTTATCCTTATCGTATCCGATAAATGCATGCACGCAAACGCAGTTTCCGCCCGGCTTTGATACATTCCAATGATTCCCATATGCATTTGTGCCTACTTTATCAGGTGCGTCAACATATCTTTTTAAGTTTGGATTGTTGGCTCCTGTTGAATGGACGACGATGCCCTTGGGGGTCATTTTTTTCGCTGTAATATAACATAAATTATTTACTGCATGTGCTTTTATAATATCCATTTTTATTTCTCCTTGTTTGACTGTACATAAAGCTGATTTGCATACACACTGGCTGATGCAACCAAAATCCCCTGTGTGACAGCAGTAAATATAGCAAAAGCAAGCTCCTTGATACACGTTATGTCTTCGGTAGCTATTACCCAAATTGCGGACAATATAACCGAAGCCGCTCCGAGCGTGATCGGTATGAATTTATCCGGCATCTTGCTTTTCTTAAGTCCGATCCCCACAAAATAAAGTACGGGAATCAATATAAGTAGTTCTGTTTTTATGTATTCTTCGTAATTCATATTTTCCTCCTTTAAATTTAAACAATTATCATACTAACAAAACTTGAAACTAAGCATCCGGCGAGTGCGGCTATTATAGCTGTTACTATTTGCTGCATACGTTTTTTCGGAACGCTGTCTATTTCATCGATTTTTCGCTCATGCCGCTTTAGATGTTCATTTGTATGCTTCAGCTCGCTTGCCAAAGTTACAAGCGTTTCATTCATCGTTCTTATTTCTGCATGAACTGCTCTTAAATCATTCATGTCACGTTCCAAGGTATTAATTCTCTGCTCGTGACGCTCCAATAAGATCTTAAACTCTTCCATAAATATAACCTCCTTTCAAGATACTTGGTTGCAGACCTATTATACTTTCTTACGAGGACATGGTTTGTCCTAATAAAAAATATTTTAAAAAAAATTTTTTGAATTTAATTAGGTCAAATTATGTCCTATTTAAATGATAATATGAAATCGGATACGGGCTTTTATTTTCTCGTATTACTAATTTTATAGCCGTATATCGGCAGGAGGTTTTTATGAACACAAATGAAAAAAAGCTGTTTTTTGAATTATGTAAATTTGAAAATTTTAACAGCGAAGAAATCAAACGACTGATTGACAAAGGAGCGGCAAGTGCCGAATTACTCGGGCATCTCCACATGAATCGTGTTGCGGCTGTTGCTTATGATGTACTTAAGCAAAGCGGTAACATTGATAAATTAAACAGAGAATTCCGAAATTCGCTGAAAGACGCGTATACGGTCAATATCGAAAAGAATGACAGTTTTTTCGAATGTCTGGATATCGTAAACAAGGCACTTGAAAAATGCGGTACTTCAAATGAAAACAAGTATGCATTACTTAAAGGTGCATATCTGTGCGGAAAGTATCCTTTAGGTTACAGAACGTCAAATGATATTGATATACTTGTCGATTCAAGTAATGTAACAGATATCGGAAACGCCTTGAAAGACGCCGGATTTATACAAGGTTACATACGAAATGGTAAGCTTGTCCCGGCAAGCAGAAGCGATATTATTACATCAAAAATGCTGAGAGGCGAAACTGTTCCTTTTATCAAAGAAGTCGGTATGCCTGCCAAGCAATTTTTGGAAGTAGACATCAATTTTTCTCTTGATTACAAAAATGACGACTCCGACATAGTCGGTCGCATGATTTCCCACGCAGAAAGGAAATATGCCGGATATTCAGATATTATTACGCTTGATACATATGATTTTATTATCCATTTGTGCGTACATCTTTTTAAGGAAGCAACGACTTTACCTTGGGTCAAAATGAAGCGAGACATGACCTTGTATAAATACCTTGATCTTTATTATTTGCTTAATAACTTTTCGGATACCGATGCTCTGATCCTTGTTTCAAGAATCAAAGACTATCAGATCTATGATCCGTGTTACTTTGCGCTTGCTTCGGCAAAAGAGCTTTTTAATATGGAAAGTAAAACACTTAATTTTATCCTGTCAAGTATGATGCTTGCAGATGACCTCGTTTTAGATCATGTTATCGATCCCGAAAAACACAGAGTACTGACGTATACTGAAAAGAATATCACTGAACGCCTTTTTAACAGTGATAGGACAAGTCTTTTGGAGGTGTAACAATGGAACTGTTAAGAATGTACAAAAACAAATACCCCGGTTCGCTAATCACATTTTGCGGACTTGACGGCTGCGGCAAAACTACACTTTTAAATCTTCTTGCCAAAAAGCTGAAGAAAAGCGGCAGAAAAGTAGTTATCACAAAACAACCGACCGACTATGTAAGAAACTCCGATATATTCAGAACATATATGGACACGCCCGATCATGAAAACTACGAATACAGAAGCCTTTCACTACTTGCCGCAAGCGACAGAGTACAACACTCTGCAAAAGTAATCGTACCCGAGCTTGAACGCGGCAACATCGTAATAAGCGACAGATATTTCTACTCCTGTCTTGCCAATCTTCACGCAAGAGGATTTGAAGATGACAAATGGATATATGAAATATCAGAATCAATAATAGAACCCGACGCTGCATTTTTTATTGATGTACCTGTAGATACTGCGATAAAGAGAGTACGCAGCCGCGAAGAAGAAAAGGACAGATATATTGACGTTGACCTGCAACACAAACTAAGGCGCGCGTATATGTCTATATCAAATATAAACAATGGTATTTTTCTCTCAAGCAAGGACACTGTAGATGAACTTTGCGCACGGGTTGTTGAGAATGTTAATAAAATAATTGCTCGTAAAGAAGCGGAAAACACAAAAAATTAACATAGGAAAGGAAAAATTAAAATGAATATCGAACAAAAAGTTTTTGAAATTTTAAGTGAGATTAGCTCGATTACAGTCGATGACACGTCACTTGAACTTACAACAGATATAGGTCTTGACAGCATGAATATGATAATGCTCCTTATAGAAATTGAAGACACTTTTGATATCAGACTTGACGAATCGGACATGAATCCGTTTGACCTCATAACTGTAAAAGACATTATAAAGCTTGTAGAAAAATATGAGGTGGAAGATAATGAATAATAAAAAATCCCTGCCTATAGGAAAACCTTTTTTTGCTACATATCACGGCGAAGGTGCGGTAGGTGCCTGTTTGACTGCAAACCCCTCTATGAGAAATTGGTTTTTAAACAACAGTGTTTCTATCAGATGTGGTACAGCATTTTTAGGCGGATATACTTCGCCTGATGTTCATATATACAATGGTGCTTTCTATGATTGTCCGTACATTGAGAAAATACATTTACCTCTTGAATACCTATGGAACAGCCTTTCGAAAATAGTCAAAAATCTGATCGATGATGATTATTATGTTTTTGTATACAACATAGATGACTACTATGTTGAAGGCAAAAGCTATTATAAAACGCTGCATTTCACCCATGACGCTTTTATTACCGGCTATGATAACGAAAAGCACACTTATAACTTATATTCATATGACATAAATTGGGTATACAGATCGTTTACGACTCCACAAAGAGGTCTGCATCTTGCGCTCAAGAAGTGCATTGAAGAAAAACGCAAATGCGAAATATGTGCAATAAAAGTAAAGCAGGATAATATCAAACTTGATTACAGTACTATGCTAACCAAAATCAAATCATATATAAATTCAGGATTTAATAGATTCCCGCTTGGCGGTAAGGCAAGCGATATTTACGGCATAGTAGTACATAATTATATCGCAATGTATCTTGACAAGCTTTATGACGGTTCTATTCCCTACGAGCGAATGGACAGAAGAGTATTTAAATCATTTTTCGATCAGAAAAATTTCATGCTTGAAAGAATAAAGCTTATTGAAAATGAATTCGGCCTTACCGAAAAGCTAAGCAAAGAGTATGCAAAAATTGTACGTGCGGCAGATATGATGCGTACTATCTATGCGCACTATAACAAACGTCATGATAATGAACTTTTGATTTCTATAAAGAGCACTCTCCTAGACGTAAAACAAAAAGAACTTGAATTATTGTCAGAGCTTACACGTCAAATGGAAGAACACGGCATAAAGGAGGCGCATTAAATGTTGTGGAGCACAATACGATCTGCTATGCTCAGAAACCGATACAAAACAGTTAGTGAAAATAATTCTTCTATGACATTTGAAGAAATAGTTATTTTTGCAGAAGAATTTGCCAAAAAGCTTGATAAACCCTGTTATGCAATTTTATGCCAAAATGAAATGTTTGCCGGAATAGCTATCCTGGCTTGTATTGCAGCACACAAAACAGTCGTACCGCTTTCTTACAGGTATGGCGAGGTACATTTAAAACAGCTTGTTGATTTTATCAATCCGCCTTGTATAATAAGCGACATCAACTGTAATCTGGAAGTTATTGATACAGATACCGGAAAGTATTATGAGCCTGCCAACCAACCCGCATTTATTATGTGCACATCGGGAACAACAGGATCACCTAAGGGTGTAATGTTAAGCGAAATCAATATTTTAAGTAATATATTCTCTATTACAGAATACTTTACGGTACAAAATAACGATAAGATACTTATTGCACGTCCGCTTTATCACTGCGCGGTTTTAACAGGTGAATTTTTGTTCGCACTATACCGCGGAATTGATATATGTTTTTCATCAGAAGCATATAATCCCATATCCTTAATTAAAAAAATCAAAAATGAAAATATAAATATAATGTGTGCAACTCCCACTCTATTTTTGACAATGGGAAAATGCATAAGAAACCCGGAAGACATTGCCAGTCTTTCAACTATGGTAATAAGCGGAGAGTGTATGACAAAATCTACTGCCGATGAAATTTTAAATATCTATAAGCACCGCAATATTCACCATGTTTACGGGCTTACGGAAGCCTCACCCAGAGTTGCACATTTGTCGCCGGAAGACTTCGCTTCTTCCGCAGACATGATCGGATCACCTATAAGCGGCGTGGAGCTTAAAATTGTAGATAAAAACGGAAATACGGTGAATATAGGCGAAGAGGGAGAGCTGTACGTTAAAGGTCCGAATGTTATGCTTGGATATTTTAAAAATGACAAGCTTACCAAAGAAAAGATAGTGTCCGGATGGCTGCACACAGGCGACAGCGCATACTGTGACTCCAACGGACTGTATAAGATCAACGGCAGAATGGATGATATGATAATAAGAGCAGGTATGAATATATACCCTTCAGAGATTGAAAATATTCTGATGAACGATTCACATTTTGAAGATGTTCTTGCATACGGGTACATCGGCAAGGACGGTAATGTTCAAATCGGTATCAAGGTTGTATCATCACTTGACGACATCAAAGAAATACATAATTTATGTGTCGCCCTTCTGCCTCCGCACGAGCGCCCGTCTCATATTGAGCTTATAGATGATATTCCAAAGAACGGAACCGGCAAGAAAATCAGAAAACCGGTCGGAAAGGAGAACTGTCATGATTGAAAACGAATATAAATGGTTATTATCAAAAGAGGCCTTTTATGATCTGCTTGATATTATAAGCGATATAATGAAACCGGACAGTGAGCAGACCCATATAAATTATTATTACGACACAGACAGTCAGCTTTTCAGAAAAGAGAATACAACGGTAAGAATAAGATGCTGCAACGGAGAATTAAAAGGAACGATCAAAAAACATTCAAAAACAATACAGAGCAGCGAGGAAACATGGACGCAAAGCGAGCTTCCCTATTATATTCGTATAGGCGAAAAAGATTTGCATCTGCAGGGTGAAATGGTAACACATAGGATAAATTTCAAGCTGTCAAATGGAATAATACTTAGTTTTGATGAAAGTACGTGTTTCGGCAAAACGGATTATGAATTAGAACTTGAATTTAACATTGAAGAGTACATTCTTGCGCGACAATGGTGTGATTCGTTTAATACATATCTCTCAAATTTGGATATATCTGAAAAAACAATTATAAATTCAAGCAAATGTAAAAGCAAATCCGAAAGATTCTTTTCGCAAAAGGCTAGCTTTAACAATCGCATACTTGATTATCTTGATGAAAACCAAAATTAGATACGGTGCGGTAATATATAAAAAATAGCGTATATTGCATTTTGCAATATCCGCTATTTTTTTACGAGCATTGTCATATTTTTTTGCTTATGTCTGCCGTTGCCGTTCTTGTATGCGTACTTGACGAGGATACTCAAACAATATCGTAAAATATATAAAAACTGCCGTCCTTGTTTCCAAAGACGGCAGCTTTTTTGGTCACTTATGATATAGTTTAAAATTTATTGCAAATTTCGTCACAAATCAAATTTAGTTTTTGAGAATCATTGCAATTTACAACCAAAACATCACTGTCAGATGTAATATCTATTGTCAGAAGACTGTTATCATAAACATATTCTAACATTTGTTCGATGTCATTTGCGTTAATGACTAAGCTCGGATCTTTTACATTAGAATTAAGAATATAAAAGCACATACTTCCTTCATTGAAAGAACCGATATATTTATTGAATATACTGACATCCGATAAATACGTAGTCATGACATATAATTCAGGCAAATCTTTAATAAACTTGTGTTTTCGGTCTGTCACAAGTATATATTGTTTACTGCTAATATCTTCAAGAAAATTATCAGCATCAAGACCGCATATTGAAAAAAAGTAATTTTGATTATTAGCAAAAATATTTACAATAGTATTTATTATATCACTTTTTTCCTTTTGAGACATATTATCAAAAATAATAGAAATTTCATAATTAGAAGAATTCTCAATAGATATCATTTTGATTTACCTCAAGATTAAATCCATTTTTGGGGATTGATTTTTATTCTAAATTTTGTCCAAGGCATTTTTACTCCTGGTAATTTAACCTCAATTTGAATGTGAAAATAATTATGCTGGTTATGATGCGGAGGATGCAACATTATTTTAAATGCATCAAATAAAATAATTCCACCTAAGTTTGTTACTTCACCAGTCGTATGTTTATAACTAGGTTTAATAATCTTTGTATTTTTGGCAACTTTATTTGCCCACTCTGCAAGTTTAGGAGATATTCTAGCTAAAAACTTAACACCAAGAATCACTGCTATTGTTGCTCCTACAGCTGCCAATGAAGCGGTTAAAGCAGCTAAAGCCCATCCTTCTATGCCTAGAGCTTTACCTATCACATAAGTAACTCCGCCAAATAAGGCTGCACCTGCGGCAGCATATACAACCCAAACGGGTATATAACCATAAATATCACTCATATTAACAGGAGAGTTAAAACAATAGCTAAATAAATTATGACTAAGCAAAATATTAGAATTTATAGCTGTTTCAACATCATCCGCATTAATAAATCTGCCGACTTCAGGGTCATAGTATCTGGACTGGAGATAGTAAAGTCCCGTCTCGTTGTCATAGTAATAGCTTCTGTATCTGTACGGGTTGATCGTCGCAATGCCAACGCCCGAGTTGTCAAGTGTTATACTGCACTTACCCCATGCGTCATAGCTGTATCTTGCTACTGTGTCGCCGTCTCTGTTTACTATCGCTATTACATCGCCCTGCAGGTTCTTTAAGAAATAGTACGGTACTTCATTATATGCTATTCCGCATACGCCTTCTTCATTATCATAAAGCGGCGATAGCGTATTGCTTCCCCAGGTCTCTCGTACTATCTTTACTCCGTCAAGCGCATATGTATGCTTTTCTCCGCATACCGTCTTACTTGTTCTTATTCCGCTTGCGTTGTATGTGTACGTGTTGTTATCATACGTATCAAGCTGTCTGCCCTTACTCCATGTAAGTGCGTGTCCGAGATATGTTGTCGGATTTCCCTGCGCGTCGTATGTTATACTCTGTCCGTCATACTTTGTCAGCAGGTCTTTCCAGTCATCATGATCATATGAATACGTATGGATTCCCTTTGTCTGGATATTTCCATAGTTATCATATGTGATGTTTACTGTTACGCCGTTCTTGGTCTCGCTTGTCAGCTGCCCCTGCGTATCATACGTGTATTCGGTAACGCCCTCTAAGCTATCTGTTACCTTGGTAATTCTTTCTTCCGCATCATATTCATACGAAAGCGTTCTTCCATCAGAAAGTACGATCTGGCTTACGAGCATTGTTGTAGGCGTTGACTTCAGCTTGCCGTTATCGGCATGCTCGGCGGTCTCCTCGCCTGCGTGGTAGCTGAACTGTCGCGATACAAAGCCTGTTCCTGTATGCCTCTTATGGTAATTATACTATTTCTTCTCAGTAATGTCAAGCATAGAAACACCCGCCCTTGATAAATCAAGGACGGGTATAAGTTTGATAAAACTATTGATGAAACATTTGAAGGATTAGAATTATTCTAATAACAATACTTTTTATATTAAAAAGGTATTATTAAACGATAAATAAACCAACCATTATGGAATCAAATAATGTTGATTATCTATTACGATTTCATCTGATTTAATCAACAATGCTGTTTCCCAAATTTCAATAACTACATTATATTCCATTGGATACTGTTTTAACCAGTCATCATATGTATGCATAGTGATATTCATTATATCAATTGATGTCAATTCATAATAATTACATTTTGAAAAGTCATATGCTTTATGTGCGTATTTATTTTTTTCCAACCATAAAAATGATGAACAGTTAACAAATTTTAACTCATGATTAGTTACATTTCCACCATCAACAAGAGTTAAATTAAATATCATCTCTTTGTTAAGCAAATCAACATCTAATTTATTAATTTTGGAACAATAAATTGAATTTAATGCACTCGAAATATCTTTCAATGTATTATCTCCATTCATTTAAATTTAAAAATAGGTATTAATTTCGATTATATATTTTCCTAATATATTCGCTGTCAAAAGATTTTTTTAGCATAGTTCTTTTTTTTCTTGCATTTTCCCCAAAGAATTCTATGCATTGTAAAATACCATTAATAATCAGAACAAAAAGATAGGTAATTATAGAAAAAACTGTACTATAAGTACTTTCTAACAAAATATCTAACAAAAAATACCATAATCTATTAAGTATTAATTTATCTAAAATAATATATAGTAATGGAAAAATTAATATATCCATTATAAATTGTATTTTTTCTCTATTCAATAACTTCTTTAAAACAATATTTCCGTCAGACACGTCACATTTAATAGCATATAAATTTTCAGTACTATAAAAGTAATTATACTTTATATCTTCATTAACCTCAATGCTTTTTTCATAAATATTGATTACATTATCAATTTGTGCAAAGTTGAGTTCAAAAAATGTGTTTATAGCCAAATGCGTAACTATACCATACCATTTCTTTTTAATAAAACTCGAACTAATATTTTCAATTTTTAAAGTAGGATTATCAGCATCAATAATAATGCTTTCTTGTTCATACGGTTTTACTATAACTGTAAAATTCTTAGTTTTGCAAATAAAACTTCTACTAGTTTGATTTTTTAAGCAAAAATTCATATATCTACCTTTACATTATTAAATGCATCATGGAGATTTATAAAATCTCCATGATGCATATTTTTGATTAATCTAAATCAAAAATAAAATCAAAAAAATTTTTAAAGCATTTTGGTTATTTCTCATTTAATACACAATAGAAATTTGGGAATGTTAAATATATAAAGAAATTAAACTTTTATAGTAATATAATCATCCCATTCTCTATCCATCAAGTCAAACACTAAAGCAAATATTCCACCTATTGAAGAAAATGCAGATACCAAACTATATGCACGTGAAGCTAGTTTATTACTTCCAACAAGAATATTAGAAGTAAAATCAGAAACCAACGTATTTATTTTACTCTGTTTTAATCCTGATTTTGATACCATTATGGCCGCAATTCCTTTGATAAAAAGCTTTCCAAAAAAATTATTCAAGAAAAACTTTATTGTATTTTGGGCTATTTCAGTTACCATATTAGAATTTTGTTTAATTAAACTATTTAATAATGTTTTTAAAAGTTGTTTAATTGTATGAGAAAGCCACCAGCTAACTAACAAAGCAATAGCAGAATCAATAAAAATAGATATAACAGTAGTGCTAATTTTTATACTGTTATTACCAGAAACAATAAGCGAATCTAAATAATCTAGAAAACGTTGCTTCAATTTTTCAAGAATATTTGCAATCAATTTGAAAATATCATTTAACGAAAACATTCCAGATAAGTCTGCGCAATTCACAACATTATTATTGCAATATGTAAAAAGATTATGGCTTATTATTTCACCATCAATACCTAGCAAAGAGGGCTCATCCGCATTGATAAATGTACCGATTTCAGGGTCATAGTATCTGGACTGGAGATAATAGAGTCCCGTATCATTGTCATAGTAATAGCTTCTGTATCTGTACGGGTTGATCGTCGCAATACCTACGCCCGAATTGTCAAGTGTTATACTGCACTTACCCCACGCGTCATAGCTGTATCTTGCTACTGTGTCACCGTCTCTGTTTACTATCGCTATTACGTCACCCTGCAGGTTCTTTATGAAGTAGTACGGTACTTCATTATATGCTATTCCGCATATGCCTTCTTCATTATCATACAGCGGTGAAAGCGTGTTGCTTCCCCATGTCTCTCGTACTATCTTTACTCCGTCTAGCGCATATGTATGCTTTTCTCCGCATACCGTCTTACTTGTTCTTATTCCGCTTGCGTTGTATGTGTACGTGTTGTTATCATACGTATCAAGCTGTCTGCTCTTACTCCAAGTAAGTGCATGTCCGAGATATGTTGTCGGATTGCCCTGCGCGTCGTATGTTGGACTCTGTGCGTCATACTTTGTCAGCAGGTCTTTCCAGTTATCATGATCATATGAATACGTATGGCTTCCCTTTGTCCGGATATTTCCATAATTATCATATGTGATGTTTACTGTTACGCCGTTCTTGGTCTCGCTTGTCAGCTGCCCCTGCGTATCATACGTGTATTCGGTAACGCCCTCTAAGCTGTCTGTTACCTTGGTAATTCTTTCTTCCGCATCATATTCATAAGAGAGCGTTCTGCCGTCAGACAGTACGATCTGGCTTACGAGCATTGTTGTAGGCGTTGATTTCAGCTTTCCGTTATCTGCATGCTCTGCTGTTTCCTCGCCTGCGTGATAGCTGAACTGTCGCGATACAAAGCCCGAGCCTGTTTGAAGCTCATCGAATACCTTACGTCCGAACGAGTCGGTCTTGGAATGGCTCTGTACGGGTGCGCCGCTCTGATATATCTTGACTACAGGTGTATTACTGTTTTCGGGATACTCGTAGTAATAGTTTATCTGTGAGCCGATTGCAGGAACATAGCCCTTTCTTGTCAGTCTGCCTTCATTATCGTATGTATACAGTATCGAATTTACAATTGTTTTTGATGTTACAATATATCCGCTTATTGTGATATCCGATTCTGTTGCCCGAACGATCCTGCCTGATTCGTATGTATAATTATACTCTTTTTCCGCTATCATGTCAATAGAACGCACTATATTTCCTGCTCCGTCGTATACATACTTGTAGTGAGCGGCAAGAGCGTTATTTGCGTCATACCACTTTTCGGCTGTGATCTGTCCGAAGCTGTTGTACGTTACCTTCATCGTGTGTCCGTTTGCATAGGTTACAGACTTCAGACTTCCGTTGCCATTCTTATATGCGTACTTAACAAGCGGCGTTTCGGCACCTTCATACGCTATGCTTTCAAGCTTATGGAATGCATTGTAGCAACATCTCTATTGTAGTATATTGAAAATGGGACTGACTTTTCTTCCATGTTCGCGATATTGGTATTTATTTCTTAATTCCTCTTACTCAACTATCTAAAACATTATAAAATTACAACAGCCACACCATATGGTGTGGCTGCAGTTAGTTTGAGTTATACAACAAATATTTTATTTATAAATATTTGTTCTTATATATTGTAATTTTTTCTTTTCACATATAACTTTATAAATTGCAAAAGCTAACAATAATAGAAATACTACCCCTATAATAATCTTTCCAATAATTGAAGCATTGGGAGTATTGAATGCAAAAAATGCAAATAATAGTAAGAGTAGAACAGGACTCCACAAAAATGCAAAACATGTTTTAATTAAAGTAGTTCTAAACGAGTAGTCATTTTTACATTCAATATGTTTAATATTAAATATCCCTTCTCCTTGAACCATAATATATCCATGACTACATCTACAATTATCCTTGACTTTTGAATCCACAGAATCTATAGATATAGAAGAAACATCATTTGTATCAATTTTGAATAGACATTCATATATATATGGTCTTAAAAAATCGGTTGCAGAGTATTCTGATTGATAATATACTAGCAGTGTTAATATTCCTTCAAGTATATAAATCGGAAATAGATACCACTTTCGTCTAAATTGGATTTGTTTCACGTGTATAACAGTTTGTTCTGGCAAATCACTAAATTCAAACACACCATTTGAATGATATATGTTACTTTTTCCATTTACTGAAATATTCAAACTACATTCAGAACAAATACTTAATTTCAGTTTCAATAAAATATTCTCCTTAAACTACAATTTTTCCGTTAAGTGGTAACGGTTCTTTATCAAAAATCAGTTCGCATAATCCACTAATAAATCCGCCAATCGAAAGCAGTACATCAATATTTACAATCAAGAAATTTAACATCTTATTTACTGTAGCAGATACTGCTGCTCCAACTATAGAAGAAACTGCTTTTTCTTGTAAATCTTTTGTGATTATTTTTACAAGCCATCCGCCAACAAAAGGAATTTTGCTAACAATACCAGTTAGAAATTTTAATATATGAGAAATACAACTGCCTAGAAATTTTATAAAATTAGTAAACGGTGTTCTAAGCGTAGATTTCAATGCATTTTTGCCAAGAGTACTTGCCGCTGACTTTATGGGAGTGAACAAAAATCCTATACCGCTCAAAGACATAATAAAATCAATTATAAGTGCAATTATCCACCTCGGAATTACAATAAATCCTAAAATATCTTTGTTATTAACAGGATCATTTTTTGCGAAAGCAAATAAATTAAAATACAAGTTTTCATTAAACGAGGTACATACAATATATGGCTCATCCGCATTAATAAATCTACCGACTTCAGGGTCATAGTATCTGGACTGGAGATAGTAGAAGCCCGTCTCGTTGTCATAGTAATAGCTTCTGTATCTGTACGGGTTGATCGTCGCAATGCCTACGCCCGAATTGTCAAGTGTTATACTGCACTTACCCCACGCGTCATAGCTGTATCTTGCTACTGTGTCACCGTCTCTGTTTACTATCGCTATTACGTCACCCTGCAGGTTCTTTAAGAAATAGTACGGTACTTCATTATATGCTATTCCGCATACGCCCTCTTCATTATCATAAAGCGGCGATAGCGTATTGCTTCCCCATGTCTCTCGTACTATCTTTACTCCGTCAAGCGCATACGTATGCTTTTCTCCGCATACCGTCTTACTTGTTCTTATTCCGCTTGCGTTGTATGTGTACGTGTTGTTATCATACGTATCAAGCTGTCTGCTCTTTATTGATATTATACTATTTCCATAAACACATGTCAAGAACCAAGACACTGATATTTAACTGAGTACTAAAAATCTCTTAAAGTTATTAAGTTTTATATTTATCAAATCTTGCTTCAACACTAGCAATTATATTTGTTTCATTTTTGGATAACATATTATTTTTCTTCATTCTCTCGAGTATTGTATGCAAAACCTTTGCTTCTTGCCTTGAAATTAATATGTAATCGTCATGATATGCATCAATATAATAAACACCTCCGGCATATCTTCCGCATTGTGTGTAAATCGGCTCGGTAAGACTAAGATCTTCAATATCCCGTCTGATGGTTCTTGTTGAAACGCCGAATTCAGAAGCTAAATTGACTATCCTTTCATATTTACGTATACGTAATATTTTCATTATTCTACTGCGTCTTTCAGCATTCCCCATATCCAAGCCTCCTTTCTTGTAATAATTCTAAACTTTAATGCGGACAATCTCTGTCCACATTAAAACTATTAATTAAATAAATAGTGGACACTTAAACAATTATATTTATCTACGCACGTTTCATTTTTTCTAAAATTAATCATAATTTATTGCAACTCTCTTAACATTCGAAATTATGTTTTCTTTTATCTGTTATCCGCTTTAAAATATTAAAATCATGGCAAAAATATCGAAAAAGTCACTAAAAACAAAAACACCGAAAGTCCTTGTAGAATAAGGGCTTTCGGTGTTTTCCTTAAATTACTAATTTCCATGATGCGCTTCGCATAGCTCAGGATAATATGGATTGTAAGAACTTCTATATGACAAACCCATCTTTTGACCAGAACCGCAAAAACAGAAACAGCAAATAAAATAAATCAGCCGATGGCAACAGCCATCGGCTCTTTTTTATAACAATAAATTATTAAGGGATACCCCCTGAATCAGATTCAAAGGGTATCCCAAAGCGAGGGCAAAGGGGACTGCAAAGCACTAACATTTATAGCGCAAGTCCAACACATTTGCAATAAATTAAAATGCTTTATTTATCTTATCAACCCCAAACGGTTCCGTTTTCGCCTTCTTCCGGCAGTCCTTCACTTCCGGCTTCATCGTTACCAAGCTCCGGATCAGTCTCAGGAACTTCAGTCTCAGGAACTTCAGTCTCAGGAACTTCAGTCTCAGGAACTTCAGTCTCAGGAACTTCAGTTTCAGGAGCCTCGGTCTCAGGCTCATCGGTATCAGGTATAAAAATTACGGGAACACCGGTATTTTCTTTGCGACCGTCTTTTCGTATCTTTCTTGCTTCTGCAAGCTCCTTTGAAGTAAAGACTCCCTGTTCAATCAATCGCTGAGCCAAAGTCACCTCAGAGCCATAAAGCTCAACGTCCAGCGCATTCCAGAATACTGCAATTGCATCCGCACGGGTAAAATCAGTATCCGGCTCATCAGTTTCAATCAGATTTAGCTCATGTGAGAGCGCATAGGGATCATTCCAGCCAAACAAAGGAGTCTCTCCTTTGTCTGAATAATTTAGCGCACGAAGAACAAGCGTCAGAAACATATAATCTGTCATAGTTTCATCAGGGGAGAATGTGGTCTCGCTTGTTCCGTTTGTGAGCCTGTTTTCAAATGCGCAGCCAATATATCCTGCTGCCCAATCAGGTATGTCAGTAAAAGAATTATTGTACACGTTGTTCTCTGCTACCTCTTCCATACCGAGCATTCGAACCAAGAGCGTCACACCCTGAGCACGGGTCAGACAGTTTTCAAGTTCATATCCGTTTCCCGTACCAAGAAACAGACCAAGCTCGTTTAGCGCATCTGCGGTGTTGATATCTGAAACACTGACTGCAAAACAGGTAATTGACATAATGAACATTACCAGCGCCATAATCAATGCAAAAGCTCTCTTCTTCATTGGAATATACCTTCCTTAAAATGGTTTTTCAAGAATTGCTGTTCTCAGGGAGAACCACAGATTTCTCAATGGTCCTCGCTCAAAATAGTAATTCAAAATACCGGCGAACAGATCCGAGTATACCGGGTATACCGGGATACCCGGATCCAGCCAGCTTTTATAGTTTCATTTAGCAGAGGAAACCCTACCGCTATTGAATGTTAATCAACCCCAAACGGTTCCGTTATCGCCTTCTCCGGGCGGGGTGACTTCGTCGGTGACAAACTCATCCTCAGAGGCTGTGATAACATCCTCAACGTCTAATAGATATATCTCAACAATAGGTTTTTCAAAAATCTTTTTCATTGTGCTTTTCCTTTCTTAAGATCAATGGAAGGATGCATAAGCTGCATCAGAGAATTTCATAATTTCGTAGAGCCAAGGATAGCTTGCTCCATTTCTTGCAACATAGCTTTCCATGCTATCTACAACTGTTACAACTTCTTCACCGTCAGCATTCTTGAATACACATGTAACATCACAACGGCCATCAGCTACAACAATTTCATCTATTTTGAATAATGTGTAGCTTCCGTCAGTTTCGCACTCTGCCGCATTGATTGTTACTTTCTGCTCGACATCATAGTGATCTACAAAACTAATGTCTGCGGTGCCACCGGTAATTTCAGATGTCAGGATCGCAATTCTCATAGAGATTTTGCTTTCAAGGACAAACTGAGTTCCGAGGTAAGCAACCTTATCCGTATTCGCGTAGGTAACACTACGTGTATTTTCGCATGTCGGAGTTGTCTGTGTACCATATGCCTTCTGAGCATCTGTTAGCGTGCTGTTAGCAAGATCATCAGTATTATATTCGAAATTAGTCTGTGCAGCAGCACCATAGTTGAGCATATCAATCAGAAGTGTTCTCGTCTCTTCAACTGTACGAGTAGAGGTGGTCGCAAGGTTATCTTTGTCTACATTACGCAGGATATAGTCCCGAATACTATCGGTTCTGGTTACACTGACCTGTTCTCCATCAGCATCATAGACAGTAACCTTGATTTCATCGCACATTTCCTTTGCTGCCATGCCGGCATACTTGATGACATAATAACTACCGCTAATAGCGCAATCGCTCAATTGAACAGTAATTGTCTCATCTGCTCTGTCGTCTGCATAGCTTCTTACGATTTCAGCATATCCGGTGTTTTCTACATGTTCGGTGCTGAAAGCAAAGTTGATATCAAGTTCGTTTCCAAGAGTAAGGTTTGTTCCGTAGAACTCCTTCAATTCAACTGTAACAACACCCCAAGTGCCGTTGTCATTCTTCACTTCATAGCCATCGGGAACGTTCTTGCTTGTGACAGTAGAACCATCCGCAAGAGCTGCCGCAGCGATAGAAACTTCTACAGGCCACTCGGTTGAGCCTTCTGTTACGAAGAGGTAAACGTCACCCTTGATAACAGCGTTTTCACTAACTGTGAGAGCACCTGTATTTGCTTTCGTGCTGGGATCGTGGAAGAAGATGGACTTGTTCGTACCTTCAACAGTACCACCGTTGATGGTGAGGATGTTCTGAGCCTCTATACCGTTGAGGAACTGACGTACCGCACGGTATGTAGACTTGATCGTACCACCGTTGATTACCGTTTCAGCATATGTGCCCTTTCCGTTTGTAAGGTTATCAAGTGCATATGCCATGTCGGTACCGCCGAGGTGTTCGATTGTACCGCTTTCGACGATAAGCTTACCGCCGGGGTTGGTAGCGATGATAACAGAAGACGCGTTCCAATCACGGTCAGTTGCTGCTGTAAGAGTGATCTTACCAGTACCTACACTATCCTTAACAGTGAGTGTACCTGTGTTGTTGAACAGGTAGAAGTTGCCGGATGTGTTGTTATCTGTACCTGTGATAGTCTTGCCGTTAAGGTCAAGAGTAATTGCCTTGTCGCTTATTTTGATTGTTTCAGCAAGAGCAACATCATCAAGAAGAACTATCGTGTTGCCGTCCTGTGCTGCAGCTACTGCTTCAGCGAGGGATGTAAACTTTCTTGTTCCAACCGTTGCAACGTATGTAATCTCTTTCTTATCAGAAAGTTCAAGATTTCCGTTTACATCAGTTGTGTATTCGGCATAGTAATCTTCCATGCCATAGTCTGCAGCGCCTGTCTGGTGCTGAATTGTGTAGTCAACGCCGTAAACAGGTGCATTACCGCCCCAGTAGTTGCTGCTGAGGTTTACGTAACCATCTTCATAGTATGTGCTGATACATACCTGACCGAGTGTATCACTGTTTCCATTGGAAGCAGTATTGTTCACAAACACGTTATCGGTGATAGTAGCCTGATAGCCAGCAAATACTGTACCAGCAACACGTGTAGATGTGCCGGATTCAGTAACAACATTGTTCTGGAAAAGGTTGTTTGTTACTTTACAGTTATCCTGGAAACCAAGATAGATTGTTGCACCGTTGTCAGTGCAGTTCACTTTATTGTTATTAAACTCGGAGTTCTTGATTTCGCAGCCTATACCCTTTACGTAGTAAACAAGAGCAGTCTTGTTTGCTGTGTTGCCTGTGAATTCACAATTATCGATTGTGAGAGTATCTGTTGCAAGTCCTGCGCCATCCCAGTTGAAGGATACGCCCATAGAACAATTATTGTTCAGGAACTTGGAGCCTTTAATTGTTGCGCTACCGTAAGTCAGACGTACGAGACCCTGTCCTACAGTGTGTTCGCAATTCTGGAATACGCAATTGTCAATAGTCATATTGACATAGAGAGTACGAATTGCTGCGCCAGTCTTAAGTCCGTCAAATGTCGCGTTCTTTACAGTAACGTTGAGCACATTATTTGCCGCGCCTTCGAAGTAAAGAAGCGCGATATTATTGTTGCAAGCATCAGACTGAGTAATCGTCTTGTTGTTACCGTCGATTATGATGCTATTTTTGATTGTGATAGGGGCATCCAATTCAACGTCAGCAAGAAGCTCTACCGTTTCACCATCCTGTGCTGCTGCTATTGCTTCAGCGAGAGTCAAGAAGTAAGTATCATTAACCTTTGCTTCTTTGTATACACAATCAAGTGCAAGGTATGCGGGAAGCTGATATGCTGCAGCGTCAGTAGCATTACCAAGAGCAGGCTCGAAAGTATCAAGAAGATCGCCGTCGATCCAAAGCTCAACCTTGGTAGGAACGTTAGCAACTGTAAGCTTTTCAGCGCTGATCACCGTATCCCAAGAGCCGGAAGGTGTGCCGGAAAGTACAATGTTTGTGGTAAGCCAGTCAGCTTCACATGCACCAGCCTTCAGAGTTGTTGTAATCAGAAGATTGTCATTAGAATCGTAAAGTTTAACAACAACGGATGTCTTTGCAGATACATTCTGAAGGTCAACCTTGACAGCCTCACGGGCATCTGTATCTTCGACATAAGCGCGGTAAGCAATTTCGCCGGATGCAGGAAGAACAAATCCGTCCTGAGCATCGATTGTGCCGCCTGCGTTGATGTAATTGTACTTTGTTTCAGTATTTGCTGTAAGAGTGTTGCCTGTAGCAGTAACATCAAGAGAGTTATCAGCGGTGTAGGAACGAATGTCTACATAACCGCCTGTTACAGTGTTACCTGTGAATGTTACTGTTTCGAAAGCACTTAAATAAACGTTTGCGTTATTAAAGGTATTGCCTGTAATGGTAACAGACTTTGCGTCACCACCGTTTTCGTTATCGGTAATTCCGCGAGAGAAGTTAGTGAAGGTGGAGTTGGTAATTTTTGCATCAACCTCTCCGATATTCGCTCCTGCGCCTTCACCAAATCTTACACCTCTGGAGGAGCTGCTGTTACCAATGAAGGTACAGCCGTCGATAGTGATATCTGCCTTAGCGGAGATAGCCGTAGCCTTGGCGTTGGTAACCTCGCTAATATCGATGATAAGATTATTAACGGTAGCGTCAGCCTCGAACTTGAAGAGGAAGGGTCCGTTAGGATCGGAAAGGCTACCAATGATCTTAATAGTCTTGTTGTTACCATTGATGGTTACGGGAACTGTGAACTTAGAACCTGTGTTTCTGTCATCCCAGTTGCCCTCAAAGACAACGTCAGAGAGAATCTCGATTGTGCAGCCACTTGTAGCAGCCTTGAATGCTTCTTCGAGGGTTGCGTATTCATCATCACCGATCTTGGCAACGTTGCCTTTGACCGCTGTATAAACTCCGTTTTCGTACTTAACCTCATAACCGGCATCAGTGCTGATATCAATGTCAGCGGTATTGCAGGTAAGAGTACATCCTGCACCGAGAGTGACAGTTGCATTGCCTATCTTCGGAACAGTTGCAGTTGCACCGTTTTTCAGAATGAGGCTACCTGTACCGACAGTGGTACCACTGAATTCGCCTGTTGTGATGTAAGTCGCATTATCAACAATTGTAGTTCCGGGGTTTATAGCGTTTTGGCTTGTAGCAACCGAAGCATATACCACTGAACCATTTTTGATTGTCAAGTTGCTGCGGTTTTCAAGCTGCCTGTATACATCTTTGTTAATCAAAGAATTATCAAAAATAATTTCACCCTTTGTTACCGCAAAAACAAGGTGAGATGTACTGTTGAGAACACTATCTTTAACAGTGAAATTAAAAGTCGGATCCATTCCGTTTGTAGGTTCACTGAATACAAGTGAGCCTGTCTGATCCCAAATACTGTTAGTGACATCAATGTTATATGTACCACTTGCATTTGAGTTCTTTGATGAGCAATACGCTGTAAACTTAACGTAAGCATTTTTTACATTAAAGTTAACGCCTGCGCCTGTGAATGATACACCAGGAGCAACCAGAGAAGGCGTAAGATCTACAACATTTGCAGTCTTAGCATCGGTAATTGAACCTGTAATATTGAAGGTTGTGCCATGACCGATAACCATTCTTCCAGAGGTTGTTTCGAGAGTTGCACCCTCGCCGATTGTGATTGTCGGACCGTAAGCTCCAAATTTAGCAATTGTTGTATATCCTTCAAATGTCAAATCATCGTATGCGTAAACTGTTCCGTCAATTGTTTTTCCGTTACCATTGAATATAATATCTGCGGGAAGTGTAACAGCCTCTTCAAGCGTTACATCACAAAGCATTGTAATTGTATCACCGCTATTTGCAGCCGCGATTGCGTCAGCAAGAGTAGCATACTTTGTTTCGCCGATAGCTGCAACCTTGAGCCATACGTCTTTTCCGTCAACAACGAGAGAGCCGGATGTGTCAGCAGTTTCGTTTTCGGGATTGTAAGCACCGCCGACGAGTCCCTGTGTTTCAGTTACGTCTGCTCCGCCAACTTTAACGGAAGCATCTTCGCTTACAGTTACGTTTGTAAATGTTACTGTCTGTCCTGCCTGGTTGTGCCATACGCCTGCGATACCGCCGACTTCTGTTGCACCCTCTGTAGCTTCAACAGTACCGGAGAATGTTACATTTTCAAATGTGTTGCCGTAGTGTGCGATACCTGCGATACCGCCGATGTCGCAAACGTCACCGATAACCTTAATGTTAGAGGTTACGTTCTTAACAACACCGTTGCCTTCGCCGAGGAAACCAACAACGCCACCTACATATGTACGGTAAGCAGTGCCATCCTCAGTGGAAGTAGCCTTAACATAGCTTTCGCTTGTTACGTCAACTGTAATATTTGTAAGATCACCGTAAGCATTTCTACCTGCAACGCCACCTACATAGAATGCGGCGTCAATGGTAACCTTACCTGTAAGTTTGATGTTATCGATATCGCTTGTGAAAGGACAGCCAACAAGAGCGCCAACACCAAGACGAGCATCGATATCAACATTGTTAAGTGTGAGGTTCTTGAGAGAACCGCCGGATGTATAACCGAAGAGACCAATATAGCTGTTGGTGTTATTGATCTTCAGATTAGAAATAGTGTTGTTTCCACCGTCGAAGTGACCGAGGAACTTGTTGGTAGAATTACCGATAGGCTCCCAGTTTTCAACAGAGGTAAGGTCTATGTCCGCAGTAAGCTTTACATACTGATTTGTGTATGTATTACCTGCATTTACATCATCTCTAAACCACTTGAGGTCATCGATGTTGTTAATAAGGTAGGGATTCGTCGCAGTACCTTCACCTGTGAGGCCTGCGGGAGCAGCATTTGTCAGCTCACCCAGTACGCCGTTTTCATATGACAAATAATAATCATCCACTGTAACAGCAGGTTCGCCGGTAATGCCGTAGTTGGGCTCGCCGCCGTTCCAATAGTTGCTGTCAAGATTGTAGGTGGTTACTGCATTTGGATATGCAGCAAACTGCTCTACCCATACACCCTTTGCAGTATCCTGGAATGCGTTTTCATTGATAGCAATATCGTACTGACCTTCGATCCAGGGACCGGCCATAACGGATGCTGCCTTTTCAGCGGTATATGTATTGTTACTAAAGATATTACCGTTAATATTGCCGTTAGTAGCAGTGAAAATCATTGTACTGCCGGCTGTATTTCCGCTGAATGTACTATTCTCAACATTCAGTTCACTCTTGTAACCTTCAATCATACCAACAGCAGTGCATGTATTGCCGGTGAAGGTACAATTATCAATAGTAAGAGTCTCGTCAACATCGCTGTTGTCGTTATTATAGTTCAGGTCAATTACCTTACCGGTGTTCTCGGTGAAAGTACATCCGGTAACCGAACCGCTTGCATGGTTGTAAGAAACAACTGCAAAGCTTTCTAGTGTCGCCGTATTATCGGTAAACGTACAGCCGGAAACGGTTGCGGTAGCACTCTGAATGCGGAGAACGCCGTGGGTTGTGTTGAATCCGCTAAATGTTGCGTTCTTCACGGTTACATTTCCGCCGTCAACATATACCGCACAATCAGCGCTAAAGTCAGTTGCTGCAGAAATGGTATGTCCGTTACCGTCGAGGGCAACGCTATTGCTAACATTCAGCTTCTCAGTGAGTGTGATGTCACGAAGGAGAACGATATTAGCGTCGTCTGTCATTGCTGCCGCAAGAGAAGCTGCTACATCTCTCATATTGTTTGTGTAACCGTTTGCACAAACAAAGCTTTCAATAACGCCGTTATCGTCTGTAACTGCGGCAATAACAGGATAAGAGTCGTCAGGTCTGTTAAGCTTAACAACGCCTGTATCAACTGCCACGCCGTCAATCCAGAGTTCAACGCTTGCAGGAATATTATCTGCTGTGGGAGCAGTAGTCCATTCCATTGTCCAATAGCTATCAGTATTGGAAGCTGCGTCAATGAGAAGGTTCCATGTAACAGTAACGTCACCGTCGATGATGTCGCCAATGTTGTTGAGGCTTGTTGTACCCATTACATTGCCTTCAGCATCAAGAACCTTCATTACCCATGATTCGCTTGCGTTACCGGTTGCCTCACCATAAACGCAGTCATCCTTGATATATGCAATGGATGCATCGCCTGTTGGAGTGGTCTTTACAGTAACATTACCGCTAATCGTACCGCTTGTGAGCGTAGGTTCAGCATCAACGGTAACAGTAGATGTGCTATCAACAGTTACAGTCTGACCTGCACGAACGTCAATGGTAGCTTCCTGTGCGTTGGCGATGGTAACTGTAGAGTTTTCACTGATGGTAACCGCGCCGCATTCAGCTGTAATACCACGACCAACCATATCTTTCATTGTGATGGTGGAGTTGGTGATGGTAAGAGGAGAACGGTTGAAGCCGTGTTCCATCTCTGCGTCAACGCCGTCAGCGTCACCTGTGATTGTCATTGTAGCGTTATCGATCGTTGTGTTCGCATATGTTACAACACGACGAACATTGTGAGCTGTGAGGTCAAGGCCATCAATATTTAATGTAGCCTCTGCACTGTCAGCCTTGAATACGCCACCTGCCGCAAATGTATCATTGGTAAGATTCCATGTGCCGCCGTTAACGTTGAGAACGCTGGAAGCACCGATATAAAAGATACCGTATGCGGAGCTGTAGCCGTTACCAGTAAGGTTAACGTTATCAAGTGTCAGAGTAGTAACGAGTGTTTTTTCGTACTCATCGAGACAGATGATAGCATTGCCGTTTACGGTAACGCCTGTGATGTTAATATTACCATTTTTGATAGTAATGTTAGAAGCATCGTTGAACTTGTTATCGCCTGCGCCGATAGTCAATGTCTTGCCGTTAAGATCAATGACGGATGTAACGCCGCTTGTAACGATGGCAGCTGTTGTTGTAATATCAGTTGTAAGCTTGATCTCGCCGCCGTTTGCGAGAGCTGCCACGAGTTCCTCGAATGTAGCTACTTCAACAGGACCTGCAGGAGCCTCAATGTACACGCCATTTTCGTCAACAATATAGTTAGCTTCCTCACCATCTGCTGTAAGGATTGTAACCGTACCAGTAATTTCGCCGTCATCGGTCACAGTCAGCTCGCCGACTTCACCCTTGAAGCCAGCCACAGTGCCGCCGGAGATGGTGGTCATGCATTCTGCACCTGCACTGCGTGCAGTGTTGATCAGACCAATCTCACCGCCGGTTACATTGATCTCACCGGTAGCAGGAGCGGTTTCGGATACGCTTGCAGCCTGTGCCCATACAGCACTGGTGGTGCCGTCGATGTAACCGCCGGAAATATTCAGAATAGCCGTTCCGCTTGCGCCGTGACTGTTCTGCTCCATACGGTTACGGATAGCGGTATAAGTAGAAGTAAGCGTACCGCCTTCAATATTAGTAGTAGCATCGCCATACCAGTTGCCGCTGTTGTCTACAACCCAAGCCATGTCGGTGCCGCCGAGGTTCTTAAACGTACCGTTCTCAATGGTAAGAACGCCGCCGCGATTGTGGAAAATTGCTGACATTGCATTCCATTCGCGGTTGTTCGTAGAGGTCAGCTCGATGGTACCGTCTCCGATAACAGTCAGCTCACCGTAAATGTAGAACAGCTCATAGTTTCCCGTTGCATTATCCGTAACGGTAATCTTCTTGCCGTTCATATTGAGGGTAAGAGATATGCCGTCAGCAATGGTGTAAGTCTCGGTGTCGATAGCAACATCAGCAAGGAGAGTTACAGTATCACCATCCACCGCTTTTGCGAAAGCCTCAGCCAAAGAGGCGCACTCGACATCGCCTACCTGAGCAACAACTGTTTCAGTCTCGCCGGAATCTTCACCCTCAACTGATACATTGGGTGCATTGTAATCATTAGTATCAACTGTAACACCCTCTGCAAAAACTACCTCTTCTTCGGTATCATACAAAAGCGTAACAGTATCGCCTGCTTCTGCAACTTCAGCAGCTTCAGTAACTGTTGTATAGATCTTGCCGTCTACAAGAACACCGCATGCATTACCTGTTGCATCATCGATACAAGTTATAACATCATCAGATGTAACAACAGTACCTGCGCTTGTAGTTTCAAGTCTCAGTACGCCGTTGCCGGAATATGTATTGTCAGACAGTGTGATGCTCTCGCCCAAAGACAAAATAATATCGGGCTTACCGCCAGTTGTCCTTGAAAAATCAGAACCACTTACGGTCAGATCAGTTGTCTTTGCTGAACCTTCCGCATACATCTTAATAGCACGTGTACCAACAAACTCAGAGTCTGTTACGGTTGTTTCAGTGCCGTATGCCCAGAGTCCGTACTTATCATGGGATGTGCCAAATTCACATCCTGTATAAGTTGTAGGACAACCTGCTGCACATGCGCCGTTGGGAAATGTGCAGTCTGTGTAGGCAACAGAGCCGACTCTGTAAACACTGAAAGCAACGTTCATAAAGCCTGCATCGTCTGCATATCCACCTTCAGGTTTAGAGAGTGTAAGGCCTTTGAACGTAACTGCACAGTCATTGCTTACGCCTGAAATATAGCCGCCGTTACCGTTACGTGTAATGCTGATTCCAGCATCAGAATTCATACCAACAAAGTTGATAGAATCGTATGTACCCG
Organism: Eubacteriales bacterium; assembly: GCA_045577925.1. Classification (GTDB taxonomy): domain Bacteria; phylum Bacillota; class Clostridia; order Oscillospirales; family CAG-272; genus UBA4717. The sequence continues at coordinate 26,074 of JAZNJH010000018.1, forward strand.
TAAGGTTTGCTGTTGAATCTGTATATTCAACAAGAGCGTAAATTTCAACCGTTACGTCGCCTGTCATTTCATTTGCCGATGTTATTGCAGAATCAAAATCTGCATACTCAGTTTCACCGATTTTTGCAACATAATCTGCTTCGGTTGCAAATGCAGTTAAACTGGTTGTGCTAAGTAACATTGCAAAAGAAAGTACAAGAGCTAATAATTTCTTCAAATTCATTGAAAAAAATCCCTTCTTTCCTTATATTTTGCGAAAATTCCGTTTTCGCACCAGTCAGAGGAAATATTTAACATCATTAAACCCTTCCTCGCTTTAGGCTTAACGATGTAGGCCCTGTATTCATTCACCCCCAAGATATGCCTTATTGTACGGATTTATTCTTGTGCGGTGTAACTTCCATTAAGTCATCCTTGAATGAAGAATCCTGCACTATATAATCAAGCAACACCTCGTTGCATAATTATCTGTTTATGATTAGCCTTATAATAAAACCAACTATCGGAATCTGATTTATGTAAAATTCCCTGAGTTCTCTTTTCCAATACAAATATTCCTCATCATCGATCGCATCTGACATTTCAATTTTAATTCTGTCTCTTTCGCTTTTGAATGGAATATATACGTTAAATATGAACACAAGAAGCAGAAAGACGCCCACTGTTACAATAATTGTTCCCATTGCTATTTCGTCTCGCAGCAAAGCGTCTATTGGATTTCTACCGGTTGCCATAATTGTATTGTTGCTCTCTTTCTATTTTTCGGTTCTTGAATTGTGTTTTTTGTTCGTCTCAGACACTGTCTTGTTTCATTCAGAACGAAGAAAACTGATCAGGCGTTCTTTTGCAACTTTATTGTCACTTGCCGGCGATTCGTCCGTAAAGAGACTCAGAAGCTCATTCCATTCTTCAATCGGTGCAAGTCCGTTCGGAACTCGTTCTTCAAGCAATTGTGCAAGCGTAAGCTTTCTTTCCTGTGTCAAATTCTTTAACTCATCGGCACATTTACATTTTGTAACAACCAGTATAGCATCAAGTAATTCCATAGATTCTCCTTTGCCGTCGCAGGCAACCTTTTGTTATTGTTATTTGTCTACAATTTTCATCGTTCTGTTATAGAGATTTTCAAGAAGCATCTGCGTCTTGTCTCTGTCATCCCAGATTGCATAATCAATTACATAAGCGATGACCGAATATATAAACGTCTCTGCCTGCAGATACGTACAATCAAATATTGACATGAGCTTTTCCGCATACCGTTCATACCACAGTCGGAAATCCTTCGCTTTATCACGCATACGATCTCCGAATACGGGATTTGTTGTAATCTGAATTGCAAGCCGCAGATCATACTTATACTTTTCAGCCTCATCCAGAAGAGTGTCGAAATATTTACGAATATCTTCGGTATGGTTGAACGTGTATTCCAAGAGAGCATCAACAACTCTTGAAGTTCCGAACTTTCCGGCACTTATCCATATGTCATCCTTGTTCTCAAACCAATAATACAAGCTGCTTTGTGCAAGTTTTGCCTCCCTGCACAAATCTCCTATAGATGCATTTGCCAGTCCTGTTCTCAAAAGGTAATCCCAAGTTGTTGCAATAATTGCTTTCTTTTTGTCGGACGTATAATAACTGTCCATTTAATTCAACCCTTTCTTTAAATTTTGTTGCCAGGTTTCTGTTGTGTAATGCTCATTACAAGAGTTTGCAAAAAAAAATTGTCTGCAACATAATTGAAATTATGTGGCCAGACGATTCCACATAATTGAAATTATGCGGGAAAAATTATAGCGAACCCGAAAGTTCAGCGTACATAGTATAACATTTATGGAGGCGGTTGTCAATGATTTACAGCATTTTTTTCAAAATATTATTACTATATAAGAAAAAGGCATAACTTTAAGACCGGTTAAAACAAAAATTTAAATTACCCGGTCTTAAAGTTATGCTTTTTTTGGTAAAATAGTCTTTTCATAAGCTTTTCTTGTCAAATCAAATCAATAAACGCGTGTTGTCTGCAACATAATTTCAATTATGTGGTTTTTTATTTATAATCGCAAAAGTCCTAATCTTTGTATTTGTTTGCGGTGTATTTCGCACGTTTCCATAGTGTAGATGCGCGTAGTATTTATGCTCGAATGGCCGAGTATATCAGCAAGCCTTACAATGTCTTTTTGTATGCTGTAATATGTGCGTGCGAATAAATGACGTAGGTTATGCGGAAATACTTTATCTTTTGAAACTCCCGCGCTTTCGCAAAGAGATTTCATCATTTTCCATATTGTACTTCGATCAAGCGTTTTTCCTGTTCTTGTTACAAAGACCGGACCGCTTGTTATTTTTTGCCGTTTTGCAAATTCGGTAAGCATTTTGCAAAGGTCTCTTGGTAAAATTACAACCCTCATTTTTCCCTTGCAATTTATATTTGCTCTGTGTGCTTTTACCGCTTCAATGGTAATCGCAGCCAGCTCCGACACCCTGATACCGCTGCTGCATATTGTTTGCATCAGATAGTATAGCCTCTCATTTTTCTTTTGTTTTGCAGCGTCAAGCAATCTTTCGTATTCTCCCTTTGTAAGTTCCTTGCTTCTCTCTGCAAAAATCTGTTTCTGAATTTTGAGCATTTTTACTTTCAAGCCATGCCATTCGTTAAACTCAAAAAAACTGTTGAGTGAAGAAAGCACTGAGTTTACGGATGCCGGTGCATAATTTTCATTTATCAAATGCTGTTTGTATCCGAGCACCGTAGTTTTCTCTATCTCTCTTCCGGATAGCCAATAGAAAAATGCCATTACATCACGCATGTATTTTTCAATCGTTGCCGAGGATTTTTCTTCCTCAATTAAATACTGTTTGAATTTTTGGGTTAAAAATTTCGTCATTGTCATATTAACAACTCCTTTAATAATATAGTAATAATATTATTGCATAATAATTATAATAGTATTCTGTTGAAGCTGTCAATGACTTACCTGTATTTTGTCGTCAAAAATCGATGAATAAGATTTCAAGGCACCCTATTATTCGATTTCCCGTACGACGATAATGTAGCTCAGATTTTCCTCCGTATAAGCTCGTGAATTTTAATTGTATAATTATTATACCCTTATTTTACCGGCTTGTCGATAGTTTTTAGGCTGATTTCAGAAAATTTATAAAATCTGCCAAAGTTTTACGTGCAATAGAAAATATAGTTATACATTATCTGCAAATATTGAGGGCATACCGAAACGGTATGCCCTGTTTTTTACTTCGTTATATACTGTATTTTCCTTTAGGACTCCCGTTGATTACTGCAATTTTCATTTTATCTGATATTTATCTCCCTAAGTCTTTTTCTGTACGTTCTGAATTCAGGACAAACTTTTTCAAGTTCACGGTAAAAGCTTTTCGAATGGTTGGCTTCTAAAAAGTGCGTAAACTCGTGAAGTACGACGTACTCTATACACTCGATCGGCGCGAATTTTAGCGCGGTATTGAAGGTCAAAACGCCTTTCGTTATATGGCAGCTTCCCCAACGGGACACCATTTTACGAAACTTTATCTGCGGATACTTTATATCGCGCTTTTCATAATACGGGTATGCTTTCTTGCAAAGTCCGACTATCACTTCGCACACTTCGTCATCGTCAAAATGCTGCTTCTGCTCTGTTTTTGACCTGTTGTACTTTTCTAAAGCTTTAAGTATAAAATCAGCCTTTGACATTATGAAAGCATCAATGAACTTTTGCGCTACCCTCTTATTTGCAGATACGTGAACAGTTCCGTCAGGCTTTATCCGCAGATTCACGTTTTTGACCTGTTTATAAGTAAACTCGTATTTTATTAAAATTCCGTTTACAGTGATTTCTTTAAGCATAAGATCTTCACTCTTTATCTGTTTAAAGAGCAATAGAGTCGATTTCATCAAGCTCTTCTTTTGTAAAGTTAAGATTTTCTGTCATTCTGAGATTTTCAAGTATCTGTTCAGGCTTTGAAGCACCGATCAGAACACTTGTTATTCCCTCTCGGCTGTATACCCATGAAAGCGCCATCTGAGCAAGAGTTTGTCCTCTGCTCTCGGCTATCTTATTAAGCTTTGCTATTTTATCGAGCATTTCGGTTGAAATAGAGCTTTCGTTTAAAAATCTGCCGTCAGTTTTTACTCTGCTGTCTTCGGGGATGCCGTTCAAGTAACGGTCGCTGAGAAGTCCCTGCGCAAGTGGGCTAAAAATAATCATTCCCTTTTTCTTTGCAATTGCGCTGTCAAGTATTCCGCTTGTTTCAATGCCTCTGTCAAAAATGGAATATCTGTTCTGGTTGATTACGAAAGGACAGTGAAGCTCATCTAAAATCTTTGCCGCTTCTTCCATTGTCTTTCCGTTATAGTTTGAGAGCCCCACGTAAAGCGCCTTACCGCTTTTTACAATGCTATCAAGAGCCCACATTGTTTCATAAAGAGGAGTATCGGGATCCATTCTGTGATGATAGAAAATATCAACGTAGTCAAGATTCATTCTCTTAAGGCTCTGGTCAACACTTGCTGTAAGGCATTTCTTACTGCCGTAGTCACCGTACGGGCCGGGCCACATATAATAACCTGCCTTTGTGCTGATTATCATTTCGTCACGATAGCTTTTAAGGTGCTCGGCGAGGATTTTGCCGAAATTAGTCTCAGCACTTCCGGGTCCCGGACCATAGTTGTTAGCAAGGTCAAAGTGTGTAATTCCGTTATCAAAGGCAGTAAAACACATCTTGCGCATATTTGAGTAGTTGGAATTATCGCCGAAATTGTGCCATAAGCCCAAAGACACTGCGGGAAGCTTGAGTCCGCTTTCACCGCATTTTCTGTATTCTGCGGATTCGTATCTTTTTTCGTTTGCTATGTATTTCATAACGTTGCTCCTTTATTTCACAATGTCATTTTAAACCGGGCTGGTCTTTCGGAAGATTTTTCAAGAAACTGAACACAAGCGGTGCGGAAATGAAAAATGCAAGAACGTCCGCTATTGCCTGAGCCGACTGTACGCCGAAAAGACCGAAGAAGTGTGTCAGTATCATAAGAATCGGCAAGAACAATATACCGCTTCTAAGCATTGATAAAAACGTTGCTTTTTTGTTTTCGCCTATACTCTGGAAAAGCATATTGGAGCATATCGTCAGCGGATGGAAAAATAGTGCCAAAAGCTGTAATTTCAGGCTGAGTGTGCCTATCTGAATGACCATGGGATCATCACGGAACAGACCTATCAGGTTGTTTGAAAATAATAATCCAACCACAACGAAAACACCGAGCAACACCTCCCCTGCACCAAAGGTGAAGTAAAAGGCTTTTTTGACTCTCGAATATATTCCTGCACCATAGTTAAACGATGCAACAGGCTGAAATCCCTGACCGATTCCCAGACCAACGGCAAAGATAAAGAAAGCAATTCTGTTAACAATGGATATTGCCGCAACGGCAGGATCTCCGCCAAGCTCGCCTGCCAGATCGTTCAGTGTCATAGTAGAAACGCTGCTCAGTCCCTGACGGCAAAAGCTCGGAAATCCCGTTGCCATTATCTCAAATATCCCCTTAGGATTTTCTTTAATAAATTTCACACCGAGTTTACTTGAAGTTTTACCCATGAAAAACATTGAGATCAAGATTAAAAATCCAACAACCTGAGAAAATGCAGTAGAAAGTCCCGCGCCCGCTATTCCCATATCACAACCGAATATCAGTATGGGGTCGCCTATCATATTCAGAACACCGCCGATGGTAAGACCTATCATCGCAAGAAAAGCTTTACCCTCATATCTCAAAATATTATTCAGCGCAAAGCTTGTCATTGTAACGGGTGATGCTATAAGAATATATACGGCATACTCCTTTGCATAAGGAAGGATCGTATCCGTACTGCCGAGTAACAGCATAAGGGGCTCTATAAATATAAGGCCTAAAACTGCAATAAGCGTACCTACGCAAAGACACGCCGCAATACTCAACGATGCATAAACGCTTGCACTGTGGGCGTCTTTTTGTCCAAGTTTTCGTGCAATTATGCTTCCTGCTCCATGACCGAACATAAACCCGAAAGCCTGAATAATCGCCATGAGTCCAAAGACAACGCCAACTGCACCGCTGGCGCTGTTACCGAGCTCGCTGACAAAATATGTATCCGCCATATTATAAATATTTGTAACGAGCATACTGATCGTTGTAGGAATACCCAATGTAATTACAAGTTTAGGTATCGGCCAGGTTGTCATTTTTTCGTATTGATTTACTGCTTTGCTCTGTTTCATCTGTTCTTCTCTTTTCAATGTTTTTCGGCATAATGTGTTCTATAAACATCAAACGATTAAACTCATCTCTTTCATTGTACCACTAAAGCACTGCCTATTCAATAGCCTTTTGGAAATTTATTACTTGACAAACGAGTTTTGCTGTATTATAATGATGAAAGAGCGTAAAAGGAATAGTAACCGCAGAGCATCCCGCAGAGAGCGTTCATCCTGGTGCAAGAACGTGTTTGCAAAACGGCGAAGTCGCCTTTCAGCTTCCGGAAGAAAGTTTATACAAGTAGAACCGGACGTTCCCCGCGTTAAGGGCTTGAGTGCATGATTTTTCATGAACACGGGTGGTACCGCGCAGAAATGCGTCCCGTTTAAGGTGCCCTTTTTTATTTTTCGGGCACAATATCATTTTCAGAAAGGTAGCAAAACAAAATGAATCACGAGCTTTCAAAAGCATATGCTCCCGGTGAGATCGAGGACAGAATTTATAAGAACTGGAACGACAAGGGATATTTCAGACCGTGCGCTGACAAAAACGCCCCTGCTTTCACTATCGTTATTCCCCCTCCGAACGTTACCGGTCAGCTTCATATGGGTCACGCACTTGACGAGACCTTACAGGACATTCTCATACGCTATAAGCGTATGCAGGGCTTCTCTGCCCTTTGGGTACCCGGCACAGACCACGCCGGTATCGCAACTCAAATAAAGGTTGAAGAAAACCTCAGAGTTAATGAAAACCTCACCCGTTACGACCTCGGACGTGAAAAGTTTTTAGAGCGTGTCTGGGACTGGAAGGAACAGTACGGCAACAGAATTATAAATCAGCTTAAAAAGCTTGGCTCGTCATGCGACTGGGAGCGTGAGCGCTTCACGATGGACGAGGGCTGCTCAAAGGCTGTACGTGAAGTATTCGTAAACCTTTACAATAAGGGACTTATTTACCGCGGCAACAGAATTATCAACTGGTGTCCTCATTGTATCACGGCACTTTCGGATGCCGAGGTTGAATACAGCGAACAGGCAGGTAATTTCTGGCATATCAGATACCCCATCAAGGGTACGGACAAGTTTGTGACTATTGCAACGACTCGTCCCGAAACTATGCTCGGCGACACGGCTGTTGCAGTAAACCCCAACGACGAGCGCTATACAGACCTTGTTGGCAAGATGCTCGAGCTTCCGCTTGTGAACCGTGAGATACCCGTTATCGCCGACGATTACGTTGATCTCGAATTCGGTACAGGCTGCGTTAAGATAACACCTGCGCACGACCCCAACGACTTTATGGTAGGTCAGCGCCACAATCTCCCGATGCCGAGAATTATGAACGACGACGCTACTATCTGCATGCCCGGCACGAAATACGACGGTATGGATAGATACGAGGCAAGAAAGGCTATAATTGCCGACCTCGAAGCAGGCGGATACCTTGTGAAAGTTGAGCCTCACAGCCACAACGTCGGTACTTGCTACAGATGTAAGACTACCGTTGAGCCGCTTACCTCGAATCAGTGGTTTGTAAAGATGGAGCCTCTTGCAAAGCCTGCTCTTGACGTTGTCAAGAACGGCGAAGTAAAGTTCGTTCCCGAAAGATTTACTAAAACATATACAAACTGGATGGAAAACGTACACAACTGGTGTATTTCCCGTCAGCTCTGGTGGGGACACAGAATCCCTGCATTCTACTGCGATGCTTGCGGCGATATGTTCGTTTCCAAAGAAGATATGGACGTATGCCCGAAGTGCGGTGCTAAGGTGCGCCGTGAAGAAGACGTGCTCGACACGTGGTTCTCATCTGCTCTCTGGCCCTTCTCTACTCTCGGCTGGCCTGAAAACACAGAGGACTTGAAGCGTTACTTCCCGACAAGCGTACTCGTAACGGGATATGATATCATATTCTTCTGGGTAGCACGTATGATATTCTCTGCTCTTGAGCACACAGGCAAGGCTCCGTTTGAACACGTATTCATTCACGGACTTGTACGTGATGCGCAGGGCAGAAAGATGTCAAAGTCGCTCGGTAACGGTATCGACCCGCTTGAAATCATTGACAAGTACGGTGCGGATGCGCTCAGATTTGCGCTTGCAACGGGTAACTCGCCCGGAAACGATATGCGCTTCTCGGATGAAAAGATCGAGTCTGCGCGTAACTTCACAAACAAGATATGGAATGCGGCTCGCTTCGTACTTATGAATCTCGACATTGACAACGTAAGCGTACCCGAAGAGGACAAGCTTGAACTTGAAGATAAGTGGATACTTTCGCTCTTTAACAAGCTTGCACGTGATGTTGAAGCAAACCTTGACAAGTTCGAGCTTGGTATCGCACTTTCAAAGCTTTACGACTTCATCTGGGACATCTACTGCGACTGGTACATTGAGCTTACAAAGCCGCGCCTCGCAGAAAAGGGCTCTGAGGGCAACAAGGTAGCTCAGAACGTACTTGCTTACGTTCTCAGAGAAACACTTAAGCTTCTCCATCCCTTTATGCCCTTTATTACAGAAGAAATTTATCAGGCACTTCCCCACGACGAAGACAGCATAATGATCTCACGCTTCCCGAAGTATGACGAAAATATGACTTTTGATGCTGAGGAAGAAAAGATGAACGCGCTCATTGACGCTGTATATGCACTCAGAAACCGCAGAGCTGAAATGAACGTACCTCCGTCAAAGAAGGCTGCCGTTTACATTGTAAGCGAGCGCGCTGATATATACAACGACAAGACCGCGCGTTTCTTTGAAAAGCTTGCGGGCGCATCAAAGGTAGAATTTACTCCTTGCGGGGATGCAAACGCAGTACAGATAGTAGCAGGAAGCGCAACTCTGTTTGTTCCGCTTGCTGACATCGTTGACTTTGAAAAGGAACGCGAAAGACTGAGTAAAGAAAAAGAAAAGACGCTTGGTGAAATCGAGCGCCTTGAAAAGAAGCTTTCAAACGAAGGCTTTGTGGCAAAGGCTCCTGCCGCAGTTATTGACGGAGAGAGAGCAAAGCTTGCAAAATACAAAGAACAGCTTGAAAGCATTGAAGCTGCTATCGCAAAGCTTTAATTCATGACATAAAGGGGCTCGCAAAGAGCTCCTTTATTTTTTTGAAAAATCCCGTAACATTAACACGCCGTTCATAATACTGTTGTATACTTATATTGTAAATATTTCCGCTTGGGAAAATAAATTACAGATCCAAATGAAAGGGGTATTAAGATGAACAACCCATTCACAAAAGACTTCGCCGATAAAACGGGCAAAAGCTTCAATCCGAAGAAGTTTTTCACAACGCTTATTATAATAGCGATCGTTATCGCCGTCCTTGCGCTGCTTACTACATGTTGGTACACGGTAGACGAAAAGGAGCAGGCGGTCATTATGACCTTTGGCAAGGTAACGGGAACTGCAGACGCAGGTATCCACTTCAAGCTTCCGTTCGGTATACAGACTGTTAAAAAGGTACAGGTCAACGTATACCAGAAGATCGAGCTCGGTTACAGAACCAATCCCTCGGGCGCTGATTATGAGGTCATCGAAACCGAAAGCCGCATGATCACGGGCGACTACAATATCGTCAACATCGACTTCTTTATTGAATACAAGGTGTCTGACCCTGTCAAGTACTTATTTGCTTCCGAGTCTCCCGAAGTTGTGCTAAAAAATCTCGTACAAAGCCAGATACGCAACGTTGTAGGCTCTTCCACGGTAGACAGCGTGCTGACAGACGGTAAAGCAAACATACAAAGTCAGATAAAGGATCTTACAACTCAGGTTCTTGAGGAATATGATGTTGGTCTTATACTTACAGACGTTAAGATACAGGACAGTGAGCCGCCCACAGAATCGGTTATCGAAGCCTTCAAGGCAGTTGAAACTGCAAAGCAAGGCGCGGAAACTGCCATAAACCAGGCTAAAGCATATGAAAACTCCGAGCTTCCCAAGGCGCAGGCTGAAGCCGACAAGCTTATTCAGAACGCTGAGTATCTCAAGCAGAACCGCATAAACGATGCTACGAAGATCGTTGCGAAGTTCAATGCGATGTACGAGGAATATGCAAAAAATCCCGACATTACACGCACAAGAATGTATTACGAAATGATAACCGAGGCACTTCCCGGAGTCAAGCTTTATATAGATGCAGGAGACGGCTCAACGCAAAAGCTTCTGCCTCTTGAAAACTTCACCGGCGTCGCTGTAAACTAAGAAAGGGGGATACGATAATGTTAAAGAAGATAAAGACGTTTTTTACTTCAACAGTAATTATTGCCGTAATTGCTCTGGTAATATTTATTGCTCTTACAGGCTCGGTATATACCGTAGCTGAAAACGAGTACGCGTGCGTGTTCCGCTTTTCTAAAATAGTTGATACGGTAGACTCCCCAGGACTTCACTTCAAGGTGCCGTTTATCGACACAACAGTCAAATTCCCGAACACTACTCTGCTCTACGACATTCCTCCCTCAGAGGTGCTTACCGCAGATAAAAAGAGCATGACCGTTGACTGTTATATTCTCTGGAAGATAACCGACCCTCAGGTATTTTATCAAACGCTCGGTACTATCTCCGATGCAAAGGCAAGACTTAACAATTTTACATATAACTCGCTCAAAAACCTCATGGGTAAGCTTGAGCAGAACGACATTATAAACGAGGACGATGCATCAGAGCGTAACGATATATACGCAAATATTAAAACCGAGGTTGACGATATAGCCGGCACGTACGGTATCGACGTTATCGACATAAAGATCAAGCGCTTTGATCTGCCCGAGGATAACGCGCAGGCGGTATACTCGCGTATGATCTCCGACCGCAATCAGATAGCGGAAAAATATATTGCAGACGGTGAATATGAGGCATCAATCATCAGAAACAACGTTGACAAACAGGTCAACATCATCGTATCCAATGCCGAAGCAGAAGCCGCAAGGCTTATTGCCGAGGGAGAGGGCGAATATATGAGAATGCTTGCTGAAGCATATTCAAGTGCAGATAAAAAGAGCTTCTACGAATTTATGACAGGTCTTGACGCGCTGAAGGCATCACTTGCAGAGGGTGAAAAGACAGTTATCATCGGAAAAGATTCCAAGCTTGGAAAGCTTCTTACGGGAAATTAAGATAACAGGAGAAAAAACATGAAAAGGATTATAGCAATTATTTTATTAGCGCTCTCACTTCTTCTCTGCGCGTGTGGCACAGATGCAAATAACGAAGCAGCTGCAGAAGAGGCAAAGGCTTTTCTTACAGGCCAGCTTGAAACGTTTAAAAACGCAAGCAAGACCGACGTTGACGAGGTTCTTGAAGGCTCAATGGAAAACCTAAACGGTGTTGACGTTTCGCTTTACTATAAGCATTTAGACTATACTATCGGAAAATGCAGTGCAACTGATAATACGGCGCAAATTGAGATCACAATAAAAAATCTCGATTTCGGCACGCTTATGGATGACTATTATGAAGAGCTTGTTCCGTATATGCTCAGCAGCGTATATGAACCCGAGAAACCGGGTGAAATATTTGCAGGGCTTGTCAACTCAGGTGATTATAAGATACTAGAAAACAACGCTGTGATCGAGCTTACAAAGAAAGACGGCAAATGGTCGGTAAATGATCCCGAAGCATTTGCGGTTGCTCTTATGCCCGGCGTTGAGCCTATATTTTAAGATAAAAGCTCCCGAACGTTAAGTTCGGGAGCTTTTATTATGCACGGTGAGTTATACTATCAAGTGCAACAGTAAATAAAAAAGAGAAGCCCATATAAATCCATGGTATAATGTAATTACCACAAAACAAAAAACCAAGGAGGATTTATATGAGCTATAAACATCTTCCCATAGCCGAGCGTTGTTGTCTACGGGAATTTTTCAAAAAGGGATATAGTTATCGAACAATCGCTGCGCTTTTGGGAAGAACTGTTAGTTCGATTTCAAGAG
>JAZNJH010000019.1:0-33000 GCA_045577925.1 Eubacteriales bacterium
ATGCTCGCCTTGTTACCCAGCTCTTCGGTGATAAGATGTACATCTCCAACGCAACAGGTTGTTCTTCTATCTGGGGCGGCTCGGCACCTGCTACACCGTACACTGTAAACCGTGAAAGCGGACGTGGTCCCGCATGGGCAAACTCGCTCTTCGAGGATAATGCTGAGCACGGTCTCGGTATGGCTCTCGGTCAGTCTGCTATCCGCAACAAGCTCATCGCTAAGGTTGAGGAAATGGCTAAGTCTGACAAGGCAAGCGACGCATTCAAGGCAGCAGCTGAAGAATACCTCGCAACAAAGGATGACGGTAAGGCGAACGAAGGTGCAACAAAGGCACTCGTTGCAGAGCTTGAAAAGGCAGCTGCAGAGGGTTGTCCCGCTGCTCCCGCTATCCTTGCTGAAAAGGATTACCTCTCCAAGAAGTCGGTATGGATCTTCGGCGGTGACGGCTGGGCATATGATATCGGTTTCGGCGGTCTTGACCACGTACTCGCTTCGGGTGAAGACGTAAACATCATGGTATGCGATACAGAAGTTTACTCCAACACGGGCGGTCAGGCTTCCAAGGCTTCAAATCTCGGTCAGGTTGCACAGTTCGCAGCTGCAGGTAAGGCTATCGGCAAGAAGAACCTTGCTGAAATAGCAATGTCCTACGGTTACGTATACGTTGCTCAGGTTGCTATGGGTGCTGATATGAACCAGCTCCTCAAGGCGCTCACAGAAGCTGAAGCATACCACGGTCCTTCGATCATCATCGGCTATGCTCCTTGCGAAATGCACGGTATAGCTAAGGGCGGTATGCAGAACTGCCAGGCTGAAATGAAGAAGGCAGTTGATGCAGGATACTGGAACCTCTTCCGTTACAATCCTACACTCGAAAGTGGCAAGCTCATAATCGATTCCAAGGATCCTACAGCTGATTACAAGGAATTCATTTCTAACGAAGCACGTTACTCACGTCTCGCTAAGTCCTTCCCTGAAAGAGCAGAAGAGCTCTTTGCAAAGGCTGAAGAAGCAGCAAAGGCAAGACACGAAAGACTCGTTAAGATGGGCGAGCTTTACAAATAAGATAAAACGGGAAAAATCTCCCCGTTTGCTATAAGTTTTCATCTTTACTGATGAAAAAATCGCGCATACTTAAAACAGAGCCTCCGCAAAAGCGGAGGCTCTTAATTTTTAGTCCCAATTCGGCAATGTGTTCCCGCTGTCTGTGCACATGCAAATTTGCCGTAGGGCGGGGGCTTGCTCCCGCCGTTTCGTGCAATTTCGGCTGTTTCAGGCGGCGGGACCAAGGCCCCGCCCTACAAAACAGAGCTTACTTCTGTGTAGGAACACAAAAGGTGATTGGGAGAATTTTTAAAACCATTTTTACAATGCGATTATGGCAGAGGGCGAATAAAGTCGATCCAAGCTTAAGCTACGCGTGCTCCTTCCACCGCAATCGCGGTCCCCCTCCCTCCCGGAGGGAGGCATGTCAGGGTGCAGTTTAATCGAAAGCGATAATTGTAATGGATAGTTTTACGGGAGATTTTATATGAGAGAGATAGTATTGTCGGCGCTGATATTAGCGCTTGCGGCAACAATGGTAACGGGAATATGCACAAAGGCTGATATAATGGGAGCGTGGGAGTCGCAGAGCAGCGTGATTGAATTTTACCCTGCAGGCAAATGCCGTATAGACAACAGAAATGCGCTTTACAGGCTTGCAGGGGAGAATAGAGTTAAAATATATCAAAACGGCAAGAGCTATGATTATTTTTATATGATATCGTTTGATGATGAAACTATGCAGTTTGGAGAGAAAAGCTACTTAAGAATAAGTCAGTCGGGTGTTGAAAGGTCGATGATGGCACTTTTTGAATAATGCTCGCCCGACTTTTTGTCGTAGGCTACCTCCGCCTTGTTTTTTGAGAGAAAATTTGTAAACTCGTACATATCAAGCCAGATCTGATTCCAGCCTTCCTTCTGAGATTTGTCGAATATTATCTGCATTCCGAAATGAAGATGGGGCACGTTTATATTGTTCGTGTCTTCCTTGGAGCTGTATCCCGTCATGCCGAGGTATCCGATAACGTCACCCGCATTTACAATTTTTCCCTCATACATGTCAGCGGCATACGGGTGCCCCTTTCTCAGGTGCGCGTAGTAATAATAACGTTTTGAATCAAATGACCGCACTCCTATTCTCCAACCGCCAAAGCGGTTCCAGCCGAGCGCTTCAACGATGCCTGACTCAACGGCTACAACAGGTGTGCCGACCGAGCCCATCATATCGTGCCCAAGATGTACGCGCTTGTATCCAAAGCTTCGGGCGGCGCCGAAATCGTCGTAGTGATTATAGTAGTATCCTGCGGCGATTGGCGAAAAGAGCTTGAGGCCGTATCTTTTTTCATAGTAGAGGCCGTTTTCTTCATAATCGCAGGGGACTGCATAATCGCCAACGAGTCCGCCGAGTACGGCGCCGTATGCTTCTATGTAGTAGTTGTAGGTTTTAAGATTTGCGGCGATGTCTTCGGGCTTTTCGCCCGATTTCAGCTTTTCGCATATTTTATCCATGTCGGCTTTTTTGTAATTTTTAAAGCTGCCGCCGTATTTTGTTGCAAGCAGAGAGAGCAGGGTGACGGCATCTGTGTGAACTGTGCTGTCTTTGCTTTCTACATCATATTTTACCGCGTCTGTGAGCGCTTGCGAGCTTATATCAAAGTCTATCCATTTTATGTATTTAGTGCCGTCTGCCGAGGTTTCGGTGCTTTTGAGATGCACGTTGTACGTGATCTGCTGTATGAGAAAGAGAAGTGAGAGCGCACACAAATATACAGACTGAAGTGTGCGGCGGCGAAACAGATTCATGCTTACCTCCGTGGTAGTTATATAATAGTTATGTATGCTCACACTTGTGCTAAAAGACAGGGTGTACTTGCCCCAAAATGAAAACAATTTGTAAATTTTACTTTTGATCAAATCGTTTTTATGCATCTTTTTATGCATATTATTCATGAATTTGCTTGTAATATTCGATATAACCCTTGCAATTATATAAATTTATGATATAATATTATTATCATATAATGGGTAAGTGTAACAATAAACGGACAAAGCACAAAACGAAAGGCATGGCAAACATTATGAACAGACACGAAGCAAGAGAAGCAGCACTCGGACTTGTTTTTGAAAAATCATTTCAGGCATCAGAGGATGCAGGCAAGCTTTACGACATAGCAATAGTTGAAAGAGAGCTTGAAGAGGACGATTACGTGCGCCGCGTAATTAACGGCGTATTTGATAACCTTGAAGAAATAGACAAACTCATAGAGGGCGCGGCAAAGGGCTGGAAGATAGAGCGTATGCCGGGCGTGTCACTTGCGCTTATGCGAATTTGCACATATGAGATGCTATATGAAAAGGATATACCTGTAAACGTATCTCTCAACGAGGCGGTTGAGCTTGCCAAGAAGTTTGATTCTGACGATGCTCCTGCATTTATTAACGGAGTGCTTAATAAAATTTCAAAGAGCATTGACGTGAAAAAAGACGCAGAATAAGAAAGCTTTAAGAGGACTTAAAAACGATGAAAGAAGTTAAGCGTGTGTCAATTGGCTTTGATACAAGCAACTATACGACCTCGGCGGCTGTATTTGATATTGACAGATCAGAGATTATAGCTAACTTAAAGCTACCCCTGCCCGTTGCAAGCGGCGCGAGAGGGCTCAGGCAAAGCGATGCGCTTTTTTCGCACATAAAGAATCTGCCTGAGATATGTGAGAAGCTAAAAGAGTATTATAGCTACGGTGAGCTTTGCGCAGTCGGGTACTCGGCTTATCCGAGGGATATAGAGGGTTCATACATGCCCTGCTTTCTTGCAGGGGTGAGCGCGGCATCTGCTCTTGCATCTGGAGGTGCGCCCGAATATGCGTTTTCGCATCAGGCGGGGCATATCATGGCGGCTCTCTGGCATAGCGGCAGACGTGAGCTTATTAAAAATGATTTCCTCGCATTCCACGTTTCGGGCGGAACAACAGAGGTCTTATACGTAAAGCCCGATAAAGACGGGTTTGACATAAAGCTTATAGGCGAGAGCGAGGATATAAATGCAGGTCAGCTTGTAGACAGAGTCGGCGTTATGCTCGGGCTTGATTTTCCCTGCGGACGTGAGCTTGAGAAGCTGGCTGCAGGGTTTGATAATAAAAACAAAAAATGCTCTATATTGCAAAAGGTCACGGTGCGTGGAATATCATGTAATATGTCGGGTGCTGAAAACAAGGCGTCTGCGGCGTTTGCGGGGGGAACCTCAAAGAGCGAGATCGCTTTTTTCGTGCTTGATTTTATAGCAAGAGTGCTTGATAAAATGACGGTCTCTGCAAAAGAAAAATACGGTGAGCTTCCCATTCTATATGCAGGCGGCGTTATGAGTAATAATTATATAAAAGAGTATCTTGCCAAAAGACACGACGTGGCGTTTGCACCGCCTGAGTATTCATCGGATAATGCGTGCGGCACGGCAATACTTGCCGCAAGAAAATATATTTCCCAAAATTAACAAAAAGGAGGCAGGCTTATGGAGAGAGAAAAGAATATACTCACGGTAACTCAGCTTAACGAATATGTGAAAATGCTTCTTGATAAAAATCAGATGCTTGCCTCGGTATATATCAAGGGTGAGATATCAAACTTTGTAAATCACAGAACGGGGCACTTTTATTTCACCCTCAAGGACGAGGGTGGCACGCTCAGAGCCGTTATGTTCAAGGGCTCAAACTCAAAGCTTAAATTCCTGCCCGAAAACGGCATGAAGGTTATAGTGCACGGGCGTGTTTCGGGCTTTGTTAAAAGCGGAGACTATCAGCTTTATGCCGACGATATGGAGCCTGACGGTATCGGCAGCTTGTATATACAGTATGAGCAGCTTAAAAAGAAACTTGAGTCAGAAGGACTTTTCGATATATCGAGAAAGAAGAGACTTCCCAAAATTCCTTCAAGGGTTGGTATCATAACATCTCCGACGGGCGCGGCGGTACGAGATATGATAAACGTTACGGGAAGAAGATTCCCGTTTGCAAAAATAATACTTTATCCCTCGCTTGTTCAGGGTGAGGGAGCGCCTGCTCAGCTTATACGGGCGCTTGAATATTTAAATTCCACAAACGGCGCCGACGTTATTATAATAGGGCGCGGCGGCGGCTCGATCGAGGACCTGTGGGCATTTAACGACGAAGCTCTTGCGCGTGCAGTTGCCGCAAGCAAGATACCCGTTATTTCGGCGGTAGGTCATGAAACCGATTTCACGATATGTGATTTTGCAGCAGACATGAGAGCTCCGACACCCTCGGCGGCGGCAGAAATTGCGGTACCCGATACAGCGGAGCTTAAAAGAAAGTTTTCGAACGTCGTTTCGAGAATGGAGCTTTCGCTGACAAAGAAGGCAGAAGCCGCAAGGCGCAGGCTTGAGGGCGCGGCAAAAAGCAGGGTATTATCAAATCCGAAATATTTGGTTGAAGATAAAAGAATGTTACTTCTGAATTCTTCTCAGAAGCTTGACAATTCATTTTTTATAAGCTTTGAAAAGAAAAAGCAGGAGTTTGCGCTGAAAACGGCAAGGCTTGAGGCATTAAATCCTATGTCGGTAATATCCAGAGGATACTCGGCAGTATTTCTTGGCGACGGAACGCTTGTTAAGAGTGTTAGCCAGGTCAAGTGCGGAGATGCGTTTGCATTTAAAACGGCAGACGGCGAGGTTGACGCGCTTGTAACGGGTGTTAATAAAAGTGAAAATGCGAAAGGAAAAAGGAAATGAGCGAAAAGAAATTATCCTTTGAAGCGGCACTTCAAAGACTTGAAGAAATAGTAGGACTTTTAGACAGCGCTGATGCGCCGCTTGATAAGTCGCTTGAGCTTTTTGAAGAGGGCGCAGGTCTTGTGAAGCTTTGCTCGTCGATGCTTGATAACGTAGAGCAGAGAGTTAAGGTTCTCACGCGCGGCCAGGACGGTACCATGGAGGAAAAGGACTTAGGTCCCATTGGAGAATGATGTCATTTAATATAGAAGACCTCCTTGAAAATTGCGCTACTGAATTTGAAAGGTATTTTGAAAAGTACTTCAGTCACTGCGATGAAGATTTAAAAAAAGTAACGCACGCGATGCGATACAGTGCAATGAGCGGAGGTAAGAGAATACGCCCGTTTATTGTGCTTAAGATCTGCGAGATACTTGGCGGTAAAGCAGAGACGGCTATGCCTCTGGCATGTGCGCTTGAATGCGTGCACACCTATTCGCTGATACACGACGATCTGCCATGTATGGATAACGACGATTTCAGACGCGGCAGACCAACCTGCCATAAGGTATACGGTGAGGAGTTTGCGCTTCTTGCGGGAGATGCGCTTCTGACTTACGCTTTTGAAATAATAGCAGATGCAAAGTTGCTTGATGAGAAAGCAAGGCTTGAGGCTGTAAAGCTACTTGCAAATAATGCAGGCGTTCTTGGAATGGTTGGCGGTCAGACGATAGATCTTGAAAGCGAGGGCAAAGAAATAAGTCTTGAAAAGCTTTTAAAGCTGCACTCGCTTAAGACGGGCGCGCTTATAAGATGCGCGGCAGAGCTTGGAGCTCTTGCGGCAGGCGCTGATGACGGTGCCCGCGAAGACGTGTTTAAGTATGCAGAAAAAATAGGCCTTGCTTTTCAGATAGCCGACGATATACTCGACGTTACGGCAGATGAGAAGGAACTAGGAAAGCCCGTCGGAAGCGATGCTCATAACAAGAAGGTTACCTTTATGACGTTCATGAGCTTTGACGAAGCGAAAGAATATGCCGCTGTTCTTGCGAAGGAAGCCAAGAAGCATATAGGTAAATACGATAAAGAAGAAATTTTGTGCGAGCTTGCAGATTATATCGTTAACAGAAGAAAATAACAAAGCCTTATAAATAAAAGGAAATTTTAATGGAATATATAAAAGAGTTAGTGGCAAACAAAGCACTTATCGCCGCGCTCGCGGCGTGGTTTACGGCGCAGTTTATAAAAATAATCATAAATCTTATACAGGAAAAAAAGCTTGATTTCGGTCTTATAATGTCCTCAGGCGGAATGCCGAGCTCTCACTCGGCAACGGTTTGCGCGCTGTGCGTTGCCGTGGCAAGAATATACTCTCTTTCATCTGAGCTTTTCGCCATAGCCGTTGTATTTGCGTTTATTGTAATGTACGATGCGGCAGGGGTCAGACGTGCGGCAGGTGAGCAGGCGAAGGTACTAAACAGGATCGTCGAGGATCTTGCCAAGGGAAAGACCGAGTATATGGAGAAAAACCTCAAGGAGCTTATAGGCCATACACCGTTTCAGGTGATTGTCGGGGCAATGCTTGGCATGTTTATAGGATTCATTCTTCCCGTTTAAGACAAGGAGAAATATTTATGAGGCTTGATATCTATCTTGCCGAAAACGGCTTCGTGTCAAGCCGTATGCGCGCGCTTGATCTGATAAAAAAGGGCAGCGTTCTGGTCAACAACAGAATCGTAACAAAGCCCTCGCACAGTGTAAGCGAGAGCGACGAGGTCGCGCTTGCAGCACAAGAGGATAAATACGTAAGCCGCGCGGCGCATAAGCTTTTATTTGCAAAAGAGGCTTTCAAAATAAGCTTTGAGGGGCTTGTTGCGGCAGACCTCGGTGCATCAACGGGCGGTTTCTGCCAGGTGATGCTTGAATCGGGTGCTGACGAGATATTTGCGGTTGACATTGGTCACGGTCAGCTTCATGAGAGTATCGGGGCTGATAAGCGAGTTCATCTTTTGGAGGGCGTTAACGCGCGATATATAGATGCTGATACGTTTGGCAAAAAGGTTGACGTTGTAACGGCGGACCTTTCATTTATTTCGCAAACGCTGGTGCTCGAAGCAGTAACGAGGATACTCAAAGACGGCGGCGTGTATTTCGGACTTATAAAGCCGCAGTTTGAAGCAGGCAGGGCAAATATCGGAAAAAACGGCGTTGTAAAGGATAAGCGCGTGCATGCAGACGTTATAGAAAAGGTTATCCTTTGTGCCAATTCACTCGGACTTGTATGCCGCAAAATCGACGTATCGCCAATCGCGGGCGGCGACGGAAACAGAGAGTTTTTAGCATATTATACACTTGAAAACAAACCCGGAGTTATTCCTTCAAGAGAAGAGATAGAGATCATCGCAGGGAGGGTGCGGTCAAATGATGGATAATATAATCATCATTCCAAACGAATATAAGGACGAGGGGCTTAAACACACGAGAGAGATCGTGAAGATCGTTCTTTTAAACTCAAAAAAGGTGATTCTGCCGGGAAAATACAAAGAATACTTTTGCGACATAGACGGCGTAACCTTCAAGGCTGAGTCAGAGCTGTTTGAAGAAGGCGACCTTGCACTCGTTGCAGGGGGAGACGGCTCGATAATACATACTGCGAGAAAAGCGGCGCTTGTCGGCATACCGATCATAGGAATAAATCTCGGAAGACTCGGTTATCTTGCAGAGCTTGAGCTTGAGGATATACACATGCTCTCAGACGTATTCGAGGGCAAATTCAAGCTTGAAAAGCGTATGATGCTCTCATACGAGATATACAAAAACGATTCAAGGATTCTTGTTGGAAAGCCTGCGCTGAACGACATAGTACTGACAAGCGTCGGAAACACAAACAGGGTTGTTGATATAGAACTGCACGTTGGAAAAGAAGAGGCTTTTGCAGGACTTTTCAAGGGAAACGGTATCATAGCATCAACGCCAACCGGCTCAACGGCATATGCGCTTGCGGCAGGTGGCCCGATAGTAGACCCGCTTCTTGAATGTATAAACATAGTTCCTCTGTGCACTCATTCGCTGACGGCAAGGCCGATGATCTTTGGTGCAGAGAGTGAACTTAAGCTTGTTAACGCAGGCAGAGTGGATATAAACGTTTCAGCCGACGGAAGCGACGAATACACGATAGAGCCGGGCGAGTACGTTGTAGTTAAAAAATCGGTATATGCACCAGAGCTTGTGCGAATAAATCAGAGCTCCTTTTACGAGGTGCTGAAGCATAAAATGGCAGATAAATAAATTTATGGAAAAGAGAGAAAATATGAAAAACGCCAGACAGGATAAAATTGTAGAGCTTATAAGCGAAAACGTTGTTGAAACACAAGAGGAATTATCCGAGCTTTTAAAAGAAAGCGGATTTAGGGTTACACAGGCAACGGTATCGCGCGATATACGCGAATTAAAGCTTGTAAAAACGCCGACGCACGGTTCAAAGAGCCGTTACAGTATAGGCCGTGAGAAAAGCGATACAAATGCGCTTATACAGAGAAATCTTCTTGCAACAGCTGTAACCAAGGTGGATTTTGCATCTAATATCACGGTTGTAAAAACGATACCGGGCATGGCGCAGGGTGCGGCGGCGGCAATTGACGCTATGCATTTTGACGGTATAGTGGGATGTGTTGCGGGAGACGACACCATAATAATCGTCATGAGAAGCGAAAAGCTGGCAGAGAGCCTTAAGGAAGATATTGAAAAACTCAAATAATCCTTAAGATAAACACCCACACGAAAGGAGCGGTTTAACGGTATGCTTTCATTTCTTCATATAGAAAACGTCGCTGTGATCAAAAAAATAGACATAGATTTCTCCGAGGGCTTTACTGCGCTCACAGGTGAAACGGGTGCCGGAAAATCAATTATCATAGACAGTATATCCCTGCTTATGGGTGCAAGAGGTTCAAAGGAGCTTATACGCGGGGGCGAGGACTTTGCCAAGGTAAACGCTCTTTTTGAAAAGCTTGATCTCGAAACGCTTGATGAGTTAAAAAAACTCGATATAGAGCCTGACGAGGACGGTATTATATCGATCTCGCGCATACTGTATGCAGACGGGCGCTCGCAGGCAAAGATCAATTCGCAGTCTGTGCAGGCATCATTACTTCGCGAGGCATCAAAGCATCTTATCAACATACAGTCTCAGCATGAAAACCGCATGCTTCTGGACATTTCAAATCATATCAGATATCTTGACGGCTATGCGGGGCATTCTCTCAATATAAAAGAGGCAAAAAGCGAGTATGCAGAGAGATATGAAGAATACAGAAAAAGTAAAAACAGACTGGATCTATTGCTTTCTGACTCCACAGAGAGCGAAAGAATGCGCGATCTTCTGGAATATCAGATAAAGGATATTGAATCACTGTCTTTAAAAGCAGGCGAGGACGAAGAGCTTGAAGCGAAGAGGGTGAAATTACAGAACGCAGAAAAGCTTGTTAAGGGCTCGGATTTCGTATACAGGGCGCTTGCAAGAAATCCCGGGGGACTGTGTGCAGGAGAGCTTATAGCAAAATCGGTATCAGCGCTGACAAAGCTTTCAGAGTACGTGCCCGAGGCAGAAGAGCTTGCACAACGGCTTAATGAATATAAATACGAAATAGAGGATATCGGCGAGAGAGTCCGCGATTTTGTACCCGACGATATTTCAAACGCGACCTACGAGCTTGATAGAATAGAAGCAAGACTTGATAATATATCAAAGCTTAAGAGAAAATACGGAAACAGTGTTAATGAGATACTTGATTTTATGGACCGTGCAAAAGCAAGGCTTGACGAGCTTGAAAATAACGAAGAGCTTGTTATAAAAGAAAAAGAAAATCTCAAAAACCTTACGTCATCGCTTAAGGTCTCGGCAGAAAAGCTGAGTAATATCAGAAAAGAAGCGGCGCGCGAGCTTGAAGAGAAGATCGGAAAAGAGCTTGAGTACCTTGATATGAAGGGTGCGCGCTTTAAGATAAAAGTTGATTTTATAAGCGACGTGGAAAAATACACAAAAGAGTCGGCTGATGAGGTAGAATTCCTTATAGCGGCAAATCCGGGCGAGGAATTAAAGGCTATGTCAAAAACCGCATCGGGCGGCGAGCTTTCGCGTGTTATGCTTGCCCTGAAGAGCTCTTTTGCAGGCAAAGACTCAACGGATACGCTCATTTTTGACGAGATAGACACGGGCGTTTCAGGCAAGACCTGCGAAAAGATCGGGCTTAGAATCAAGAGCATATCAAAAAGCACTCAGGTTTTCTGCATAACCCATTCTGCTCAGGTGGCCTCTCTTGCACATACACATATGCGTATATCCAAAACAGAGCGCGACGGAAGAAATGAAACAGAGATCACAATACTTGATTTTGAACAGCGTGCTCTCGAGTGCGCACGCATAACCTCGGGCGTATCAATAAGCGAAAAACAGCTTGAAGCGGCGCGAGAAATGGTACTTGCCGGAAGTATAAAGGACTAAACTCAGAGATACTTACGGAGGCATTTTTGTGATAGAAAGAATACTTGAAGATTTTAATGCAAAAGGGCTTTGCACGTATATAAAGGATTGCGACATGAAGCCGTATACCACCTTTAAAATAGGCGGGAAGGCCGATTATGCGGTATTTGTTAATGATACGCAGGCGCTGGCAGAGCTTTGCGCGGCGCTTGATGATGCGCATGTGCGCCATATTGTTGTTGGCAACGGCTCAAACCTCCTTTTTCCCGACGTGGGCTTTCGCGGAGTCGTTATACTTACAGTGCAGATGAAAAAAATATCTGTTTTGGAAAACACAGTTTTTGCAGAAAGCGGAGCATCGATTATAAAGGTATCGTGTACGGCATGCGAAGCAGCTCTTTCGGGGCTTGAATTTGCATACGGTATACCGGCAAGTGTTGGCGGAGCGGTCTATATGAACGCCGGCGCATACGGCTCGGAGATATCCGAGGTGTTAAAGAGCGTCAGATGCTACGACAGAGAAAAAAGAGAAATTGTAAAATTTGATAATAAAGACTGCGATTTTTCATACAGAAACAGTATTTTTGAAAAAAACAACGACAGGTATATCATACTTGACTGTGAGTTTGAATTAAAGAGCGGCGAAAAGAGCGGGATAAGAGAGCTTATGGATGATTATATGTCCCGCCGCCGTGAAAAGCAGCCGCTTGAATTCCCAAGCGCCGGAAGCGCGTTCAAACGTGCACCGGGATATTTTACTGCAAAGCTTATTGATGAAGCGGGGCTGAAGGGTTACAGTATCGGAGGAGCACAGGTAAGCGAGAAGCACGCCGGCTTTATAATAAATACAGGCTCTGCAACGGCAGAAGACGTTAAGGCGCTTTTGAAGCATATCAGAAAAAACGTTTGGGAAAAGTTTGGGGTTGATATAGAGCCCGAGATACGTATCGTAGAATAAAGTT
Organism: Eubacteriales bacterium; assembly: GCA_045577925.1. Taxonomy (GTDB): domain Bacteria; phylum Bacillota; class Clostridia; order Oscillospirales; family CAG-272; genus UBA4717. The sequence continues at coordinate 12,214 of JAZNJH010000019.1, forward strand.
TAAAACAAACAGTCCTACTTGGAGGAAGTTAAGTGGAATTTACAATTATTACAGGAATGAGCGGGGCAGGGAAATCACAGGCGGCAAATATTCTTGAGGATGCCGGATATTATTGCATAGACAATATGCCTGCAAAGCTGATGCCCGAATTTGCCACGCTATACAGTTCGGCAGGCAATCAAAGCGCAGTTGCTTTTATAATAGATGCAAGAGGAGAAAACGATTTCAATAACCTTTTCGCAAGCATGAAAGACCTTGAGGACAAGGGGCATAGCTTCAAGACGGTATTTATCGAGTGTTCTGACGAAGTGCTTGTAAACCGTTATAAGGAAACGCGCCGGGTGCACCCACTATCGAGAGAAAATAATATGAGTATCAGAGAAGCGATAGAGAGGGAAAGAGATATTCTGTCTGATGTTAAAGAGCGCTCTGATATAGTAATTGATACTACAAAAACAAATCTTGCACAGCTTCGCGAGATGATATATTCGGCTATAAAGGAAAAGGACTCGTCGAAGATCTACGTCAGCTGTTCGTCTTTTGGGTTCAAGTACGGCCCTGCAAGCGAAGCAGACCTTGTTTTTGATGTAAGATGCTTTCCGAACCCCTTTTATATCCCTGAGCTTAAGCATAAGACGGGGCTTGATGATGAGGTGCGAAGGTTTGTTTTTGAAAGCGAAGACACCAGATGCTTTCTTAAAAAGCTTTGCGACATTATAGATTTTCTGCTTCCGCTTTACATAAAAGAGGGGAAAAGACACCTCAGCATTGCCATAGGATGCACGGGCGGTAAGCACCGCTCGGTAGCGATAGCCGAGGCTCTGGCAAGTCACGTTTCAGAGAGCGGATATTCGTCGGATGCATTTCACAGAGATATAAACAAAGAATAAAAAATGAAAGGAGAGATGACGGATGTCTTTTGCAATACAGGCAAAGCAGAGCCTTTGCCTGATGAATGTGAAAAAAGACTGTTGCCGCCGGGCTCTCTTATACGGGATATTACTATTTGCCGTAAACTTTGATGAAAACAGAATAAGGCTTATAACAGAAAGCGAACAAACGGCAGAGCTTACATTGAAATTGCTTTTTGATCTTTATAAGATAGAAGGAAACCTTTACGTAACTAATAAAAAGCAGACAGACGAAGACGGCGCTTCTTTTAAAAGCAGCAAGATAACCGTTTCTGCAAGAGAGGATGTAAAGAAGCTTTTGTCAAAGCTTCTTTATACACAGGGCGCAGATGAGGACATAAACGGCGAGCTGTTTACGTGCGAAAACTGTAAGCCGTCGTTTTTAAGGGGAGTATTTTTATCCGCCGGCCTTCTTACAAACCCTGAGCATTCTTATCATCTCGAAATACCCGTAAGAAGCGAAAAGCTTGCAAAAAAGCTTCTTAAGCTTCTTGAAAGCGCTGATATTCACGCAAAATACGGTATGCGTAAAAATCAGGGTATGGTATATATAAAATCGAGCGAGCAGATAGAGAATTTTCTTGCATATATAGGCGCGTCAAACGCGCTGTTTGAGATAATGAACAGCCGTATACTCAAGAGCGCAAAGAATGATGCCAACAGGCAGAGAAACTGCGATACTGCAAATCTTTCCAAGGTGGTGTCGGCATCAAAGGCTCAGATCGAGGCGATAGAAAAGCTTTTATCAAGCGGAAGGCTTGAGCTGCTAAGCCCCGAGCTTAAGGAAACGGCGCTGAAAAGACTTGAATTTCCCGAATTGTCAATAAAGGATTTAGGACTTACGTTTACCCCTGCGATATCAAAATCGGGTATAAACAACAGGCTTAAAAAGATAATGGAATTTGCAAACAAATAAAAGTGAAGGGAGTGTTGACCGTGTCAGATTTCGTGCATCTGCATCTGCACAGTGAATATAGTCTGCTTGACGGTGCGTGCCGTGTTGGTGATATAGCAAAGACCGCAAAGCGCCACGGTCACACTGCTGTTGCCATAACCGATCACGGAGTTATGTACGGCGCCGTTGATTTTTACAACGCCTGCAAAAAAGAGGGCGTAAAGCCTATCATCGGTTGCGAGGTGTACGTTGCACCGGGATCAAGATTTGATAAAAACCGCGTTAACAACACCGTCGGCTATCACCTTGTGCTTTTGGTCAAAAATGAAACAGGCTATAAAAATCTTATATACCTTGTAACTAAGGCGCATACCGAGGGCTTTTATTCAAAGCCGAGAATAGATATAGAATTACTGAGAGAGCATAGCGAAGGGCTGATCGCACTTTCAGGCTGCATTGCAGGATATGTTCCGCGCCTGATCCTTGAGGGCGATATTGAAGGCGCAAAGACGCACGCGCTTGAAATGAAGGCGCTTTTTGGGGAAGACTATTATCTTGAAATTCAGGATCACGGCATGCCAGAGGAAGCAAGGGTGCTTTCGGGGCTCAGACGTATACATGAAGAAACGGGTATCCCGTACGCAGCAACGGGTGACGTGCACTATATAAACAAGAGTGATGCTGAAACACAGGCGATACTCATGTGTATACAGACAGGAAGCGTTATAAGCGACGGCAGACCGATAGGCTTTGAAAACGACGAGTATTATTATAAATCCACAAGCGAGATGGAAGAGCTTTTCGGTAATTACGAGGACGCTGTTGCAAACACGGCGAAAATTGCCGAAAAATGCAGTTTTGATTTTGACTTTGACTCGCGCTATCTTCCGACGTATAAGCCTGAGGATAACAGTACGCCCGACGAGTATCTCAAACGCCTGACCTACGAGGGACTCAGAAAGCGTGAAGAAGCGGGTCAGATAGTTTACGACAAATACGATAAAAAGATATATACAGACAGAATAGAATACGAGCTTGGTGTTATCGCATCTATGGGCTTTTGTGAGTATTATCTCGTTGTGCGCGATTTCGTCGGCTTTGCCAAAAGTAAGAATATACCCGTCGGTCCGGGGCGCGGCTCGGGTGCGGGAAGCCTTGTTGCATATCTTAATTATATAACCGACGTGGACAGCGTTAAATATAACCTTCTCTTCGAGCGCTTTCTCAATCCGCAGAGAGTAAGCATGCCCGACTTTGATATAGACTTCTGCTATAACAGACGTGACGAGGTTATCGGGTACGTAAAAGAGCGCTATGGCGAAGAGCGCGTTTCGCAGATAATAGCCTTTGCAACTCTTGGAGCGCGTGCGGCGATAAGAGACGTCGGACGTGCGCTTGGAATGTCATATTCGGCAGTTGACGCGGTTGCATCACTGATACCGAGAGACCCGGGTGCTACGGTAAGAGGGCTTCTGGACGGCAGCGTAAGCCTTAAAAAGGATAAGCAGGCAGGCGAGTATATACGTAAATTCAGAGAGGCGTATGAGTCTGACTTTGAAACGAAAAGGCTTATTGACACAACAGCGGAGCTTGAGGGTATGGCAAGACATACTCAGGTGCATGCGGCAGGTGTTGTTATTACGGACAAGCCCGTTTCAAGCTACGTTCCGCAGGCGCTGAGCAAGGGCGCTGTGGTAACTCAGTATGATATGGACAAGATATCTGCTCTGGGTCTTGTGAAGTTTGACTTCCTTGCGCTGAGGTATCTGACGATAATATCCGATGCCGAGGCACTCGTTAAAAAGAATCACCCTGATTTCGATATAGAAAAGATAGCTCTTGATGATAAAAAAACGTATGAGTTTATTTCATCAGGTAATACTGACGGACTCTTTCAGCTTGAGTCTGGCGGCATGAAGAAGCTTCTTATTGAGCTTGCACCAAAAAATATTGAAGATATAACGGCGGCAATCTCGCTGTACAGGCCGGGGCCTATGGACAGTATCGGAGAATATCTTAAAAACCGTGCTGCTCCCGATAAAATTGAATATAAGATACCTGCACTAAAGGATATTCTTGACGTAACCTGCGGTTGCGTTATATATCAGGAGCAGGTTATGAGCATATGCTGCGAGGTTGCGGGCTACAGCCTTGGCAGAGCAGACATAGTGCGCCGCATGATGGCTAAAAAGAAGAATGCCGAAATGGAAAAGGAGCGCGAAACCTTTATAAAGGGCGCGGCAGAGAGGGGCACGGACGAAGCTTTGGCAAACGAGCTTTTTGATAAGCTTGTTGCTTTTGCAAGCTACGCCTTTAATAAGAGCCATGCCGTAGCCTATTCGCTTATTGCATACAGAAGCGCATATCTCAAATGCAGATACACGGGCGAATACATGGCGGCACTGCTTACCTCTGTTCTCGGCAATATTGCCAAAAGCGCAGAGTATATCGCAGAGTCGCAAAAGCTTGGAGTTAAAATACTTGCGCCTGACATAAACGAAAGCTATACCGATTTTACGGTATCCGATAAGGGTATCCGCTTCGGCCTTGCGGCGATAAAGAACGTCGGCCCTGCTTTTATTGATTCGATAATAGAAGAAAGAGAGAGCGGCAGGTTTGTTTCCTTTGAGGATTTTGCCGCGCGCATGTCTAAAAGGGATATAAACAAGCGGCAGGTAGAATCGCTTATCAAATGCGGCGCGTTTGATTCTCTGGGCGTATACAGAAGCAGACTTCTTCTTGCTTATGAAAGCATAATAGACGAGTTTCAAACCGAGGCGCGCACGAATACCCAGGGTCAGCTTGATATGTTTTCGGATATCGCGCTTTCGGGAGTCAAGGGGGTAGAAATAGAGTACCCCGACATACCCGAGCTTGAGCTTCGCGATATGCTTCGTTTTGAAAAGGAGTGTGCAGGTCTTTATTTCTCGGGCCATATCCTAGACGGCTTTTCTGAGCATATAAGCGCGCTTTCTTCGGTGCCGATAGCACAGATCGTTTCACAGTCGCAGTCGGACGACGATATCTCAGAGGAGATAACTCCTTATTACGAAAATTCAAGCGAGGTTATAGTAAGCGGAATAATAAGCTCGCGCAGTATCAAGTATACGAGAAACAAGGAAAAGATGATGTTTTTAACCCTTGAGGATTCAAGCGGCGAGCTTGAGCTTATCGCTTTTCCGAAGATTCTTGAAAATTATACGCATCTGCTTGTTGTTGACAAGCCCATATCGGTTAAGGGCAAGCTTTCGATAAGAGAGGGTGAGCTTGGCAAGGTTATAATTGATAAAATCCTGCCTCTTGCAACAAACGGTACAAAAACTTTTGAGAACTTTGGGGCAAACAAGCCTGAAAACAAAAAAACAGCCGCCACACACAAGGCTAAGCGACTGTTTTTAAGGGTAGACTCAGAACATAGCGCTAAGTACAAAAGAGCTCTTGCGCTGAGTGCAATATTTGCGGGAAACACGCCCGTTATATTCTATAACAGCAGAAAGGGAGAATACATGACGGATAACAGACTTTCTGTTGAGATAAGCGATTTTCTCATAAAGGAATACAAAGAGCTTCTCGGAGAGGAAAACGTAGTTTACAAATAATCAGCTTGTATACGCTTTTACTGTGGATATAAGCTCAGACAGTGAAGCAACGTATACTCCGCTTTCAAGTGCTCGTTGTGTGTCATCTGAAAGATCACTGACGCATATGTCAAGCACCTCGATAAGGCTGAGATCGGCATAATCGCAAACGGCAATATAACCGTTTGAGCTAATGAGCATATAAGCCGATACGGGAGCTGATGCATATACGTATTCGGGAGGATACGGTATCTCAGATCTATCGTAGGGCTTGCTTTGCGAGTAAAAGAGAACGCTCAGGGTACAGAGCAGGGAAAAAGCGCAGACCATTATAAGAGAGGCGAAAAACGTTTTTCTTGAAACGTATTTATACATGTCGTTATACGGCTGGTTCATTTTAATAATTCACCTTTCACGGTTTTATTTATTGGGAGACACTTGTGGAAACTATAAAAAATGTATTTCAAATAATAACGGAGTCGTCAATGCTCGGAGCATTTGTCAATTTTATCGCAGTGCTTTTTGGTGCCGCTCTCGGGCTTTTGCTTAAGAGGGGAATACCCGACAGGATCGGCGACACGATAATGAAGGGCCTTTCGCTCTGCGTGCTCGTTATCGGTATTCAGGGAGTTATGAAAGGACAGAATTCTCTGATAATTATTCTTTCGGTTGCGATAGGCGGCCTTTTGGGTGAGCTTTTACGGCTTGACGATTTCATGATATGGCTTGGAAACTTTGTTGAAAAAAGGCTTAAGGGCAAAAACGAGGAAGGCTCTGTTGCGCGCGGCTTTGTAAGCTCAAGCTTGTTGTTCATTGTCGGTGCAATGGCAGTTGTGGGCTCGCTTCAGAGCGGCCTTTTGCACGATCACAGCACTGTGTTTGCGAAAAGCACTATCGACTGTATATCGGCCGTGATATTTGCGTCGTCAATGGGAATAGGAGTGCTGTTTTCCGCATTTGCCGTGCTTATATATCAGGGGGCGCTCACGTTATTCGCAGGCTTTCTTGCCCCGATACTCAGCGATATAGTTATAGCCGAAATGACCGCCGCAGGCTCTGTACTTATCATTGGTCTTTCGTTTAATATGCTCGGGCTTACAAAAATAAAGGTGGTAAACTACCTGCCCGCGATATTTCTGCCGATACTTCTTTGCATGTTCATGTAATGTTTACGGGAGTTTGCGATGCCGTAATTTTATTATCGCCAAATATTCACAAAGTATTCAAAAAGACAAGTTATACTTTACATAGTGTAATTTGTAACATAAACAGGAATTTAATGAAAATAATAAGTAATATACTCTGAAAGGAAACGTGTTTAGAAATGAGCAAGCTGCCTATTAAAACTAAAAGCTCAAAGCAAACGTCACGCACTGCCAAAAAAGTGTTCACTTATATACTCAACACTTTTCTGACACTTATACTGATACTTTTTATAACGGGTATCATAGTCGGATGTACGTTTGCCGTATATATCAATAATTATCTTGACCCTGAAATAGACGAGTCGCTGTTGAACGTTGGGCAGAGCCTCACTTCAAAGATATATTACTATGATTATGAGGACCGCGAATACAGGATAGGCGAGGCGGTTGAGATAGAGGACCAGCGTCTTTACGGTGCTCAGAATAATATCTGGGTCAGCTATACCGATATTCCCGAAAACCTTGTTGACGCCTTCATCTCGATAGAGGACCATCGTTTTCTTCAGCACAACGGTGTTGACTGGTACAGAACGGCGGGCGCCGTGGTGAATTTCGTCACTTCCTACACGGGACGTTACGGTGGTTCAACTATTACCCAGCAGCTTATCAAGAATCTTACCAAGGACGATGACGTTACCATACAGCGTAAGGTCCAGGAGATACTTCGTGCTCTGAACCTTGAAAAGAAAAAAGAAAAATCCGAGATAATGGAAATGTATTTGAATACTATATTCCTTTCTCAGAACTGTAACGGAGTTCAGGCGGCGGCGTATACCTATTTCGGTAAGGACGTATCCGAGCTGACTCTCATAGAGTGTGCCGCAATAGCGAGCATTACAAATGCGCCTACGAAGTATGACCCCGTCCTCAACCCCGACAACAACAGGGAAAGACGTAATACCGTACTTGACATGATGCTCAAGTATGAGAAAATAACGAAAGAAGAGTATGACGAGGCTTACGACAAGGAGCTTGAGCTTAATTATAAGGGACGTGCCGTAACGACGGCAAGCACGTCAAACAGCTGGTATACCGATGCGGTTATCGAAGACGTTATAGACGCGCTTGTGGAAGAATACGGATTTACAAGCGAATACGCTTCAAACCTCGTTTGGTCGGGTGGTCTTCAGATATATACGCTTATGGATCCTGAGATCCAGAAGGTCTTAGAGGAAGTATACGAAAACGAAAACAGCTTCCCAAAGGCAAACAATGCGGTACAGCCTGAATCGGCTATGACGATAATTGACCCCAAGACGGGCGACGTGCTCGCGCTTGTTGGAGGAAGGGGCGAAAAGGTCAGCAACAGAATACTCAACCGTGCAACGCAGACAACACGTTCGCCCGGATCTTCGATAAAGCCCCTGTCGGTATACGGCCCAGCACTCGAGTACGGACTTATCACCTATGGCAGCGTTTTTGACGACGTGCCCGTAACCTTTAATTCCAAGGAATATTCCGAGGAGGCGCTCGAAGCGCTTCCTAAGGATGAGAACGGTGAGACTATATTCCCCGATCCTACTCCTTACCCGAAGAATCTGCCCTACGTTTATAACGGACTTACAACCGTGCACGATGCGCTTCGCCGCTCGGTAAATACCATTTCTGTAAGAATACTTGACAGGCTCGGTATCGAGGAGTCGTTTGACTTTGTTAAAAACAAGCTCCATATGGACAGCTTTATAGAGTACACAGACGTTAACGGAAGGATACTTTCGGATAAAACTGTATCTGCTCTTGCAATGGGCGGTATGACGTACGGCGTCAACGTGCTTGAAATGACAGCAGGATATCAGATATTTGCCAATAACGGTGTATACAACAAGCCGAGAATGTGGGATAAGGTTGTAGACAGCAAGGGCAACGTTATTCTTGAAAACAAGCCTGAAAGCGAAGTTATCATGAGCGAGCAGAATGCTTCCATAATGGTAAAAATGCTTCAGGACGTAGTAACGAGCGGTACTGCCACAGATATCACTCTTAAAAACAAGATAAACACGGCGGGTAAGACGGGTACTACCAATGATGACTACGACCGTTGGTTTATAGGCTTTACGCCATACTACGTTGCCGGAATATGGTTTGGATATGACATTCCTCAGTCTCTTGACAGTCTTTCATTCAGCCCCACAACAGTGCCGTGGGATAACGTGATGACAAAGCTTCACGAGGATATAATAGCCGAAGCGGCGGCAGGCGGAGAACCGATAAAGAAATTTAAGATTGCCGATGGTGTTACAACAGCAGAATATTGCCGTGATTCAGGAAAGCTTTTGACTGAAGCTTGCAGAAGTGACCCGAGAGGAAACCGCAAGGAAACGGGATATTTCACAAGCTCAACAGTTCCTACCGAATACTGCGACTGCCATATTCTCGTTGAGTACGACAGCATTACGGGCGGAGTTGTCGTTGGCGACTGCCCCGAAGAGAATATTATCAAGGTTGGCATGATACAGGCAGAGAGAAGCTTCCCGATAGAGATAACGGTTACAGATGCTCAGTACGTATATAAGCCGCTTGCCAAGGGCCTTGAGCCCGGACTCTGGTGGGGCGTTCCCTTCTTTGAAAAAGCTATACCTGAAAAAACGTACGTGGGAACTACCAACTTGAAGGGCGGCAGGCAGTTCAACTCAGCATGCTACGAGCATTATGATGAGGCGAATTCTTCTGAGTTTGAAGATGAATCCGGCTCAGAGGAAGTAACAGACGAGCTCATAGAGCCTGATCCTGACAATGAAAAATTTGAGGACGAGGACGTGAGCGACGAAATCGAAGAAAACCGCGACGAGTCTGAAAAAGAAACACGCGATTCTCATGAAACGATGCCGCCGTGGCTCGGAGTATAACCGAATAAATACAAAAATCACCTCATAGGATATTATGAGGTGATTTTAACGTGAAAGTTTAATCTGCAGTATGTTTTACTTTATTATTTCACGTGCGAAATCCATGCAAAATGGGGCCCAACCCATTTTGGCGCATTTTATGCGCTGCCAAGGATTTCATTTTACTATTTGTGCCGCCTGTAGGCGGCGGAATGGAGATTTATATGAAAAAATGCTCGCTTAAAAATAAACTGCTCTGCGAGATGAGCTCTTTTAATCTGAAAACGGTTCTGCTGTCAGCACTCTTATGCCTTGCTCTCGGAATAATATCAGGTCTTGTGTCGGGCGGGTTTGATTTATATGGGAGCTTGTGCCTGCCGCAAGCGGCACCGCCTGCCTTTGTATTTCCCATAATATGGAGTATTTTATACGTTCTCATAGGCGGCGCAACGGGGATTATAATATCAAACAGAGATAAGTGCTTTAAGGTTTCAAAATCAAGGGGACTTTTATATTTTTGCGTAATGTTCTTACTCAACCTTTTATGGTCGCCGATATTTTTTACAGCAGAGCTGTTCTTTGTTGCCTTGGTAGTGCTTGCAGCGATGATAATTCTCACGTTTTTCGTCATTTTGTGTTATAGTAATATAAGTTTTATAAGCGCGCTTATTATGTTCATATATTGGCTCTGGCTTTTCTTTGCGGCGTATTTGAATCTGGCTATTATATTTCTTAATCCTTAAAAAGTGTTAAATATATTGACAAAAGGCAAAAAAAATAGTATACTTTTGAAAGGAAGTCAAAGAGCAAAGCGGTTGCTCTTTTAAATCAGGAATGATGAAAATTAAAACGCTATGCAAAACGGAGGTTCGTATGAAAAAAATTAAAATACTTGCTCTTATACTCGTCGTTGTACTCGCAGCTTGTTCTCTTTACTCCTGCGGTAAGGACGATACCGTAAAAGAGGGTGATACGAAAGTAAACATTATAATCAGCTCTGATGAATACGGTGTACTTGCAGAAGGTGTTGTCGGTGTTGACGAGGGAGACAGTGTAATTAACGCCATGATTACATATTGCGACAGAGAGGGAATTGAGTATAAGCTCAATGACGAGATGGATACTATCGAGGCTCTCGGTTCATACAAGGAAGTTGTACGTAACAAGCTCGGATATTATTGGCAGTATACAATTGACGGCAAGGAGCCTAAGGGTCGTGCCGGCGAAAATATTGTTACAGAGGGAAGCAAGGTAGTATATAACTATACTTATATTCCGACAGGCGATTTTGTAACTGTAAGATTTGAAGCAGAGGGTGAGGTTATCGTTGAAGACACGGTAGTTGTATTTGACGAAGGAGATTCACTTCTCGATTCAGCACTTGACGCGCTCAAGAGAACAGAGTATGATTACGACAAGACCGCAGACGGTAATAATCTTGATTACGTAGACGACTATACAACAAAAGTTACACCTATTTACGATGAAATGTGGAACGTTTCTGTAAACGACAAAGAAGTTGAAGGAAATCATGACGACACCTTAGTTGCAAGCAATGATGTGATCGTGTTTACCTTTACGAGAGTTGAAAAGGAAGTAGCAGATACACAGGCATAAGTATATTTCTCCGCCCATATTTGGGGCGGAGAAATTTTATTTTATAATATCTTATATAAACTTGACAAATATGGGAAAAATCTGTATAATATTCATTGGAGTAAAATGTATAAACAATATACAGGTTTTAAATTAAATTAACCTGTAAGAAAGAAAGGGATGGTAGAAAAAATGTTAGTATCTGCAAGAGAAATGTTATTAAAGGCTAAAGAAGGAAAGTATGCTGTTGGTCAGTTCAATATCAACAACCTTGAATGGACTAAGGCTGTACTCCAGACGGCGCAGGAATTAAGTTCCCCTGTAATTCTCGGTGTATCCGAGGGCGCAGGCAAATATATGGGCGGATATAAGACTATCGTTGGAATGGTAAAGGGCATGATCGAAGAACTTGGTATCACAGTACCCGTTGCGCTTCACCTCGATCACGGTAGCTATGAGCATGCATACAAGGTAATGGAAGCAGGCTTTTCATCCGTAATGTTCGACGGCTCTCACTATGCAATAGACGAGAACGTTGAAAAGACAAAGGAGATCATCAAGGTAGCTCACGAAAAGGGCATCTCTGTTGAAGCAGAGGTTGGCTCTATCGGCGGCGAAGAAGACGGTGTTGTTGGCGGCGGCGAGGTTGCAGACGTTAATGAATGCAAGATGATCGCTGATCTCGGTGTTGACATGCTTGCTGCAGGTATCGGTAACATTCACGGTAAGTACCCTGAAAACTGGGCAGGACTTCGTTTTGACGTTCTTGAAGAGATCTCAAAGGCAACGTCTCCCATGCCCCTCGTTCTTCACGGCGGTACAGGTATTCCCGAGGATATGATAAAGAAGGCGATCTCTCTTGGCGTATCCAAGATCAACGTTAACACAGAATGCCAGCTCTCATTTGCAAAGGCAACAAGAGAGTATATCGAAGCAGGCAAGGACCTTCAGGGTAAGGGCTTTGACCCGAGAAAGCTTCTTGCAGACGGCGTTGAAGCTATCAAGGCAACAGTCAAGGAAAAGATGGAACTCTTCGGTTCTGTAAACAAGGCGTAATTATAACAGATAAAACCGGCACGGATTTTTCCGTGCTGGTTTTTGTTGTTTATATTGATTCAATCGTTGTATTATAGTACTTTTCCTGAAAGGCAACTGCCTGAGCCATCTCATCACTTGTAAAACTCATGCCGTCGGGCGCGCCGATAAGCTTATCCTCAACGTCATTTTCTCGGTGTGCGATGCCGATTATGCGCACACGGCATTTCTCAACAGGCTTTTCTGTTCCGAGTACGTACACGTCAAGCTCTTCACCGTCGCCGCCGATAACACCGGGTATAAAGCCGTAGTTTATGGGATAGTGAAGATCATAATTCTTTTTGTGATGAACATATCCAATAGGTCGGTCTATTTCAACATCAACAAGCTTGCCAAGATAGCTTTTAACCTGTGCTTTTCTTTCTTCATATGTCATAAAATGTCCCTCTGTCAGAACTTGTTTACTATATCCTTAAAGAAGTTTCCGCGAACTTCGAAGTTTTTGAATTTATCAAAGCTTGCCGAGGCAGGAGTAAGTATAACCGACTCGCCCTCTTTTGCTATTTCACGCGCCTTGTTTACAGCTTCTTCAAAATCGTCAATAACGTAAATATCGGGAAGCGCTTTTTTTGCCTCACTGCAGTTTTCAATTGCCGACTTTATTTTTTCAGCCGTCGCTCCCGTGAGCACTACTGCACGAGTATGAGTGCAAACGCAGTCGCCCATAACATCATAGGGGATATTCTTGTCATAACCGCCCATGATTGCTACGACCTTTTTGTCAAAGGACTCAAGAGCCGCCATTGTACGAGAGGGACTTGAATCTATTGAACTGTTGTAATACTTTACGCCGTCAAGCTCACGAACAAATTCAATTCTGTGCTCAACACCGCCAAAACTTGTGGCAATTTTCCCAAACACCGTGTTGTCAACCCTACCGTACAGCAGAGCGATAGCTGTCATGTAATTCTCAACATTATGCTTGCCGGGAATGATTATGTCCGACTCGTTCATTATAAAAATATTTTCACCGAGTTTTGCATCACGCACGTATATTTTGCTGTCTTTTTTATAAACGGCAGAGTATTTTGCGTCGATATCATCAATATCCCCCGACGTAAAGAAGCGTACTTCCACTCCGTCAGATGCTTTTTCGGCGATTACTCTCGTTATATCGTTTGCAAAGTTAAGTACTATTACGCCACTCTCCATAAAGGAAAATATGCGGTGCTTTGAGTCGATATATTCATTATAGTCTGTGTGCCAGTCAAGGTGATTGGGTGAAATGTTGGTTATTACAGCAGCATCGGGCGCAATCTCCATGGCGTGAAGCTGAAAGCTTGACAGCTCCAGTACGGCTATGTCGCTATCCTTGATTTCTTCAACCTGGGAGAGCAGAGGCTTACCTATGTTACCGCCAACGTATACTGTGCGCCCGGTATCCTTATAATGCTCGCACATCATAAGATAGGTGAGTGTTGTCGTGGTGGTCTTGCCGTCGCTTCCCGTTATGGCAAGCTTTTCGCAGCCTGAAAGCTTAAAGAAAAGCTCCATTTCGGAGGTAAGCAGCGCACCTCTTTCGACTGCAAGCGCAAGAGCGCCTGCATCGCGTCTGATACCCGGCGCTTTTATTATAATATCCTCATCAAAATAATCAAGGTAATCCTTGCCTAAAAAGAGTTTGACATTCTTATCCTTCAAAGAGCTTATAAAATCAGAGTCAAACTCAGCTTCTGTTTTCTTATCGTGTGCCGAAACGAGAGCACCGCCACGCAACAGAAAATCAATAAGTGGAGTGTTTGATATTCCAAGCCCCACGAGAGCCACTTTCTTGTTCTTTATAAAGCTTACGAATTGATCAAACTTTTTCAAGATGTCCTCTTTTCCGGCCAAAGGCCACAGATTCTTTTAATAAAAGGATATGCAGTAAGAGATTATTTGTAAATATCGCCGTTAAATACAATTCCCTTTTTGCAGTCGATCGTAACGGCAGTCTTGCTCTTTAAGATCTTGGTAGCGCCCGCAGCGCCCACGATAACCGGAATGTTAAGTGCTCTGCCGATAATAGCCGCATGAGAATCAGCGCCGTTTTGCTCGCAGATAATTCCTGCGGCATTTCTTATAACGTCAATGATTTTATTCGTTGTAAAGGGAATAACGAGAATAGTTCCGCTCTTGTAGTTCTTAAGAGCATCGTCATCATTCTGACATACGCAAAGCTCGCCGCATACGATACCGTCGCCGATACCCATGCCCGTTGCAAGCGTATCGCCGATTATAGCAACCTTTATCATATTCGTTGTGCCCGAGATGCCAAGCGGAGTTCCTGCGGTAAGCACAGCAAGGTCGCCGATTGAAACAAGCCCCTGTTCTATTGAGCGGGCTATTGCATGATCGAAAAGATCGTCGGTGCTTTCTCTCTCTTCCATAACGAGAGGGGTAACGCCCCAGGAGAGCTTAAGCTGACGGCAGGTCTTTTCGACGGGAGTACAGCCGATTATCATTGTTTTTGGTCTGAATCGGCTTATCATACGAAGAGTTTTTCCCGACTTTGAAACGGCTATTATAGCCTTTGCATCAAGGTCGAGCGACGTTGTGCATGCCGCGTGCGATACTGCTGTGGTAACGCCTAAGAATCCGTGAGGAGCAAACCGCGAAAATCTACTTGAATAATCAATATCGCTTTCTGTCCTCTCTGCGATCTTGACCATTGTGCGAACGACCTCAACGGGATGCTTGCCGATGGCAGTTTCGCCTGAAGTCATAATAGCGCTCGAGCCGTCGTATATCGCGTTTGCAACGTCGGTTATTTCGGCACGTGTGGGACGCGGATTATGAGTCATGCTTTCAAGCATCTGCGTTGCCGTTATAACCGGCTTTCCGGCTGTATAGGCCTTTGATATAATGCTTTTCTGAATAACCGGTATATCCTCAAGCGGAATTTCAACTCCAAGGTCTCCGCGGGCTACCATGATACCGTCGGCAACGCCGAGTATCTCATCGATATTTTCAACACCCGCGCCGTTTTCTATCTTTGCGATTATCAGTATGTCGTGGCAGTTATGCGCTTCAAGAAAATGACGTATCTTCAATATGTCGTCTGCACACTGTGTAAATGATGCGGCAATAAAATCAAAATCTTCTCTGATACCAAACTCTATATCGGACTTGTCGCGCTCGGAGAGAAAATCCAGCGAAAGATGTACTCCGGGAACGTTAACACTTTTGTTGTTTGAAACCTTGCCGCCGTTGATAACGCGGCAGATTATCTCGCGAGAGTTTTTATCTTCAACCCTCATTTCGATAAGGCCGTCGTCAATAAGTATACGGCTGCCGACGTTTATATCTTTGTAAAGTCCTGTATGTGTAACCGAAACTTTACTTTCATCACCCTCGGTGTCGTACATACATAATGTGAATGTTTGTCCTGCGTCAAGCGTAACGGGAGGATTTATAAAGGATTTCGTTCTGATCTCAGGGCCCTTTGTATCAAGAAGCAGAGGGGTGTAAGTTCCAAGCTTTTCTCTGAGAGCCTTGAAGCGATCTATCGTAATCTTATGCTGTTCATGCGTGCCGTGCGAAAAATTCACTCTTGCCACGTCCATGCCGGCAAGCATCATTTCTTCTATTACATTGTCGGATTCGCAAGCGGGTCCGAGCGTACATACAATTTTAGTCTTTTTCATATTAAAACCTGTCCTTTAGGGGTATATATATAATTATTGTCTGTTTTTTTATAAGTTAAACTTGTAATCAGTCGGATTTGAGAGCCTTAAGGGCAAAATAAACGCCAACGTTTGCTTGAGCATCACTTGATGCGCGGTGAGCCTCTTTTTGCTTTATACCGAAAAGCTCACTTAAATATTCAAGCTTTATCTTTTGCCAGCCGTATTTATCCTTGAGCCTTGCCGCATAGTCGCAGGTATCAAAAAACTCGTTTTTGAATTCAAGCCCCGCCTTTGCCGCAACCTTGCATATATAGGGAAGATCGCTTGACTTTATACTGTGCCCGACAAGTATACTGTCGCCTGCAAATTCAATGAATTTTTTAACAACCTCGTCAACAGGGGGCTTGTTTGCCACCATTTCGTCGGTTATGTGAGTGAGCTTTACAACGTGAGGCGTGATGCTTCTGCCGGGATTGGCAAGCATTGAAAAAGTATCGGTGACAACTCCGTTTACAACCTTAACAGCTCCGATCTCGGTGATCTCTGCAGGCAAGTCTCCGCTTGCCGCACCGTATGAGCCTGTCGTTTCTATATCAAGAGCAACGAATGAATCAAAATACGGCTCTTTTATCTCATGCAGAACGTTGGGATAGGTGCATGATCTCACGTGAAAATCCACGTTCATCAGCTTTAACTGATCTAGCGTTCTGAGAAATGTATCCTCAGAGCAGTTAAGGACTATCTCGCCCTGTCCGCCGCCCTCGTCTGCGGTTCTGACAATACTTCCAAGCCTTCCGTTTGCCGCCTTGACGATCGCTTCTCTGAAGCTTATAACGTCGCTTATCGAAAGCGTTTCAAAGTATTTTGCCAGCATAACCGGAGCAAGGCTGTGCGTTGTGGTTTCGATTGAGGAAATATCCTTTGCCGCAAGGCTTATCTTTTCAAGGATAGCGTGCTTTGTGCTCATTGTCAGCGCCTTCATTTCAAGCCATTTAGCTTCGATGAAAGCAGGACTTTCGATAATGCTTTCAGCGTATTCACCAAGAGGTGCGCAGTTTGCTTCAAAAAACGCGCGTATTGAAGCCAAGAGCTTATTTTTGTTGTTGACGGTGTTGCTTTTGGTGTATTCGTCTATTGCCGCGATGGGAGCATCGATAATTGCACTAAGTTTAATAAGCGAAAACTTAACCTCTTCAAGAGGCACGCTGTAGACGTTTATTGCCTCTTTTATTCCTGCTTCAAGCTCACCCTTGAGCTTTAGTAACATCTTTCTGTTATAAGCTGCTTTGGATGCGTTTTCGCCGTTTTTACCAATAGTATACGGCTTAACGGCTTGTGTTATATATTCCTTCAGTTCATCAAAATTATCTATACTTATCTTTCCCGGCTTGCGGGAAACGAGCATTTTTACTTTTTTCATCAAAGGCGCTCCTTTAAAGCTACAAATCTAAATAAGTATACCACATTATCCTGTTTTTTGCAATAGAATAAGGCTATTTTATGCATAAATCGCAGTGCAGGGTTAAAGATAAAATATCATGTGATATTTATCGGGGGATTTATGAAAAAGGCAGTTGAACATATCAGCATATTACTTGCAGGCGGAGCGATGTATGCGCAGATCGAGCTTTTGTGGAGAGGGTATACGCATCCGAGCATGGTCCTTACCGGAGGGGTATGCTTTTTGATAATTTATAAGATTGCGCCGCTCGCCTCTCCTATTTTGCTTCGGGTGCTCACCTGCGCCGTATCTATAACGGCAATAGAATTTGCGGTGGGTGTATGTGTGAATATTGTGTTCGAGTTAAACGTATGGGATTACTCGGACAGGCCCTTTAATCTGCTTGGGCAGATATGCCCGCTATACAGTATTTTCTGGTTTATATTATCCTTTGCGGCGATACCGCTTTGCAACTGTATTTATAAAGCTTACAGAAGATTTGAGGCAACTCAGTCTGAAAAAGACGTTATCTCGTGATAACCGTAAGGTAAAACCGTTTGCCGCAATATAGTTTCGGAATCTTCCAAAGCTTTGGGATAAACAATAAGCTTGCAGTGAGCAGAAGTCAGCGCGGATAACATTAAGGTATCGTTCGCTTTTGGCCCGTGATTGCCTTTTATGACAAAATCTGCTTTCTCAAGCGCATCTGAATAGAGCTTGAAGCTCTCGCATTTTTCATTGTATCCTGCAGAGTAAACAAATACTTCTCCCGCTTTTTCAATACAGAGGGCAATTCTCGCATGAGAAGAGCCCGATACCCTGTCAGGCTTATACGAAGTTATACTGACACTGTTTATCACGAGCGCCTTGTCTGATTCATAATACTCGTGATCAATGCCGAGCTTTTGGGCAGTTTCTTCGAGAGATGCGGCGTATTTTTTGTCGGTGTCGTTTGTGGGTGCAGGCAAAAGTAATTTACGTATAACCAAACGCTCATTTGTCTTTCTCAGCGCTGATATGTGGTCAAAGTGATAATGAGTGAGCATATAAACGTCTATATCCGTACCTCTGTAATTGCTGAGGGCATATGCTGCCGACGCAGACGATGCGGAAGAGCCGCCCGATATATCAATATACACGTTATTTTGCGAGTTTGAAAGAACTATACCGTCGTCCTTTTCGCTTGAAATAACGCAAAGATGTATTACAGTTAGGTCTTTTGTGATACAGAAAGTAAGACAAAATGCGAATATAAGAGAAAACAAGAGTGAGAATACGGCAAAACGCTTTTCGCTTGCATCCTTTATCATAAAATAAAGAAAAACAATGATGAAGATGATTGCAAGCGACTGCATTACAGGATACCCGGTTGAAACGCAAATGAAATCCTTATCTGAAAAGCAGGATGAAAGGTTACCTATCGCTTCGCAGAGCCCTTCCGATGCTGACAAGAAAAAGTCTGATAGCGGTGGAATAAAGCTTAATAAAAGAGTTAGCGCACAGCTTCCCATGAAGGCAATGATGACGGGTGTAAATATCAGCGTTGAGATCGCGCTGACAAGTGAAACGTAATCGAATATGAAAACTGATGCAAGAGTAACGAAGACTCCTGCAAAGAATGATATACAAAGAGATTCAAAACAGTATCGCAAGAGCTTTACGGGGATATTTGAGTCAAAGGAATTGCCGAAAAGCTTCAGTGACGTATTTCTCAGAATGTCCGAAAACAGAGCGATCCCGAAGGTTGCAGCAAACGAAAGAATAAGGCCTGCATCAAGGATTTTTAAGGGATCTGCCAATACTATTGCCGTTGTAACGGCAAAAAGCGCCGTCATCAAATCTGACCGACGGCGCAAAAGATAGCCTGCCTGGCAGTAGATCAGCATAAGGCCGGCTCGCATTATAGACGGGGACGCCCCGGTTATGAGCATGGTAAAGAGGGCGATGAGAGCAACGCATATAAAGCGAAGCCTGTCGCTTGTTATTATGAATTTGAGAAAATACATAATGAATCCGACGATCAGCACGAGATGAGTTCCGCTCAGCGCAAGGATATGCGATATACCGATCCTGCGGAAATCGCGCTCGGTTATCTCTGAAAGCTCGTATCGGTCGCCGAGTAAAAGTGCCTTTGCAAGAGAGGCTGTGCCCTTAGAAAAGGTGCGGTCGAATTTGTACCCGATCTCGTCGCCAAGCTTATCAAAATTTGTAAGAAAAGATTTGCGCTTGCCTGTAATTTCAAAATAATCTGTGGATTCTATGTCCGCAGTAAAAAGAATGTTTTGCCGCTTCAGCATGGTCTCGTTGTAATAAAGTGACGGCTCTGCCGGTATCAGAAGTGCATCGCAAACGAAAATATCGCCCTCGGATATCTGAGGCGAAAAGCTTGCGAACACCGATACGCAAAAGTTGACATCCTTTGTGTCTGCTTCACTAACCTGTGCAATAAAGGAAGCATACTCGCTCTGGTCGCTGTGAAGCTTTGTGACATAAGCGGTTATGCGTGTGCTTTTCATCTCAAATTCTTTTGCGGATTTATATTTGAAGTTGAACATAAAAAGTGTTTGCAAAACTGCAACAGACGAGATTATGATGCAGGATATGATAATAATAAAACTTTTTGAAAAGGGGATGCGTCGGATAAACTTGTATGCTGATACACCCACAATAGCAAGCGCGGCAAAAATCAGGTATAAAGAAACAAGAAAAGGGCGCTTCCCGTCTGTGATATAAGAAAACACAGCGAGAGGCGCCAGATAAGCAAAACAAATAGAAAGAAGGGGACGCATGCGGAAAATATTCAATCAAAACACCCCTTTCTTTGACTTCTGATTAAGATAACGGTATATATTATACCATATTCTGTTTCAAAAGTAAATAAAGGATAGCAAAAATACTTGACAAAAGACAAAGCATATGGTATAATATCGACCGTAGCGAAATAAAGGGGTATAGCTCAGTTGGTAGAGCAGCGGTCTCCAAAACCGCGTGTCCAGAGTTCGAGTCTTTGTGCCCCTGCCAAGAAAAAAGCCAAGTCGAAATTCGACTTGGCTTTTTTCAACGAAATTTGCCCTTCGGGCAAGTGAAATAGCTTCGCTGTGAAATATTTGCTTCGCAAATGTGAAATATTCGCTGACGCGAATGTTCACCTATTTTACTGAAACTTTGTAACGGTTTTAATTCTGTCACGAAAAACTGACAAGACTTATTGCCATTGCAATCATTGCATGAACTTTAATAGACGTTTCTCTCATATTTACCACCTTTCATTATTTTTCATTTGCTGTCAAGACACTTATAATAATCCTCTAACAGCGTTTTGCAAGAAAAGTTTTTGAAAATTATTTGTTGAGGTTATTATAACATAAAGGCATTCGTTTTTCAAGTGGAATATTCGGCTAATGCCGAATGTGAAATAATGTGCTGTCGCACATTGTGAAATATTGCTCCTTGCAGTCGCAATGTGAAATGAAATTTGCCCACATTCGCGTCAGCGAATATTTCACATTTGCGGAGCAAATATTTCACAGCGAAGCTATTTCACTTGCCCGCAGGGCAAATTTCGTTGAAAAAAGCACACATTTGTCCGGTAGACAAATGTGTGCTTTTTTCTGGTGGGGGATGGTGGATTCG